>WQVG01000049.1 GCA_009781675.1 Candidatus Bathycorpusculum acetigenes | reverse complement strand
TGCTATATGTTCACTTTTAGATTAACTTAAATATGTGAGTTAACACTGAGGTTAACAAGAAAGAGGTGAGAACATGGAAACAGACGCCGCCAAACGCATCCTAAAAAACCTCCTCACAAGCAATACCATCGGAGCCAAACACACAAGCACCACCAACGCCCTAAAAATCCTCCCTAAACACAACCGCGGCGACGGCGAAAAAACACTCAAACAACTCCGAACCCTGGGATATGTAACCTTCCACCCCACAAGCTACGGCATGGAAGTCTCCATAAACCCCGCCAAAATAGGTGAAATCAAAAACTTGCTAAAAGACACCTAACCCCACTTTTTATCACAACACACAATTAAATAATGGCCTATTTTACTTTATAATTCGTACTAGGTCGCTTTCCTTTGTAAAGGCCATGAACTAAGCGGCTTTGGTGGGGCCATCAAAAACCTCGGTATGGGTTGTACACCCCGTGCAGGTAAACTCCGCCAGCACCGTGCTATCGGACTCGAAATCGATACCTCCAAATGTATAGGTTGCGGTAAATGTAAAGAAGTCTGCGCTTTTCATCTCCCCGACATCATAGAAGGTAAAGCGCATATCACTTCTAAAGTATGTATGCGTTGCCCTGTCTGCATCTTTGCCTGTCCCACACAAGCCATCAGTTATACCGACAAAGCTAATCTCTGCAAAGCACTTGCTTCAGCAGCTTATGGGGTTCTTTCGACTTTTAAGCCCCAAAAAGTATCCTACATAAGTTTCGCTAAAGACCTCGCTGAGGGTTGTGACTGCTTGCCAAACCCCGGTCCAGATGTATTCAAAGACGTGGGCATATTCGCATCTAATTCGCCTGTATCTGTAGATGCCGCATTCTTAAACGCGGTGGATTATGGGGTTCTCAACAAGGCCTCTGAGGTAGACTGTATGTTGCAGGTGCAGGAAGCTATAGCATTGGGTATAGCTGGAAATATTGCGCCTAAAATAGAAACAATTAACTGACATGTTTTATTGTCTGCTGAGCTTTTTTCTTCCATTCCTTCTTTTTATCAAAAAAACGGCGCCTGCTCCTATCAGTACTATGATGGTTATGATTATTAGGTAATCTGAAATACTTGCAATATCTGAATATTTTGAACCCAAGTAGTACCCTCCATAAATCAAAAGACTATTCCAGATCAAGCTACCTGTCCCTGTGTAAACTATAAACTTTGCTGGCGGCATCTTTACTGCTCCTGCAGGGAACGAAACAAGGGTTCTAATAACTGGAACCATGCGCCCAAAAAAAACAATGGCAGTACCGTATTTATTAAACCAGGTTGATGTTGCTTTGATTTGACTCTCAGAGAACAGATATCTGCCCAGTATGCGGTATCTGGTGAGAGTTTTGATGCCTTTTAAGCCAATGTAGTATTCGATTAAAGCACCAATTACGGAGGCGATAGTTGCCACAGCGATTGCTAACCAAAAAATCAACTGTTTTTGGTAGACAAGATAGCCTGCGAAGGAAAGGATAAGTTCGCTGGGAATCGGAACCGAGCAGGCGTCAAGTATCATTAACCCAAACAAGCCTGCATAACTCCAAGAACTTATAATTCGGGTTATATTGTAAATGAAAGCTATTATGGTACTAGCCATCGGAGTACTCGCTATGGGTATACCAATTATTAGGGCGTTTACTAAAATCTCTAACAGCACATAAGCACACAAAGCTATGGCAATTGCTATAACAATTAATTGCGGTGCTCTTTTCTTGAGTTTTTCTCTATTTAGCGAGCCCAAAGTCACCAATGCTTAATATAACCTGACATTTAACTTTATTCAGACGTTTTCAAACAAATGTGATCCTAAAGCTAAAAATTGCGGCTAATCTCAAGAATCTGTTAACATGCAATATTTAGGTGTAATGCGTAATTCTGTTATAATTTCTAGCGTGTGTTGTAATGATGATTGTTAAGTTTGGTGGGGCCGGCCGGATTTGAACCGACGACCTTTGCCCAAGAACCGCGCATAGTCGATTCTCTACGGGTTTCTCTATGACCGCTCCAGAGATTCGTCATTCTCCTTGCGGAGTCAGCAAACCCGTGTGTGTTTGCTTTCTGGAGCCCGTCGTCATACCTGTCTAGACTACGACCCCACCGTGTCTAGTTGAACCATTAAGTGAGCAGGCATCAATAAAAATATTTACGCTACACATGTCCTGCATGCTATGATTTTGTCGTCTATCTTTTATCTATCTTCTATGTGATGGATTTATCGAGTGCCGATAAATGCGTCGTACTTAGGTGCATTTTTGATCTTAATGTCGGTGGGACTTTTTGGTGAAATATGGTTTGGTACAAGTAAGTGTTGTTTGGGATTTATTTTATGTTTATTTGTTATTTATTATGCTTGTTTACTTTTGTGGTTAGGGGTGGAAAATTGAGAGTAGAATGCGTATTTTGGGTGTGTAGCTGTTTGTTTTGTTGCAATACGCATTCGGTGTGTTTGATGTTTTGGATTGAACTGGTTTGTGTGTATGGTGTTTGGTGGTTGTTGTGCTGTGTTGTTTATTCTGTTAGTCTATCAAAGAATTCGAGGACTAGCTTTGCAACTTTGTCGCCTTGTTTGGTTTTGATGTAGTATTTTTTGAGTGGGTCGATGCGTTCGCTTTTGGCTAAGCCTAAAGATTCGAGTTCAATCATTCTTGATCTGAATGTACCGTCGCTTAGTGTTAGTTTGTTTTCTTGCATGAAGCTTTTAGCGTCTTTCCATCTACCGCGTCCAACGTAGAGTAGGAGCAGGCAGTCTATTGCGTGGTCTTTTTCGAGCATTGTTTTGATAGAGACGAGTTTGGATTCAGTGAGTACTTTTTTCATTTTATCTTCGGTCATGTTTTTTGACATAAGGGTTTTTCCCTCCTTTATTTTTATGATGATGGGCGTCACATTTGAACTATATTGCAAAACGCGACATATATCTGCAGACGTCTATCTCATTTATAAAATATTAGATGTAATCACTTATAAATATGTGGTATGACAGGCGATAAATAGTATCAAACAAGACAGCGTTGTATGTTGTTAAGCAGTTGAAAAATAGGATAAACTGCAAAATATTGCACTAAACATTAAAAATAAAACTAAATTATTAAAAAATATTTGTGAATATTCATTTGATGTATCTAATAACAATTCTATACTCACCTCAGAATATGCTTTCACCATAATTTACTACAATTCATTCATGCAGAAAGAAGCGGATACTTTTTAATGGAAGTAGCCGTTATACAACCAAAAAGGAAAGTTCGCTTTGACCACTGACAAATTGGTTATAGGATTGGGCGGTATGCCTGGCTCAGGTAAATCCATAGTCGTAGAAACCGCCCGCGAAATGGGCTATGCTATCATCACCATGGGTGATGTAGTACGAGAACAAACCCATCTGCGTGGTTTGACACCAACACCCCAAAACATCGGCGCCGTCATGCTTGCATTGCGGGCTGAAAGCGGCAACTATGTCATCGCACAAAAATGCATCCCAAAAATCAAAGAACAAACAAGCAATCGTGTACTCATCGACGGATTGCGCAGTATACCTGAAGTTGACATCTTCAAGGAACAATTTGCCCGTTTCACCCTTGTTTCAGTACATGCCCCACCCCAAACACGTTTTGAACGCCTCAAACGCCGCGGCCGAAGCGACGACCCCACTAACTACACAGTCTTTGCCGAACGTGATAACCGTGAATTAGGCGTAGGCGTGGGAAACGTTATCGCAATATCTGAGCAAATAATAGTTAACAATAGTAGCATCGAGGCCTTCAAAACCTTGGTGCGTGAAGATTTTAACAGGATTGAGACCGCATGGTTGACGAAGTAGACGTTTTAGTAGAAACAGACATTAACCCCACAGAGAACGAAGAAAAAGTCCGTATAGCTATAAACAATGTCTTGGGCGGCGCAACATTCACAGTTAAACCCGCTCAAAGGGGTAGCATCCTAACAGCTCACGCAAAGAGCCAAGATTCTTTAACCAAACTCCGTAATCTTGTGCGCAATGACCGCATCCGCGACGCTACAAGAAAATTGCTTCTCAAAAAAATCCGTACTGACACCATCAACTTTTACCTAAACAAACAAGTAGCCTACGCCGGACACGTATCTTTTTCGGAGGAAACCGCTGAATCACCCCTTGGACCCCTGCGCTTTACAATTAAAACAGACAACCCCCAACAGCTCATCGAGTGGCTGGCCGAAAAAACCTAACTTGAGGCTGACCGGTGGCAGAACGGGCCCAGATAACCAAAAACGGTGCAATCCTCTTAGGAGATAGTGTCGCCTGCGACGCCTTTGACACTCGACCTATCCGAGTCGTTACACACGCCCACGCCGACCACCTCTACGGTCTGCGAAAAAGTATCAAACATTGCGAGAAGGTTTTGATGACTAACGCCACCCGCGACCTCTGCAAAACCCTCAACCGCAGTCTAAACCTCTCTGAAACATCGCTCCACACCCTCGAATACGATACGCCCCTCAAGTACGGCGACGAAACAATTACCCTAATCAAAGCCGACCACATATTGGGCGCCTCACAAGTACTTGTCGAAGACCCCGGGGGCATCCGCGTTGCATGGTCAGGTGATTTCAGGTTGGAGGGCACCCAAGCAGTGGATTGCGATGTCTTGGTGGTAGAAGCCACCTATGGTCGCCCCTCATGCAGGCGCAACTTCACAGTAGACGTACGAGCCCTTTTAGTAGAGATGGTTGAAAAACAACTCCGTAGCGGCACCGTATACGTGTTTGGTTATCATGGCAAACTCCAAGAAGTGATGAAAATTCTCCGCGATGCAGATGTGCAGGTGCCCTTTGTAATGCCAGAATTAGTCTATGAAGTTACCCAAGTTTGCCAAACCCACGGCATGATGCTTGATCCCATCTCACATGCCACTGACAAGGAAGGCTGTGAACTTCTAGAGGGTAACCTACCCTGCGTTGCCTTCTACCATATGAACCAACGCAGACACGTCGGATTACACAATGCGCGAATATGTGTAAGCGGATGGGAATTCCAAAAACCCTGCCGCCAAATCAGCGATCGCGAACACCTTATTGCACTAAGTGACCACAGTGACTTTGACGGGTTGATCGAATATGTAAGACGCACCCATGCCAAACAAGTTATAACCGATAACTTTCGTAGCGACGGTGATGCGCTTGCCAAAGAAATCAACCGACGCCTAGGTATATCCGCAGTTTCCATGCCCCAAAGTCAGGGACAAACAACGCTATAACCGCAAAACATTGCCGTATTCTTTTATCCAACGTTCCCTTTTTCAATACCCCATTGGTGATGACCAAAATGTGTTGTATTAGTGTTATCTGTTGGGTGTTATGCCGGCTAAAGCTTAAATGACTCCAAGAAAACTAGAGCATACTATGCCGATAAAGGAATGCCCCATGGCTAAAACCTCTGTACTCTCTGGTTTCTACAAGTTGCCGCCCAAAGAGCGGTTGGCTCTTGTTGCAGAATTTTCCGGTTTAACCTCTGAAGAAACGTTACTTCTTGAACAGTCCAGTGCATTGTCCCCTGAGGTGGGCGATCATATGGTGGAGAATTTTATCGGGGTCTTCCCCGAACCCCTAGGGGTCGCAGTTAATTTCCAAATCAACGGTAAAGATTATCTTATTCCCATGGCAACAGAGGAGCCCAGCGTAATCGCAGCCGCCAGCTATGCCGCCAAAATGGTGCGCGACGGCGGAGGCTTCCAAACAAATAGCACTCCCCCAGTTATGATTGGGCAGATACAAGTAGCTAAACTTAACGATGTTGACTCTGCTCAGACAAAAGTTTTAACTGCAAAAGATGAACTGCTCAAAAAAGCAAACGAGCAAGATCCCATCCTAAACTCCTACGGTGGCGGCGCCAAAGACTTAGCAACCAAAATTATCAACACCACAATGGGGTCAATGCTTATTGTCGAATTATACGTTGACTGCCGAGATGCCATGGGTGCCAATGCAGTAAACACCATGGCAGAAGCCATAGCCCCCATAATCGAGGACCTCACCGGCGGGCAGGTCTATCTGCGTATAATCTCAAATTTAGCCACTCGGCGACTCGTCAAAGCATGGTGTGTTGTCCCCAAGGAGGCTTTAGGTGGTGAAGCTGTCGTTGAAGGTATTGCATATGCATCCGCATTTGCAGAGGCTGACCCCTACCGTGGCGCAACACACAACAAAGGTGCCCTCAACGGAATTATCGCTGTCATATTGGCAACGGGTAACGACCACCGTGCCATAGAAGCCGGCGCACACGCATATGCCGCCCTAAACGGCAAATATACCTCGTTGTCACGGTGGATTAAAAACAGTAACGGCGACCTCGAAGGCGTGATCGAGTTACCTATGGCTGTGGGCTTAATCGGAGGAGCTGTAAAAACTCACCCCATCGCCAAAATTGCCATGAAAATTCTAGGAGTCAAATCAGCTAACGAATTTGCGGAGGTCCTTGCAGCAGTTGGTTTAGCTCAAAATCTTGGAGCATTGCGTGCATTGGCAAGTGAGGGTATTCAGCGCGGACATATGTCATTACATGCTCGAAATATCGCCGTAACCGCAGGCGCCCAAGGCAACCAAATCGATGTTGTTGCGGAGCAGATGGTTAGAGACCGCAGAATCCGCGTGGATTATGCTAAAGAAATTCTTGAAGGGCTAAACAAAAAAGCGTCGTCCTAAACCCCACGCAACCTCTTCTATATTTTTCGCTAAACCCATTCGCTATGGTTAAATGCATATAAGTAAGAAAAACTATTGTACACAAACCTGATAATTGAGGCATTTATTTGGGAAAGAAAAAAGTGTTAAGTGAAGGCGCAATAAGCGAAATGGTCTACCCTAGCCAGGGCGAAGTTTTAGGTGTAGTTACCAAACTGCTGGGCTTTGACCGCATTATGGTTAAATGTCAAGATGGCGCAGAACGACTTTGCCGCATCCGAGGCAAAATGAAACGTCGTGTATGGATACGTGAAAGCGACATAGTCATCGTTTCACCCTGGGACTTCCAAACTGACACCCGCGGCGACGTAACCTGGCGGTACACACACGCCCAAGCCGAAAACCTAAGACGTAAAGGCCTCCTAAATATCTAAACCTAATTTTCCCATCCTAGGTACCATTTACCCAGCGGAGCATAGTAGATTTATTAATACTAACAACCCTCAGCGCTTCAGTTATCTTCCTGCATTGAGCACATAATTTGTTGCAATAGAGCATTTTGTCTGTTTAACAAAAATCGCCTTCTTTATTCGATTAGTTTTAATATCTAAAATCAGTATGCTTGGATGAATCTTATGACCAACAAAGCCCGAGAACGCCTAACTCACCGAGAAAAAATGGTGGAACGCAGAGATAAAATGCTCATCCATGACCGAGCCAACGAACGCGCTACCGTCGAGGAAGTCTTTGACCAAACCACCCGTATGGTCGTTTTTGATCTACTAAACAGTGGTATACTCTACGAAGTCAACGGAGCCGTAAGTAGCGGCAAAGAAGCCAAAGTCTATTGGGCAACCACAAAAGAGGGCACAGATTTAGCCGTAAAAATTTATCTCACTTCATCTGCAGAATTCAAAAAAGGTATGCTCAAATACATCGAAGGAGACCCCCGATTTAAAAACATTAAACGCGACACCCGGTCACTTATGGCATTGTGGGCACAAAAAGAATTCCGCAACCTCCGCGAAGCCTCAGAAGCCAAAGTACCCGTACCCAAACCCATTGCAGTGAAAAGTAACGTGGTTGTGATGGAGTTCATCGGTAAAGCAGGAACGCCTGCTCCCTCCCTAAAAGAACAACCCCCCAAAAACCCTCAACGAACCTACAGCCTCCTAATTACCTACATAAAGCGCCTCTACAAAAAAGCCAAAATCGTTCATGGTGATCTAAGCGAATACAACATCATGATATGGAAAGGAAAACCCCTAATTTTTGACCTCTCCCAATCCGTATCAGTTGAACACCCCATGGCCCAGTTTATGCTCAACCGGGATATAGTGAATCTAAACAGGTTTTTTAGCCGCCTAAACGTTAATGTAACCCCAACCGAAGAATTACATAAATTGGTTGTTGGAAAATAATGTCTGGTCTAGACAGCTTTGTCCGAATCCCACAAGAACGTGTGGGCATACTCATAGGCCCCGAAGGCAAAACAAAACAATATATAGAAAATAAACTAGGCACTAAACTTGACGTGGACACAGAGGGTAGCATCACCATAACTCTCACCGAGAAAGCCTCTGACCCCTCAATTCTGCTCAAAGCCAAAGACGTAGTAACTGCCATTGGACGCGGTTTTGCACCTGAAATCGCCTTCCGCCTGATCCGTAACGAAGATGACATCTACGACATGGTTGATCTTCGTCTCATATTTGGGCGAAGCGACTCCGATATCAAACGCATCAAAGGCCGAATCATCGGCACCGACGGAAAAACCCGTAAACTCATCGAAGAACTCAGCGAAGCAGACCTTGTCGTGTACGGTCACACTGTAGGTATCATAGGCAACTTTGAACAGGCAGACACCGCCCGCAACGCTGTACAGATGCTAATCGAGGGTTGCCAACATCACACCGTCTACAAGTATCTACAACGCAAACGCACCGAGATGAAAAAAGAAAAACTTCAACTATGGGAAAAACCTCCACAAGAAAGATAACCTCCTTTCTTTTTATCTGCCGGGTTATGAATTTTTTATTTGATATTTACTTTTTCTATGCTTAATTAAATGATCAGTATGGATTGTTGTAGATTAAACGAATTAGAATAGGCAGGCTCATGTAGCAACTAACCAGCAAATATTTGACGGTTAAGTTGTTGCTACGTCACACTCAAGATCCACATCATCTTGTATCTGCGGGGCCAGACTCGTCATCGCCCACCCACCCAAAAACAGTGTCAAGGGTCTTTAAATGTTCAGGTAGTTAGTACAAATGCGTTAAAGTTAAAGGTAACTATAACAACATGATTATAAAAGTTTAAGTGGACACTATGCCGTTTTGTCGAAAATGTGGACGCCGTCTCTGTGAATACAGCAAAAAATGCCCTGAATGCGGAACCTCAACCACTGCTGTAATCATCAATCTAAAAAAATCTCCCTCAAACCGTTTGTTTAGAGCGCCTGCACAAACCAAAGTGACAAAGCAAACTATCCCAGTTAACTCAGTAATTTCGATTAAGACTATCTCACCAAGCAGGACAGGCGTAACCAAAACTAAGCCAAGTTTTCCAAAACCAGCCGTTTCTATTATACCTGCTAAGCCTGTTGTTCCCATGGTAGTCTATCCGCCGCATGAAATCATAAAAAGCAACCTTTCTACTGAAGAGGATATCCTTGCTAACCCCAACGATTATGAGAAACAGGTTTTTGGATTTGACCTGAAATGTCCTTACGGGCATTTCTGGCGGGAAGGCAAAGCGCTCCCTGTATCCAATGGAGTAGCTTTCTGTCCTCGATGCGGTGCACGTCTAAGAAAACCTAAACCTAAACGACGAAACAGACGTTATATCCGATACTGAGTTGTTTGTTTAACTCTTTAGCTTGCTCGAAAATCTGTCATTGATAGAATCAGACTTAGGCGTCATTCTTCCATCATGATTAATGTTAAGGTTGAGCGGACCCTGCTTAGTGTTCGCAAGTTGTGAGTGACCATATCTTTGAGTTTCTCCATAGTATCTGCCTTCACTTTGGTGATTATATCGTAAACACCATAGGAGAAGTAGGCTTCTTCGACACCCTCAACTTTCCTGAGTTGATTAACAACTTCGCCTTCTGCGCCTGATTCAACGTTGATTAATACAAAAGCTTGGGGCATTTGCAACACTCCGTTAACCATAGTATACCTACAACTTATGGTCTTATGCCAAATAAACCTGTCTCTTCATAGGTTATCCATATAGCGTTTAAGTTTAACCAAAAATTTTATGTGCTCCTTGACTTCTAAGATGATTAGGGGCGATTAAGGTTTGGTTTATTGTCTACGCTGTGGAGCCTTCAACCCTGAAGGCAGTTTTAGTTGCTCAAACTGTGGAGTGCCGCTTGTTGCTCAAAAAGCTGAAAGCCGACCCTACCACCACTATGCGCATTATGGTCACTACGGCAACGCAAACAGGAGTCATGACCATAGTGGTTTAGGCCTGCTTATTGTGGGCATAATCATAATACTCATCGGGTTAGTGACGCTGAGGGGTTCCACACAGTTCTGGCTTTACTTCTGGCCCATTGTGCTTATCTTAATCGGCGTTTGGGTTCTTGTTTTGGGATTGCGTCGTAGCCGCAGATACAGGTGGGCGTTGTCACGCTAACCTACACATTTATCTAAATATTGCCGCTGGATTGCACGTTTTTTCAGCTCGCTACACAAAAGAGTTAAAAGGTCTCCTTATGAAAGGGTAGGTTATTGTGGGGAAACAAATGGTTAAGTATATTTTCGTAACAGGCGGCGTTTTAAGCTCTGTTGGTAAGGGTATTTTAACTTCTTCCATTGGTAAAATGTTACAAGCACGTTCCTTAAAACCGACGGTAATCAAAATCGACCCTTATGTTAACATTGATGCGGGCAC
The DNA here is from genome assembly GCA_009781675.1 of Candidatus Bathycorpusculum acetigenes. Taxonomy (GTDB): domain Archaea; phylum Thermoproteota; class Bathyarchaeia; order Bathyarchaeales; family Bathycorpusculaceae; genus Bathycorpusculum; species Bathycorpusculum acetigenes. The sequence continues at coordinate 3,482 of WQVG01000049.1, read as the reverse complement.
GATGAATCCCTACATGCACGGTGAAGTCTTTGTCACTGACGACGGCGGTGAAGCCGACTTGGACTTAGGCTGGTACGAACGCTTCCTTGATCTCAGCTTAAAACAGGACAACAACTTAACCACCGGAACCATCTACCGCTCAGTTATCGAGAAAGAACGTCATGGTGATTTTTTGGGCCGATGTGTTCAAATCGTTCCTCATGTCACAAACGAAATAAAAAACCGAATCAAAAATGCAGGTCGTTCCGTTAACGCAGATATCGTTTTGGTCGAAGTCGGAGGAACTGTTGGTGACATCGAAGGTTTACCCTTCTTGGAAGCCATTCGCCAGATGCGTGTGGAAGAAGGATACGAAAATACCCTCTATGTACATGTGGCTTTGGTGCCGATTTTAGATGTTACAAGCGAAATGAAAACCAAACCCCTCCAGCACAGCGTTAATGAACTCAGACGTATAGGTATCCAACCAGATGTTATCGTTGCTCGAAGCCCCATGATGATAGATGCAGAAACACTGCGAAAAATCGCGCTGTTTGGCACCATTCCTGAGAGTTCAGTTTTCTGCTCCTGCAACGCTGAAACAGTCTATCAGGTTCCGCTGATTTTAGATAAGCAAGGGATGGGCGACTTTATCTGCCAACGATTGGGATTTAAATGTGATACCAAAGATTTCGGGACCTGGCAAACCTTCGTCGATGCTATGGTACACCCTGAACACGAAGTCCGAGTTGCCTTAGTAGGTAAATACGCCGGATTAACTGATAGCTATGTAAGCATGACCGAAGCACTCCGACATGGTGGTGCTGCATGCAAAACTAAAGTTAACATCAGCTACCTTGAAGCAGAAAAGTTCGAGCGGGAACCCGAATGCATAAATGAACTGCAAAACTTCGACGGTGTCTTTGTACCCTACGGTTTTGGCCCCCGAGGCACCGAGGGCAAAATCGCCGCAGCAAAATACACCCGCGAAAACAACCTGCCCTTCCTTGGAATCTGCTATGGGTTCCAGTTAGCGGTCATCGAGTTTGCACGCAATGTCGCCGGCTTAACCGACGCCAACAGCTCAGAAATCAACCCTGACACCCCCTATCCCGTCATCGATTTGATGCCTGAGCAACGCGGTATCGAAATCAAAGGCGCAACCATGCGTCTAGGCACCCACAAAATCATACTTGAGAAAAACAGTTTAGCCTACCACCTCTTTGGGCAACAAGAAATCCATGAACGCCATCGTCACCGCTTCGAAGTCAACCTCGACTACATCGACGTTCTCAAACAACATGGACTACGCTTCACCGGCAAAAGCAGTGATGGCCGACGCATGGAGACACTTGAACTTCCCGACAAATACTTCTACTTCGCCTCCCAATTCCACGGAGAATTCAAAAGCCGCCCCGGTCGCCCCTCACCTGAATACTATGGCTTCATATCCGCATGTATCAACAAAAAACTAGGTAAACCCACTCCCTTCTCTTCACAGTGATCCTCTTTTTTAACAATCAGTAAAAGCTATAATGTCCAATTGACATGACACCTAAAGGATTGATATAGAATGGCAAGCCAAGGAAATTGGGATTCAACCAACTACTCCCAAAAAATGAAAGACGGTCAAAACGAACTCTTCGAATTGCAAAACCAACTCAACGATGTAATGATTAAATTCATACTACGTGCCCTACGCGTTTACCAATCAACAAGGCCTGAACCACTGCGGCCCGGAGAGATTGCTCTGTTGGTAAATAACGAACTCAAAAACGTACTCTACGATTTACAAGCCCAGCCCAACCTCGATGCTCTAGCAAAAGTTGCCAAGGAAGCTTGGGCAAAAGAGCAAAACCCCTAACTGCTCAATCAACACTTCCTTTTCGTTGTTGAGAGTTAAGTGATTTTAAAGTCCTATTTTTGATTCCAGTAATAGGTGTTTGGGTACTTTCCGGTAATGGAGTGGTTGGGGTCTTCAAAGACTATGTCTAACTTTAACCCATGCTGCGATATCTTGCTTTGTAGCTGATTCCAAACTTCTTGCGCAATATCATCTGCAGACCATAAGCCCCAAATATTATCTCTTGGATCTCGCATCCCCCAACCATAATTTTTAGGTAAAACCAGTACTGCTTCAACCTCAATACCACCCTGAACAACATCAGGGTTTTGAACGACTTCATTCCAAAAACGCTTCAAAGCCTGGAACTGCTCCTCTTGTAGCGTATTGGGGTTTGTCGGATCTTCAGAGTAATTAAAAATTAACACATACTCCGCATCAGTCTCATAAGATATTTTCATATGCTCAAACATCTCCTCTCCATCAGCAAGGAAAGGTGGCTGCGTATATTTCCAAGTAAGTATGGCACCCCAGCTTCTACCTTGAAGATTAGCCGCCCCACGCACCAAACCAATATGTTGAGCAACAGAGTGATTCCACGCCAATTCAGCAAGCACCACATCATATCCCCCATTGTAGTCCCACCAATAAAGCCCATAATCAGCCGTAAAAATCAAAAGATCCTTCTCATTTAACAACTTTTTATCCATATCCTCCAATAATTCTTTTTGCATGCCAACAAACGTGTCAGAGGCATCATCATAATTCTGTATAGGATTCTGCTCAAGAAGCTCCTCATAGGGCAGTATTGATCTTGTGTATTTTGGGATATTTTCTGGGGTGTACAATTTGTATCCTGCCGCAGTCATTTCTTCAATTGTGATTGTCCCATTTGGGTAATAATTAATGTATTCTGTGTAATGCCCTTTTAAGTCAGCCCCAGAAGTTACACGCGATATTTCACCATTAGCTCCATATGTAGTAGTGATGGTAGTAGTTGCATCAGATAAAAATAGAACCTGCAGGTCCGTATATTCTGAACTACTATTGTGCTCCACCTTATCCATAGTTTGAACAGTTATTGATCGATCCATTTTTCTGAGTGACATTCTAGTTGTTTCGTCTATTTGGGCTTCTCTTTTTAAAGTGAGTCCTACCCCGTCAAGCATTTTTCCGCCTGGTTCATCGTTGTAATATATTCCAATGAAGTGTTCACCCCATCGTTGTTTTGCTTCAATAAGCCAACTGCTCAATTGTTGTCTGCTAAGTCCAAGAGACTCACCTGTACTGCTGCCAACGGCATAACACAAGTTTGACGCAACAACATAATCCCTATCTCCTCCATAGCATAAGGATCAGCCTGCAGGTGTCCCGACTGTAAAACAAACAAATTCGTATAATCCTTCACTCTATCAACAAGCTCTTTAGCCTCTTGAATCGAACTACCCCCATACGTAACCCCCACATAGAACGGTTTTTGTTCTGGTTGATTAAACACAATAAAACTCGTAACGGCCACTAATCCAACCATCAATACCCTGAACTCTCAGCAGAATTGAGATATACCAGCACTTAATTAATACCCAAAATATCTATCTTTTGAAAACCACACAACACACAAACCAAAACAAAAACAAAAAAACCACAACAAAAACAACTC
>WQVG01000048.1 GCA_009781675.1 Candidatus Bathycorpusculum acetigenes | reverse complement strand
TTACACCGCAACAGATTTTAGAAGCATCAAAGATTGCTCTGGACAAAGCCGCAGAACTGCGCAAAAAACTCAACTGGTGAAAAAGTTGCCTAAGACAAAGAAAGTAGGTCCAACCCGAGGTTTAGGTCCTCGGTACGGCTCCACAGTCCGAAAACGTTACGTCAAAGTCATAAAAGACCTCAAAAAACCACATAGATGTCCACAATGTGGGTTTGTCCGTGTTAAACGCGTAAGCGTTGGTATATGGAGTTGCAAAAAATGTGAGTACACCTTCGCAGGTGGCGCATACATGCCTGCAACAAAACTCGGAACCATTGCAAGGCGTGCGGCCAAAGGTACACAAGTTGAAGAAGTCCACAAAGGGATTGTCGTTACCGAGACTGATTCAGTCGAGCCGGCAATCGAAGAAGACGAATCCGAAACCGTCGAGTAAACCTTCTTTCTCCTTTTTAATTTATTTTTTTGTATTATTATTATTTTGTTGGTAGTGATCCTATATGTCAAACGGCGCTGACGCTTCTATCTGTTTAAGTTTTAATTCAGAAAAGCAGCTCGACATTTTGTTGGCTGCCTTGAAACCTGAGGCAGAAGGGCCTCCCACACAACGTTCAACAGTAAACCTCAAAAAAGAAGATACCTGCCTTACTTTAGTGATTAGCGCTGAAGATACTGTTGCGCTTCGTGCCACCCTAAATGCATATCTGCACTGGATTCAATCAAGCTTAAGTGTTATCGATATTGTTAAAAAGTTCTAATTGTTGCTCTCAGTAGACTTCTCAAATTGTAGTCTGTTTATTTGTGAATTAGATTGCCTGCCTAAGGCCTGTTCCTCTGTGCATGGGGAAGGTTTAAATAAACACTGGCTCATTTCGTATATGCTTCAAGCTAAAAAACGGATGAAAATTCAGCATGTCACAGGAATACCGTTACATTGTTCGTATCATGGGCACAGACGTGCAGGGTACAGTTAAAGTATCTTATGCAGTTGCACATGTCAAAGGCGTCAGTTCCAGCCTTTCAAATGCAATCCTCAAGGAAGCAGGTGTAAATCCTGATCTTCGAGTCGGCTTAATCGCAGACTCCGATATTGGTAAAATAGAGGATGTTATCCGGGATCCAGCCAAATACAGTATACCTGGTTGGATGTATAACCGTCGAAAAGACAGCGATACCGGAAAAGATATGCATGTTTTAGGAGCAGACTTAGCATTCAAAATTAAAAATGATATTGATGGTGCCAAAGAAATCAGGTCTTGGCGTGGATACCGCCATGCTTATAGCCTGAAGGTCAGAGGCCAAAGAACCAAGACCACTGGTAGAGCAGGTAAAGCATTGGGTGTAAAGAAGAAGACTATGATGCAAAAATCAGGCTCTTCTGATGGAGGTAAATAAGCATGGGCGATCCAAAGAAGCAGCGTAAGAAGTTCGATACGCCTCGTTTTCGATGGCGTAAAGATGTCCTCCAAGAGGAACTTAAACTCTTGGGGCAGTATGGTTTACGTAACAAGCATGAACTCTGGAGACACAAAACTTCTCTATCTAAAACCAGAGGTATTGCTCGCTCACTTATCAGCGAATCCACTGAAGCACGTGCAAAGATGGAAAGCGAACTCTTAGCTCAGCTTAAAAAGAAGGGTATCTTGCAGGAAACCGCAGTGCTTGATAATGTGCTCGACTTAACTATCGAGGACATCTTGGAACGCAGACTGCAAACCATAGTTTTCCGCAAGGGTCTTGCTCGTACTATCTTCCAAGCACGTCAACTCATCACTCATGGACACGTAACTATTGATAACCGCCGAGTAACCATCCCCGGCTATATCGTGCCCAAGGCGGAAGAAGCAACAATAGTATATTCCCCTGAAAGTGCGGTTGCAAATCAGGAACACCCCTTGCGTCTCGGACTCTCAGTAGTTGCTAAACAGCCAGAGATCCGACAACCTATGAGAGGACGCAGAGGCGGACGCGGAGGCGGCAGATTTTGAGTAACATAGCAAACAATAAACGAAACGAAAAATGGGCCATCGTCCACATCTTTAGCTCATACAATAATACCTTAATCCACATAACCGACATATCAGGCGCAGAAACCATCGCACGTACCACAGGCGGTATGTTTGTCAAAGCTGACCGCATGGAATCCTCACCATATGCCGCTATGCGCGCTGCAACTGGCGCCGCAGAAATCGCACGCGACAAAGGTGTCACAGCAATTCATATCAAGGTCCGTGCTCCAGGCGGAAGCGGCCCACGAACCCCCGGACCCGGCGCACAAGCAGCCATCCGTGCCTTAGCAAGGTTTGGGTTCCGTATTGAACGCATCGAAGAAGTTACCCCAATCCCCCACGATGGAACACGCCGACCCGGCGGCAGAAGAGGTCGAAGAGTTTAACCTCCTCTTCCTATGTTTAAGGGAAAAACACAAATAATGCACCGCCATACCCTACTAACCGCAAAAATTATGATAACCTTGTTGGAGTGTTAAGCAAGTGAAAATAGAAATCTTGGAGAAAAACGATACTGATCTCCGTATAGTCGTAAAGGAAGCCGACGTTCCCCTAATGAACGCTCTGCGCCGCTTAGCACTCGCTGAGGTTCCATGCATGGCAATCGAAGAAGTTGTCATGATAGAAAACAGCTCAATTCTCCAAGATGAAATCATCGCCCACCGTCTAGGCCTAACACCTCTCCGAACAAACCTTGACACCTACAACACACCAGAAGAATGCGAATGTCAAAGCGAATTCGGATGCCAAAGATGCCGCGTCACCCTAACCCTAGACGCAGAAGCCAAAGACGCCACACGAACCGTTTACAGCGGCGAGGTCGTTTCGGAGAACCCCGAAATTCTCCCAGTATCCGATAAAGTCCCAATCGTAAAACTGGCTAAAAACCAGAAACTCAAACTCGAAGCATATGCACGCCTAGGCAGAGGCAAAACACACGCTAAATGGCAACCCGTATCTATGTGTAGCTACAAATACTACCCCAAAATCACCCTACCAACAGAAAAATGCTCCGGATGCCAAAAATGCGTCGACATCTGCCCCAAACGAGTCTTTACATTCAAAGATGAAAAAGTTGAAATCAAAGACCTCCTAAGTTGCACAATGTGCATGGATTGTGTTGAAACTTGCCCACAAAAACCCGCTCCAATAAAAATTGAGTGGGAAAAAAACCAATTCATCATGAACATCGAATCCACCGGTGCACTTTCCCCCGAACGTGTATTACAGGAAGCAACAAAACTTTTAGCTAAACAACTAACCGAGTTTGAAGAACAAATCAAGGCTGAACAACAATGAGAGAAACCAAAACCACCAACCCCCAATTAATCGAACTTATCAAAGTACTGCGCAAAACAAGCAGAGAACAAAACGCTCCAATCTGGCTTGACGTAGCAGACTACTTGGCTAAAACACGAAGCAACCGCATTACCGTAAACCTAAGCAACATCAACAGACACACAGAAAAAGCAGACGTAGTGGTTGTCCCCGGTAAAATTCTTGCCTCAGGAACCCTTAACCACCAAATAACCGTTGCCTCCTTTGAAGCTTCCACCGCCGCAAAAACCAAATTGGAACCCTCAAAATCCACATACATAACAATCCAGGAACTTTTGGAAAAAAACCCCAAAGGCTCAAAAGTAAAAATCATCCGGTGAACAAGAAATGTCCCAAACAACAGTTAAACGCGTAAAATCACCCAAAGTCATATACGTGAACGCTGAAGGCCAAATCATAGGCCGCATGGGTAGCAAAATCGCCAAACTGCTCATAAACGGCGAAGAAGTCATCATTCTCAACGCTGAAAAAGCAATTTTCAGCGGTAAGAAGAAAAGTAAAGTCGCAGAAGGACACCTCTTCCTAGAAGTCGGTGCCCCAGCACGCGGGCCCTTTCACTACCGCAGACCCGACCGTTACCTGCGCAAAACCGTCCGCGGCATGTTACCCTTCAAACAACCTAAAGGCCAAACCGCCTACAAACGCCTCAAAGTCTTTATGGGTGTCCCCGCAGAGTACCGAGATAAAACGATGGTGTCATTTCCTGATGCTCAATCAAGCGATTTGAAAGGTCCTCGGTTCACCCTTGGCGAATTCGCAACTGAAATCGGATGGAAAAACAGGATGGAATAATTATGCCCACACCTAAAAAAGTCCTCGTAGTAAGTGGAAAACGAAAAACCGCAGTCGCCCGCGCCATCATAAAACCCGGCGTCGGCAAAGTCCGCATAAACCTAACCCCCGTTGAAATTTACGCACCCGACATCGCCAAAGCCAAAATCATGGAGCCCCTCCTGCAGGCAGGCGGCGAAGTCTGGCAACAGGTCGATATGGACGTTAAAACAAGCGGCGGCGGTTACATGGGACAGGCAGAAGCCGCTCGCATGGCCATAGCCAACGGCCTACTCAAATGGACCAAGAGTACACACCTACGCACCGTATTTAGTGAATACGACCGCACCATGATTGCAGGAGACAGTCGTAGTAAAGAAACCAAAAAGTTCGGCGGCGCAGGTGCACGTTCCAAAGAACAGAAAAGCTACCGATAAGGAGAAAAAGCAACGTGATTATCCCAGTAAGATGCTTCACCTGCGGCAAGTTGGTTGGAGACCGATGGGACGAATTCACACGCAGAACCAAAGCCGGCGAAAATGTAATCGAGGTCCTTGACAGCCTCGGACTAAAACGCTACTGTTGCCGACGCATGTTGCTCTCAAACGTCGAAATCATCGACGAAGTGCTCCGCTTCTACGAAGAAGCTGAAAAACGTAAAGAAGCTCGCAGCTTCTACTAATTTTTCTTTATTTTCATCGTTCTTGTTTTTTGATTATCTATATTTCATAAGCTAACCCTGTGTTGTTACACCATTCTTTTGCAATCGCTATATACTCCTTTTGTTTAAACTTGTTCCATTCTTCGTTTAATCCGGTATTGAGGCAAATATCTCTAAAGCGTCTAAATGCTCCCTTGCCGCTTAAGGCTACCAATAGACGATGTTGTAGGTGTGGATCAGAGATTTGATTGGCAAAGTCTGCCATGATTTCATATTCGTTTATCTCAGATGCCGTTGGTGTTGCTACCCAAACTTTATCTTTAAATTTTTCAATATTTGTATTCTCAGAAAAAAATTCGTTATAATGGTCGAATTCGCCTGTTTCTTTATTGTAAAATAGGTGTGTTTCCGGAGTCATCATTTTAAGCTCTTCTACAACTTCCTTTAGGGATAGCTTTTTCATGGATTCATCATCCCCCTTCTTAATGTGGACTCCATATTCAGGTTTTTCGTTACCCAATTGAGTTGATAACATGCCAACTCTGATAGTGAGCTTAACTATTCTGTTTGTGACTTGTCTGTCTATTTCAGTTTTGCCAAAATAGCTTAGCAGAAACTTGCCAAGGTCATGTTCTCCGATGGTGGTTCAGCAGTGCCCAGTAAGTATGTTGGGTGCTTCTCTAAGTTTAATTCTGCAGAGTAGGGTGTTTTGTAGTAGGATAATATGGTGTTTGTTTTGTTTTGTGTTATCTCTTTGAGTGTTGTGTTTCTTATGTTGTTTTCATGACTGGGATATGTTGCAATGATTATAATTTGATTTTTCTTAGCAAAGCTGACCAGGTAATCTATGATTTGTCTGTAACCCCTCTGGGCTTCTTCTTTTGGGATTGCACTGTCCAAAAATAAGCCTGCTATGTCAGAGATAACTACGAGTTTTGCGTTGAAGCTTTTCACCTTTTCTTCCAGTTTATCCATTATAAGCGAAGTCAGCTGGTAGGCTGTGAATGCTGCAAAGTTAAGGATGTGTTTACGGGCAGTGATGGGGTTTAGATGGTTTATTTGGGCTAATCGGCTGATGCTGTCTTGTGTAAACGTGTTTGCGCAGTCAATATACACGACGTTGCTTCCCAATCCACCAAGCTGAGCTGGAAGCTGGACTCTGATACAGAGCATGGATGTTATGGTAGTAACTGAGGCGGAACCATGAATAAGAGCAAATTCGCCTAGTGTAAACCCTGGAAATAGCTCATCGACTTCTGGTGTGTTAAACGACAGTTTCTGCTGGGCCACTTGGGATTTAATTATTACGTTTTGCAGCATCTTTTAGTCTCCATTGTCACAGAAATACAATTCAGCAGAGGACCCTTTTTAAAACATCACTGAAACGACCCTGCCAAAGAGGGGAGGGGTCATTAAAAGTGAAACTAAGCCTGTTTAAGTTGCCTTTCCCGAAGGTCCTTTTGCAGTTTAAGTATCGATGTTGCCAAGCTTGACAGGAAAATAATCAAGACTGAAAAAACAACAATGCCTACTTTGTAGATAAAGTCCATATCCACATAGATAAGCACCACAATATTCACAAGCATCAGAACTAAAATTAGAAATTCCTGGATTACGCTGAAGCCTTTGAGATTCCCAAAACTCACTCAATCACCTCCTTTGAGGTCACAGCCGGGCATATTAATTTTCTGTTCTCTAACATCCTATCGATAACAATTCAACCTGCAAACCAAGAGCAGAATACTTGTGCTGTGAACTCTCAAAAACCGATACTAAAACTGTATTTAAAGATGAGTGGCGCTACAGATTGATTCTATTTTTGATTAATGGCGCTCTATCAGAAAAACACATACATATGAGCCAAGTTTCAGCAACTAATTCAACCAAGTTTTAAGAGATTTAAACAAACATCTAAATCTATAGATGATAACATAAGCTTTTATACGTATGTTGATGAATGTTTAAAAAGAGTAAGCGTCAGGAGGGGAAAGGGACAAGTGCCGTACATCAAAAAAATCGAGTTAAAAGGCTTTAAGTCTTTTGGGCCCCAAACAGTCAAGGTTAACCTTGACAAAGGATTCACAGCCATAACAGGGCCAAACGGAAGCGGCAAAACAAACATCATGGATGCCCTTCTCTTCTCTTTGGGCGAACTTAGCACCAAACGGCTCCGCGCAGAAAATAGCGCAAAACTAATTTTTCACGGCTCAGAAAGAGGCGGCCTAGAAAAAGCCAAAATGGCAAAAGTTGTGGTTCAATTCGACAACACCGATGGTGTAATGCCAGTAGAAACCACAACTGTCACCATCTCACGAGAGGTGTACCGCAACGGTCAAAGCGTATATCGTCTAAACGGACGACGCATGAGCCGCACACACATAACCGAAACCCTCTCAGTAGCAGCCATCTCAAGTATGAGCCAAAACATCATCCCCCAAGGCACCATCACCCGCCTAACCGATCTCACCGCCCCTGAACGGCGTAAAATCATCGAAGACCTAATAGGCATCGCCCAATACGATGCAGAAAAAACCGAAGCCGAAGAAAAACTCCGAGCCGCCGACATCTCCATCCGTACCGCTATGGGCCGAATAGATGAGGTACAAAAACGCCTCGACGACCTCGAACGCGAACGCAACCAACTGCTACGCTACAGCTTCATCCAAACCGAAACCCGCAAATTCCAAGCCGTAAAAGTCTCAAGCGACATAAACCAACAAAACCAAAAAGCCACCGAAAACACAACCCAAGCACAAAAAGTCCAAGAACGAGTCGACAAACTAAAAGAACAACGCGACCTACGACGAAACAAACGCCACGAAATCGAAGGCGAATGGCGCAAACTCAGCGGCGAAGGCCTAGAACAGGGCGGCAGCGAAGTACTGCGAGTCCAAATAACCATCGGCGAATTAAAATCCAAACTCACCGAACTTAACTCAAAAATCAACTCCGGTCAAGCAAGTCTTGACAGCTTCAAACGGGTAAAAGAAAACAACCTAACCCAACATGAAACCCTCCAAAAAGAAATCCACGAAAACCGCCTAAAAATCCGACAATTCCGCAACGAACTCGAAAAACTAAAAACCCAACTCACCGAAAAACAAACCCAACACGAAACCATAGCCAAAGAAACAGCCCAACTCTGGGGAGGCCTAGATGACAACAACCAACAAATCCACAAACTCAACGGCGAAATCGAAGGCCACGTAAAACGCCTAGCCTTTCTACGCTCAGAATACAAACAAGACAAAGCCGCACTGCGGCTCTGCAGAGGCAGAATCAAAAACCTAACCATCCGAAAAGAAAAATTCATCCAAAGCCAAACCGAAATCGAAAAATCCCTAGCCGAACTCGAACAAGTACAAAAAGACCAAAAAAACCAACTCAAAAACCTCGAAAACACCATCGCACGAAAAAACCTCCAAAGAGACACAGTATCAAAAGAAATTCTTGACGCAGAAAAAATCGCCAGCTCCGCCAAAGACGCAGTCATCGAATTCGCCACCCAGCGAAACCTCGCCGCAACCCTCGCCGCCGAAGAAAAAGCCCTGCGTAGCATCGAAGAAATGGGCAAAGTAGGCGCCATCAGCGGCATACATGGCAGACTCCGAGAACTCATCAAAATAGATAAAACCTACAAAAAAGCCATCGACGCCGCCGCCACAGGCTGGATGGAAGCCCTCATCGTCAAAGACATCGATACCGCATTCACATGCACCGAAACCCTCCGCCGCATGAAACTGGGCAGAATCAAACTCATCCCCCTACACGGGGCCATCAACCCCCAAAACAAACCCACACCCAAACGCGATGGCATCCTAGGCCCCTTGAGCAACTTTATAAAATACACCGACAACATCGCGTTTGCCATAAACTATGTGTTCGGCGATACCCTAGTTGCCGCCAACGACAAAGCCGCATTTGCCCTCTCAAACGAAGGCTACCGCGCAGTCACCATAAACGGCGACCTCTACGAACCCGGCGCATTTGAAAGCGGCTACTACCGAGCTCCCATAGACTTCTCCACCATAATCCCAAGCGAAAACGCACTAAAAAGCCTCGACGAAGCCGTTAGAGCACTCCAAACACATCTCACCCAGAGAAGCACCGATATCATAAGTATCGAAGAAGAACTCGAACACGCAAAAACAGACATGATCCGCCTCACCGAAGGCATCGCAACCCTAGAACGCGAAATCATCCGCATCCGCCGAGGCGTCAAACGCACACAATTTAACATCCGCTACATCGACAAATACGGCGGTAAACTCGAACGCGAAGCCGCCGCCTTCAAAGGCCGCATGACAGTTTACCGAAACGAACGCAACAACATCCAAACCAACCTCAAACGTATCCACACCGAAATCTCAACTCTCCGCCTAAAAACCGATGTAGAACACATAAAAGAACTAGAGGTCCAGCGTGAAAAATTCGGCGAAGAAGCCAACACCCTGCGCCAACGCATAGGCTCCCTACAAACCGAGATCAACACAAACCAATCCCAATTCGACCACGTCCTGCGTATCAGCTACAAAAACACCAAAATCCAACTAACCAAAATGGATCAACAACAAGAAAAACTACAAAAAGAAGTCAATGATGCCATAACAGAACGCGACATAGCCAAAAAAGAAATCGATGAACTCGAAAAAAACCGAATCCAACTCTCAAACGCCCTCCTCTCAGCACGAGAAGAAGCCCAAAAATTCACCTCCCAAATCGACTCCATAGACGCAGAGCTACGCCTGCTCGATGTAGAGTACGAACAAGCAGACCGATTACGAAATCAACTCCAACTCGGCATGGAAACCACCCAGCTACGCCTCCAACAGCTCCAAGCCCAACTCAAACAATACGGCTATGAACAACCCCTAGAGGTCAACGAACGCCAACTACAAAACGCCGAAACAACCATTCGAATGATGCAATTTGAGATGGACCGTATTGGCGCAGTCAACCAACTTGCCGCCCAACACTACGCCGACCAAATCAGTCGTTACCGCGAACTATCAGTCCGCCTAAACGAGCTCGAACGAGAAAAACAAGCCATAGTCGCGTTTATGGATGAAATCGAAGCAAAAAAACGCCGCGTTTTTATGACAGCGTTTGAGAAAATAAACGCCAGTTTAACTGTTTACTTCAGTAAAATGACTGGAGGCGGCGAAGCCACCCTCAAACTAGAAAACCCCGAAGAACCCTTCACCGGCGGCATCGACATGGTCGTCCAATTCCCCAACAAACCCTCCATTGTCGTCAGCGGAGCCAGCGGTGGAGAACGCTCCATATCAGCAGTTGCCTTCATATTCTCTCTAAAAGAATTCTCCCCCGCATCATTCTACGTTCTAGACGAAGTAGATGCCCACCTAGACGCTTTCCACACAACCAAACTCGCCGAAACCCTGCTCGAAGAAGCAGGCAAAACCCAGTTCATAGTTATCAGCCTGCGCCCTGAAATGGTCAACAAAGCCCAAAAAGTATACGGCGTCTATGAACGCAACGGCATCTCAAATGTAGTAACAGCAAAATTCCCAGCGGAGGCGTCAACCCAGTAATGGCCTCAACCACCCCAACAATATCCCGACGCCCCTTCTACCTACGCCCACCTTGGAATATACTCTTTGAAATAAGCAAACTCGAAAAACTCACCCCTTGGAATGTTAACATAGCCTACTTACTGCGCACATTTTTACTCGAGATGGAAAAAACCGGACCCGAACAAGTAGACTTCCGAGCCTCAGGCGTCGCCTTGGACTCCTCAGCCCTGATATATCTCATGAAATCCAAACTCCTCCTAACACTGCAAGAACCCCCGCCAACCCCCCAAAAAATACCCACAGACTTTGTACCCCCACCCCTATTCTTACCTCTACGACACGAACTCACCTCCACCACAATCCAAAATCTCCTCGAAGTTCTAGACGACGTCTTAAAAGGAGAAAAACTACTAGCCATCCGCCCAGCAATCGAACAACACCCCGTTCTACCCGCTGTCACTGATCTGTTACCAAAATTCGACAAATTCATCGCCGAACTCGAAATGCAAGTAGACCAACTCTACGCCATACTTGTGGAACGTACCGGCGGACAGGGTATCATCGACTTTACCACCCTCTCCAAAGGCGCAACCCGTATTGAAGCCCTCAGAATGTTTATCTATCTTCTCTTCCTTGCCCAAGACGGCCTAGTCAGTCTGTGGCAAAACGAAGAAACCGAAGAACTCTACATAGCAGTGGGGAAACTAAACATTGGAAAACCCTAACGATCAACCCATTAAAGAAAACCAAACCAATCCAACAGCAACAGAACTCCAAGAACCTCTCACACCCAAGACCACCCAAACCACAGAGACAACACAAACTAGCCTAGCTGAAAACACCGAACCCGCCATAGACACTGAACAACGCCGCATACAGGCTCTAAACCTGCTCGAAGCGGCTCTCTACGTAGCTGGTCGCCCCTTAGACATAAACGAGCTGTGCCAAGCCGTGGGTACCCGAAGCAAAAAACGCGTTATCAACTATGCACAAATCCTCATGGAACAGTACAAAACCCGCAACAGCCCCCTAGAGATATTAGCACTCAAAGATGAACGATATGTGTTACAAGTCAAGGCAGAATTCACGCCCCTAATCAAAAGGTTAGTCAACCGTCCGTTGCTCTCATCAGGCCCCCTCAAAACCCTGTCCTACATAGCCTACCGTCAACCCATAACCCAAAAAAGAGTAATCCAAGTCCGAGGACAGCACGCATATGGCCACATCAAGCTACTAAAGGATATGGGTTTGATTACAACGGAGCGAAGCGGCCGTTCATTGGCACTTAAAACAACCGACTACTTTGCTGATTACTTTGGATTAACACAGGACATGACAGCAATGAAACGCGATCTAAAAAAAATATTTGGCACCGCCATCAAAGAAGATGCACTTGAACGCACACAAAAAGAAGCCGAGGAAGAAAGACAAGCAATGCAAGATATGGATGAATCCCAAAAAGAAAATAACAGCACATCTACCGACCAAGCGACATCATGATTATTACCTTTAACGCCCTATGCTTCTATTCTTCGAGGCATAGTCCCACTGGCAGTGGGATATTCTCTGAGTTTATCTGCCATCTCCTGTAGCGTTTTATCCACCAGATAGTTTATTGTGTCTTTCTCATAGGCGCCATTTGGCTGTTGTTGCCCTGCTTTTTTACCAGTTAGAACCTCAATGCCCTCATCAATGTTTTTAACTGAATAAATGCTAAATTTACCCTCGTTTACAGCATCCACAACTTCCTCTTTTAGCATCAAATTCTGTACATTACTCTCCGGAATCATCACCGCCTGATCACCCGTCAAACCTTTGGCCTTGCAGATTTCATAGAACCCCTCGATTTTCTCATTAACACCGCCAATAGCTTGCACTTCACCCTTCTGATTTACCGAACCCGTGACGGCTATGCTTTGCTTAATTGGAATGCCGCTTAGCGCCGATAGAAGACTGTAGAGTTCAGTGCTCGAGGCGCTGTCTCCTTCTACACCTGAATAACTCTGCTCAAACACCAATCGAGCACTAAGGCCGAGGGGTTTATCTCGAGCATATTTATCGTTGAGGTAACCGCTTAAAATCAAAACCCCTTTGGTATGGATGGGTCCACCCATCTTGGCTTCCCGCTCGATGTCTACAACACCTTCACGGCCCAAACCAATACTAGCGGTAACCCGAGAGGGTATGCCAAAAGCGAAGTCACCTAAACTCATCACCGATAAGCCATTAACCTGTCCCACCGTTTGTTTAGTTGTGTCGATGAGAAAGAAGCCCCGAGAAATCATCTCCTGAATCTTCTCTTGCATAAGCTTGTTACGAAAGATTTTTTCTTCAATGGCTCTTTTAACATGTTGCGCAGTTATAAACTCTGAATTATCCTCCGCGGCATAAAAGTTGGATTCACGGATGGCATCTGCTATAACAGAAAATTGCGTGGAGAGCTTTTGCTGATCTTCAACAACGCGAGAACTATACTCAACAATTTTGGCTAAACCACCGTTGTCAAGATGCTTTAGATGTTCTCGGTCACAGAGAGCACAAACAAAGGCCGAGTATGCTTTGACCTTCTCGTCGGTACGGGGCATCGTTGTGTCAAATTCGGCTTTGATTTTAAAGAGTTCTCGAAAATCAGGATCGTAGCTAAACATTATCTGATAGATATTTGGGTCACCGATGAGGATGATTTTGGTCGTGAGAGGGATGGGTTGAGGTTTGATGGTCTTTACACTCAAAAAACCATAGCGCTCTTCGGGTTCCTCGATGATTATATGCCCGTCTTTGAGATTACGTTTTAAGCCATCGTAACTAAATGGGTTGCGAAGCAGTTCTTCAACAGAGATGATGAGGTAACCGCCGTTGGCTTTGTGGATACTTCCACCACGTATCATGCTAAAATCTGTGGTCAGAGCACCGAACTGTGCTTCTTTTTCGGTTCTACCCAACAAGTTGTGGTAGGTAGGATTGGTTTCCATGACAACGGGTGCTCCTTTGGTTTCTGAGTTATCAATAACCAGGTTAACCTCATATTTCTTATAGGGATCCTCGTGTATCCATGGCATCGGAATTGGCAGTTGTTGCTGGGCGGTGTTGCTTCTTCGGGCAAACTGTTGGAGGTTATCTAAAATATCGTTTTCAGCTGCTTTGAGATAGTTTGCCGCTTCCGGTGCTACCTTATATTTCTCAAGGATGCTCTGTAACTGATTACCTATGGCGTAGAGTGCCACTTCTTTGTTGAGTTTTTTTAGTGCATCTTGGATTTGGCGTTCCATATCGATGAGTTGCCGCATGGTATAGCTGAGTTCTTTTTCAAGTTTTTCCCGTTTCTCTGCAAGCTTTGTTTTGATATCTTGGGACAATGCCAGCATCTCTTCTTCGCTAAGTGGTTTGCCATCAAGAACTGGAATAAGAAGCAGACCCATTGGGGTGGTTTGAATTACAAAGCCTTCACTTTGGGCTTTGGTGGTTAACTGGTCGATTAGCTGTTTGCGTTTGTTCTCGATTCCACGCAGGGTGGTTTCCCGTTTGGCTACATAATCTTCGCTTTCAAAGGCTTTAGGAAGGGCGTTTTTAATGTTTTCGATAAAATTTTTCATATCATCGCGGAATTCTCTGCCTCTGCCCCTTGGCAGTTCAATGGCTTTAGGTTCATATTGATTACTAAAGTTGTTGACATAGAGCCAATCTGAGGGCACCGGTTGTACTTTGGCTTGGGCCTCCACAAAACTCTTCACCGCAGTTTTTCTGCCCGTTCCCGAATAACCCGCCACATACATGTTAAAGCCGTGGTTTTTGATGGCTAACCCAAATTTGAGGGCCCGGACCGCGCGATCCTGCCCAATGATTTCTGTGAGCGGTGTTAGATCTCCGGTGGATGTACACTGCATATCTTTAATGTTACAGGTGTTTCTTAATTTCTCTACTGGCAACTTGTTTACCAATTAAAATCCTCCTACAAAAAATCCTCTTAAAACTCACTTAAACATAGGTTCTTGGACTTTTAACTTTTTTCGCCAGCGGCCTGTATGTCGCTGAGACAGTAGCGGGTTCTTCTAACAAACAATGGGCGGTGCTTTTTGCTTTTGGTTGCTAGACTTCTTGTTGAAGGTTTGTTTGTATTAGACCTCCTCGGTATTTATAAATAGTTGGGTTGTGCTTGTTTTGCTTAAAGAGGATTTAATCTGTGTTTGGTAGTTTGGATCGGTATGAAAAAGCCTTAGAATTAAGTAATGAAGATTTTAA
>WQVG01000047.1 GCA_009781675.1 Candidatus Bathycorpusculum acetigenes | reverse complement strand
TCGCTAGTTTTGGCTGGCTCGGAAGCGGAGTGATGCGAGAAGTATCACGCTCCGTTTAATGGGGAGGGGCTGGAAAAGGGCTCGATTGGGTACCTCGCTGACCTCTTACCCTACTCATGTGCATGTGTTATTCACTGAAGGTGGTCTGACAAAGGGTGGGGTGTGGGTGCCGGTTTCTTTTTTGGAGTATGGTGTTTTGAGGCGTATTTGGCAGTATCAGTTATTGTCGATGGTTAGGCGGGTGTTGCCGCGTTCTTTGGAGAATAAGCGTTTGATTGATCGGTTGTTTGTGGAGCATAAGGATGGTTTTTATGTTTATGCGAAGAGGCGGGTGTCTAGGCCTCGTTTGATTGCTGCTTATGTGGGTCGTTATTTGCGTCATCCTGCTATTGCGGAGTCGCGTATTTCTGATTTTAATGTGGAGACAAATATGGTGACTTATTGGTTTTTTGATGAGCATAAGGTTAAGCAGTTTGTGACGCTGCATGCTTTTGAGTTTATTGATCGTTTGGTTCGGTTGATTCCGGATAAGAATCTAAAGTTGATTCGGTATTATGGGTTGTATTCGAGGCGTACTATGGGTGTGCTTCAGAAAGTTCTCACGCCTCTTAGTTGTGAGAGGGTGCCTGTTGTGCGTAAGCGGGAGGTTATTTGTTGTTCGAATTGTGGTAGGGTCATGGTTCTTGTGGGTGTGTCTAGGTCTGATGGTGAGGGTGGTTTGATTTATTATGATTGGGGTGCTAATGACGATGATGATGATTGTTGGTAGCGGCTAATTAATTTGCGCCGAAGGCGCTTTTGTTCTTTTTTGAGTAGTGCTTTGGGGATATAGTTGCATGCGGGGTCAGATTCCGTGATGTCGCCGGTGTAGGCGTAGGCTCGGTTTCGGCATCCGCCGCAGATTTCTCTGTACTCGCAGACACCGCATTTGCCTTTGAGGACATTGCGGTCTTGGAATTTGTTGTAATAGGTTGAAGCTTTGACATCTTCCCATGCTGTGGTTAGCGTTTTATTGCGTATGTTTCCCAGCATCATGGGTTCGTTAGGTTGCAGGTCAGTGTAGAAGCAGGGAATCAAATCACCGTTTTCAGTTACACTAAGATAACCGCCAAAGGCAAAATAGGTACATTTGCCATGGAACTCTTTCTCATACCAATGGTTGAATTCTGCTTCAGGGATACGCTGTTTAACAACTCTGGCAAAGTGCGGACAGTGAACATGAACTTCAAATTTATTTTTGTATTTTTCTGTAATATCCCAGATGTGATTGAGCGTTTCCTCATATTGTTCAGGAGTCGGGGTGAGTTCCATAGTGGCTTTAGCCCTGCCGCTGGGCACCAGATGATTGTACCAAACAAAATTAGCTTTGTATTTGTCTGCAAGTTCAGCGATGTGATCGAGGTGCTGATAGTTAAGGGTGGTTATCGCACAGGCTAGACCGTTTAGGATTTTACCTGCTGCAAGTTTCTCAATAGCGGCCAGAGCCTTTTTGTAGGAACCCTTACCGCGTAGCTGATCGTTAATTTCTTCGGGGCCATCAATGCTAACCGATGACCAAACCTGGTTTTTAACCAAATTGTCATAAATTGACCCATCAACAAATGCGCCATTGGTCAGCAGACATACGTTTAACCCCTTACTCTTTGCATACATAACAATTTCAAAAATATCTGGACGTGTTAGTGGTTCGCCGCCTTTTATACCAAACCATCGTACGCCAAATTTCTGAACTTCATCAACAAGATGAAAGGCTTCCTGGGTGCTCATCTCTCTTGGTGCATGCGCACCGGTAGCGTCAACGTTGCAGTATAGGCAACGGGCGTTGCAGGCACCTGTTGCCCGCCAAGAAGTCATAAGCAAAGGACCATTTTGTGTCAACAATACCCCTCGTTCCCGTTCGCTAATCACTAAACCTTCCGCTCCGACTTAAAAAAGATTTTGACTTACCGACATAATTCCACTTAAAATACAAGAAAATTAACGTTGCCTAATAGAACTAAACATTGCTACACGTTCTTACTCCAACATTTACCTAACACTATGCGAATAAACCAAGAAACGTGGAACGGTTACAGCTAATTAAGGACTGACACTCAGCATGAGCTTATACAAAACACCGAACCCAGACCCGCTTCTTTTACGGCTATTTTTCAACCCAACGGAACACTAGTTTACGGTCCACTTTAACCATAAAACAAAACGCTTTTCTAAATGGAATGAGTGTAGGCTAAATTCAAAGAAGGGAGCAACAGTTGAGTGTATTGGTACAATTATCTGCAATTCTGCTTGTCATGTTTGCAATCTTACTCGGTGGTATATTATACAAATTACATAAAACCAAAAGAAAACTCAATGTTGTAGACTATAGTACTGCCGCAGTTTTTGGCATCTTTGTTGTGGGCAGTTTACTGGGGGTCGTAGAACATTTTATTTTGGGCCTTTTTACCATATTTGTGGGGTCCCTTTTCTGTATTATCCTTATTCCATTTTCGCGAGAAAATGCCCAAGCTGATGTTGCTGAAGCCATGAAAAATGTTGACCTATCCGAACCCATACGGTTTAGAGATTTTTTCTCATGGAAATTCGTACCCAAGCTTGAAAGAAAATACGGAGAACGTAAAACGCTGGCAATATATATAATCACATTTCTGTGCCTTGGCGGTGTAAGCTGCTATTTGACATTTTTTTTAATAGAGAACCTAATTTTGGTAAACGCCCCCGGGTACAGAGGTACGCCTGTGGGATCAATAGTTGGAGCAATAGCTGGAAGTCTTATTGGATCCATTATCGGTTATCGAAATACAAAAGAAGCCCTAAAAAACCTAAAGAACACACCCACAGATAGTACTAAACAAGGCAACTAAATTTATGGGAAACTTTACATAAAGGAACTACAAGGGGCCGCTAATCTTTTTCGGATTAGAGTTGGTGCATATAGAATTCTTTTTGAACTTTCTCTGAGAATGTTATTAAAATCTATGCAATGTTGCCACGTAAAATGCAATACAAGCTTTAGTTAGTTCACAGTAAATTAATAGGTGAACTTTTTATAGGTGCACTTCTGCTCATAACTGAGCTGTTTTAGTTTTAACGCAATAAAGCGAAATATTGTAAATCGTGATGTATATCTTGTATTTGTTGGTGTGTTGTAGTGCTAACTACCCTGAACTACTGTTTTGTGCTATTCTTTGAGTTTGCCGCAAAGTTTATACTAGAATAGTCCTGTGTTATGTACCGGTAGAGTTAATCATCGACTAATTACAGGGGGATAAAGCTGTTAAACAAACAAAGAATATAACCCTACTACTACTGGCAATATTTCTAGTTTCTTTGGTTGTGCCCGTCTTGTTTGCGGCTCAGCAGACTGTTGTGTTGGGTCATTCTTTAGCGCAATATGAGTGGTCTCAGTTTCAAGGGGATTCCTCGTTTACTCGTTTCTCTGCTGGGCCTGCTCCCGACACATCTAATATACTTTGGACCTCCAAAATAGAGGGTATTCAACCCTACATATCTGCTTTTAATGGCATGATCTACCTCTGTAACGCTCATGCGGTTTTTGCTGTGGATGGCCAGACCGGCAACATAAAATGGACCACCCCCATAGATATGCCCAACACTTGGCCTGCCGTCTACAAAATCGATAACGCCCATCTTATTGTTGAAAACGTCTGTTTGGATCCCCAAACCGGCCATGTGCTCTGGATCAGCGATTCCTTTAACGCTGACACCGGGGGTATCTTTAATGCCAATGTTTACAGTCCTGAAGAAAAAATGTTCTATCGCAAAGTAAACGCCTACGTGGAGGCTTGGGACTTCTCTGACCCCTCCAAACCTCCAACTAGAGCCTGGATTGCCTATGTCTATGGCGGCGGTACCACCGGCTCAGGCATAACCTATGGTGAGGGTAAGGTATTTCCCGGCTCTTTTGAGAACCACCAAATGGCCCTTAACGCAAAAACCGGCACAATACTTTGGGACACTCCAACCACGGGCCCTATGATTTTTAGTGGTTCTTATAGTCAAGGTCGGTTTGTTCGCGGCGGTACAGACGACAATACCCTGTACTGTTTTAACGCCACAAACGGCGACATACTCTGGACCTACAACCCCGGCACTGATGGGTACTTTACTGTGGGCACCGCAGTGGGGTATGGAACTGTTTATGCCCTAAACAAAGATGGTTGCCTCTATGCCGTTGATATAGAAACTGGAAATTTAACTTGGAGCTACCCCGGTCCTGGCCCAATGTTGTTTCCCGGAACTCCCACTGTTGCAGATGGCAAAGTCTACGCTACAACTGGTCAAGACGCGCAGTTCCTAGATCAAGTAGGCGGTTCCGAGTTTGCATGCCTAGATGCTCTAACCGGAAGTGTACTTTGGAAGCTATCCACCGAAGCTTTGGCGCCCCGCGAATCAGTCGCGGTCGCATATGGTAATCTCTACATGATTCCTGGCAACGTCACCACCGCTGTAGACACCATCTCAGGGAGCGAATATGCTACCTCTGATGAAATCTGGGCCATAGGCACCCCAACAATTCCAACCCATGACTGGCCCATGTGGCGCGCCGACCCCTCGCATTCCTCCTCGGCGCCAACTGGACCCACAACCCTTGCCCTAAACTGGAAATTCCAAACCCAAGGCGCCGTAAGCTCCTCACCCAGTGTTGTGGATGGTATAGTTTATGTAGGGTCCCAAGACAAAAACATCTACGCCATAGGCGCCTGGAGCGGTAATCTCCTCTGGAAATTTCCCACCCAAGCCCCTGTTGAATCCTCCCCTGCCATAGCTGATGGCAAACTCTACACTGGCGGCGACGACGGATACGTCTACTGTCTTGATGCCTACACCGGTGTATGTATTTGGAAAACTTTTGTTAACGGCAACTTACCCGCCACCTTTGGTTCCATAGTCCTCAAATCCTCACCTGTCCTCTCAGAAAACACACTCTACATAGGTTCACTAGACGGTTATCTCTATGCCCTCAACAAAGCTAATGGTAACATCATCTGGAAAACCCCCGCCGATGGCCGCATCGTCTCATCCCCAGCACTTGCTGAGGGCGCAGTATTTTTCACAGCAGAAGAACCCACCACAGGGGCGCTCTACAAACTAAACGCCGCAACCGGTGCTCTTCTATGGCGAGTTGAGATCCCCTACGAATTTCAATTCACAGGCGGAACTGACATGTTAGGCTCCCCCTCAGTTGCCGCGGGTCTAGTTTTTGCGTCCTCAAGCCTTGGTGCCTACTATGCCTTCAACGCAACAACGGGTGCAGTAGAGTGGACCTTTAAAAATCCCTACGCAACCGAATTCATAGTCTCCAGCCCCATCTATGTGGATGGCAAAGTCTTTTTAATTGACAAATTCGACATCGCCTGTGTCGATGCCACAAACGGCCACACCCTCTGGAGCTACTTTACAGGCGATGAACTCTACGTCTCACCCTCATACGCAGACGGAAAAATCTATGTCGTAACCAGCCAACGCCACATCTACATCCTTGACGCAACTAACAACGGAGCAGAACTCGCCTCTGTCACCACCCCCTCTAGCAGCTGGTCTTCCCCTACCCTAGCCAACGGCAAACTCTACATAGGCTGCAACGACTGGAACATCTATTGCTTTGGCGAAAACACCACGACCCCAACCCAACCCCTACCCCCCCCAACAAGCCTTCTTATGTCTGCACCGCTAATGTTTGTCACGATAATAGCTGCCGCAGTACTCATCGTTATAATTGCCCTAGTCTCCATAATTCGCAAACAAAACCGACACCGCTAAGACTGCGCTTGTTCTTGTGCAGAGCTACTATAGCCGCCCATACTTTTCTTAGGCGCCCTCAACTTGCTGAGTTTTCTAAATCCCCAACGTAACACCTTGTTATTCCATACCAAATGATTTAGCGCCGCCCGCGCCATAATTTGGCTATAAAAGTCCCGTTTCATTTTTTTACGCAAAAAATAGCCATAGGAAAAATAATCATCAAAAAATGCTTTCTTAACTTCCTCCAGCCTCTCAAGCGGTAACAAGGTATTTTTGAAAATCTGGGTTTCTTCTCGGTACTGGTTCCAATTAGCATCCACTTCTAATCCCAACTCTTTTATAAAATACGCCAGCTCCGTACCCGGATAGGGAACCGCCTCACACATGTACACATAATCGGGTTTGGTTTTGTAGAGAAAATCAATAGTCTGCTCAAGCATCTGTGGCGTCTCGGTAGGATAACCAATAACAAGCGACACCGCAACCGATATGCCGGCCTCCTTGGCCCAATTAATCGCCTGCGCATTGAGCTCAACTGTGGTGCCCTTACGCATCAGTTTGAGCATCTCTGGACTGCCCGATTCAACCCCGAAGTGAATAAGCTGACAATTAGTGGCTTTGAGCTTTGCCAAAAGCTCCCTAGACACCCGATCAACCCGTGTGCGGCAGTCCCAGGGCAAATCCACCCGCCGCTTCTGCATCTCATCACAAATCGCAAACGCCCGATTCAAATCAAAGGTGAACGTATCATCATAAAACGCATATGCTCCTGCCCCAAACTCATCTCGCAACCACTCCAGCTCATCGACCACTCTTTTGGGGCTCCTTCCCCTAAAACCCTGACCACACATCTTTGATGCCAAACAAAACGTACACGCACTAGGACAGCCTCGACTAGTGATTATGGGCATGTAATTAACCCCAAAGAGTTTGTAGAGGTTGGTATCGAAGTGATGATGCGCCGGATAGGGCAGACTGTCAATGTCTTGCATAAACCTGCGATCAGGAGTGCTAAAAGTTTGATTATCCCTTCTATAGGTTATGCCCTCTATGGTACTAAGTCCCCTTAGAAGCCCTTTCTCTGAGGCAAACCGGGCCAGCTCAAGTATGGTCTGCTCCCCCTCCCCTCTCACAACGATATCTAAGTCTGGGCTCTCTGCGAGGGCCTGCTGATCAAGCACACTCACATGCGGACCCCCCATAAGCGTGAGAGCCTTAGGTACAGCCGCTTTGGCAACCCTTAAAACTTCAAGCGCTGGCAGATAGGTAACTGTGGCCGAAGTGACGCCGATAATATCGGGGTTTAAACTGCGAAATTTCTCCTCTAAGCCTTGGGGGGTGTATTTTTTGGTTTGACAATCAACAACATCTACAGTGTAGCCCTCTTTTTCGAGCACCGCTGCCAAATAACCAATACCCAACGGCAGAAAAATCGACTGCGAGACTTCAGGCGGATAAGGCGGATTAACAAGCACTACACGAGCTTTCACACATAGTGTCCCCCAGAGGAATTTACCCAAAACAGGGTCGCGCAGCTATTATGTCTTACTCAAATATGCCGGCCCGTGGGGTTAGAATCAGCACTCCAAAATACGAGTATCTCTATTTCTGTTAGATTGTTGCCGTATTTTTCTAACAACGATTTAAACTCTTTTTAACCAAATAAACCCAAAGTATGGCGGTTTTTATTTTCGTTATATTTCTGTTAATTGTTAATTTCCGTCCGGAAGGGGTTACTCTGTGGTTCAGTTTGGTCTGTGTTGTCTTTGTTTTTTAGGCTTAATTTAAACTGATATTTCGTTAATAGCTTTAGAACTCTTATCGGTGCATTATTCGGTTATGTTTCCGTTAACCCGTCCATTTGTTGAGGAAGTCGTGTTTCGTGCTGCACATGTTTATGTGAAATGGTTTGCGGCTAACCAAAAATTTTTGAGAGCAATATAGTCACAACACTGATATATCGATAACAGGATATTCCAGTTGTGACACGTCTCTTAAGTCGTGTAAGGTGATATATAATGAACTTTAAAACAAAAAGCATAGTATCTATAATGTTCGTGTTTGCACTTGTCGTTGGTTGTTTTGCCGCATTGGCCCCCGCAATTGCCGCACCCCTAAAATATAATCCAAACCAAGACTTCACAGATACTGAGGTCACTGTTGATGCCCCCGAATCTGTGTTTGTTGGCGATGATGCTCAAATCACCATAACAGTCGAAAATACGGCCGATCGTGGGCTTCCACAAGTATCAATATGGGTTGATGGTACACGAGTTGCATTCTATAGCGAAATCGCTAAAGGCGCATCTGTATCTTACTCGTTTGCTTTAAACACAGCCGAAGCCGGAGAACAAAACTTCGATATTGAAGTTTGGACTCGCAAAAGCAACGTGAATTATGCAGATCTGCTTAACGAAGGCACAGTAACCATAGAGGTCGTTAAAAAAGAGAAATCAACAGAGCAATGGAAA
The DNA here is from genome assembly GCA_009781675.1 of Candidatus Bathycorpusculum acetigenes. Taxonomy (GTDB): domain Archaea; phylum Thermoproteota; class Bathyarchaeia; order Bathyarchaeales; family Bathycorpusculaceae; genus Bathycorpusculum; species Bathycorpusculum acetigenes. Next base: position 6,508 of record WQVG01000047.1, on the reverse strand, counting down.
GCTGATATAACCGACGCTATAACACAAGCTATTGCCGATGCAAACGTTGCCAACATAGCTGGTCTCGTCACGGTTGTCAATAATAAATCTTATATAACCCTGACTATTGATGGCGTAGAACGTGCATTCGAAGGCGGTGCTGGTCTTAATAGTGATAAGTTACTAACTATTGATGGTGTGACTTATACAATCGTTATACAAGCTAACGGTGCAAGATTCATAGTCGTCTAATCTCGGCAAATATTGACAATAAAATGGATTGTAGCGGTGTATACCGCTTATTTTTTTTATATCATTTTCAATTTAGCTTAGTAAGTTAGGGCGTTAGGAATATTTTTTGGTTAGCAGAAACAAGTTTGTACTGTACTTCGGTGCCAAAGTTTTGTTATGAGTGCTTTATGGTTGTTTATGCCTGTACAGTAGCTTGTCATTCGGTTGAGGTAGCGGTCTATATCTTCTTGTGACTCAGCTATACAGTAACCGTGTACTGTGGATACTATGGAGGCCACAGACACATCAATAGAGGGAAAATCAAGACTTCACAGGAACGACTGCTGTTGTCAATGCACCTAAACACGGAAATCCATAAAAAATAATTTTGTCGCAAGCCGGTGTATCGCGGAAGGTTTTTTAATAATCTCCCATTATCGCCTTGATAATGTGGGGCATGCGGTTTGTCAGCGACTATAGCAATCATAAATGCACATATAAAAACTCTAAATCCCCATCAGCCCAGTGCCCAAGCTGTAGCCATAGAAAACAACCGGATCCTCAAAGTCGGAACCCGTCAAGACATCGAGCCTCTAATTGGCGAAAAAACTTTACTTATGGACCTTGGCGGCAAGACCGTTCTTCCCGGATTAATAGATACCCACATCCACGTTGCTGATTATGGTCGGTGCCTTATGTGGCTTGATCTCACCACGGCAAAATCTATCTGTGAGCTTCAGCAGCTCCTAAAACAGAAGGTCGATCAGACGCCCTCTGATGGCTGGATCGTTGGGCAGGGCTGGAATGAAACTCGTTTCCAAGAGAAGCGTATGCCCACAGCCGCCGACTTAGATCTTGTTGCTCCAAATAACCCCGTTATTCTCTACCGCGAAGCCGCTATGTTATGTGTTGCAAATACCCCTGCTTTAAAACACGCAAACGTAACCCCCACCACCCCAACTCCGCTTGGTGGAACCATAGATAAAACCCCCCAAGGCACCCCCACCGGCATCTTTCACAACTCCGCGGTTACCCTGATCTGGCAGGTTGTTTCTAAACCCGCCCAGGCTGAGTTGCTATCAGCAACAGCGCTTGCCTGTCAAAAAATCTTTCAAGCCGGCATAACCAGCCTCCACTGGTTTGTACTCTCTGAGGACGAACTCGCAATAATCCAAAGCCTGTATGAACAAAACCAGTTGCTGTTTAGGGTAAATGTGGTTGTTCCCCACGCTCTCTTAGAGAAAACCCGGTGTCTCAAATCAAAAAACCCTGACGTTTTGCGCGTCAGTGGAGTTTTTATCGTTGCTGATGGATACCTAGATTCCAAAGAAGCCGCCCTAACCCAACCCTACAGCGACGACCCCAACAACACCGGCAAACTTTTCCTCTCCAAAGAGACCCTATCCGCTTCGGTTATGGATGCGCTATCGTTTGGGGTTCAGCCGATTATTCATGCCATGGGTGACCAAGCCCTTGACTTAGCCCTCTCTGTAATTGAACAGACCAAAAGTCCCACCCGTTTTCGAATTGAACAAGCCGCGGTTCTCAATCCCGACCTCATTGAACGCCTAAAAAAACAAAACACCGCCATATCCATCCAACCTCGAGTCATCTCAAGTGAATTTAGCGTATGGTCAGTTGACCAACGCCTCGGCCCACGCGCCAAATGGCTCCACCCCCTAAAAACACTACTAGACGCAGGCGTAGTGGTTGCCGCCGGTTCTGATTGCCCCATGGAACCCCTAAACCCCATGCTGGGCATCCAAGAGCTGCTACTACGCCCCAGCTATCCCGAGCAACGGTTAAGCCTCGATGAGGCCCTTAGCCTCTATACAATAAATGCTGCCCGATGCGCCGCCGAAGAAACCACCAAAGGCTCAATCCAAGAAGGAAAACTAGCTGATCTTATCGTCTTAAACACCGACCCAACAACTATTGAACCCCACAAAATAAGCGAAATAACCATAGACTTTGTCATACTCAACGGCCAAATCCTAGTAGTAACCCTATAACAAAATAATGCTCCTTTACTTATCCCCTCATCAACATACACGCCGCAAGATTTCCAACTAATTGTCAATATGTTGCTCAAATACTGTTTCTGGTTCTGAATTTAACTAATTATCTTCGTCGTCAAACATGACAATACCGCCAATCGCTTCAAGTACCCCTCAACCGCTATCCTGTCCCTGCGCAGTTTTAGACTTTTTTTCAGTCTTTGAGAGTTGAAATTGTCTTTTACGCGGCTCTTTAGGCGCGTCAGTCTTAAATTTTGACTTTTGTTTTCAGAATGGTCGTAGTAATTGCTTTACACTACATATCTTTGTATAACTGCTATGTATAGGGGTGGTTCTGGTGTGAACTTTTTTGAAATCAACTCTGACACAAGGCAGATATATCTCTGGTAAAGAATATGTCGTTATAGACATGATTTAAGTCATGTCAGGTGAATATCAATGGATGTTAAAACCCAAAAAAACCTAATATCTATAATTATAGTATTTGCGTTTGTTGTTGGTTGTTTTGTAGCAATGCCCCAAACAGACGCAGTAGCAGTAATCGGCCAAATCATCTATCTCGAAGGCAGTGGTAACAGCTTTGCTGAATCAGACTGGCACAACACATTTACAATGACCGGCGATTATTCTGAGACATTAACACCAACAGCATGGCATCTCACCTATACCGGCAATAACTTTGATGCAGTAACCCACATGAGGATAACTTTTACCAATGGCGTAGCGTTTGTATGGTATGCCGACAATGGTCCCTCATTGAACAACGACGGTAATAACCCCAGCTGGGTTATAGTAGCCCCTGCTGATTGGGAAATCGTTAAAAGCGCTAGCTTCATAGCCACAACAGAACAAAGCAACAACAACATTGCTTTTAACATCGCTGGCTTCCAAAAAGGCACATCAAACACCGTTGAACCCCTAACTTACACTGTAACGTTTGATATAAATGGCGGCGATGACGGCACGATGACTGATATGGACGTCCAGTTTGGTGAAGAAATCACATTGATCCCCAATGCATTCACTAAAGCTGACATAACTGAATATCGTTCTAATGGCTACACTAAATTTGGCAGCTCTTTCATAGGCTGGAGCACAACAGCAGATGGCGAAGTCGAATACGAGAACACACAGACCTTTATACACAACCAAGCATGTGACCTAACATTATATGCCGTGTGGGACGCGGAAACGCTTCTAGACGTCGACGCAACCGGTGTTGGACTCTCACAGACCGTATCGATTACCCTTACTGTGACAGATCACGGCGTAACAACCACCGAGACCTACTCCATCCCTAAAGGCAATAAGCCCGGCGAAATCCAAAATAGTTCTACTGTATTCAGTACAGTTACTGCTGGCTCTCATATAATCGAAGTACGCGCCCAAGGCAATAACACTCCCGCAGTCTTCAATAGTGTCCTTCCTGCATAGAGCGTTAACTCAACTACGGATGAAAAATCATCCAATTTTTTATATCAAATATACTGAATGCACAGAGATTGTTCACGTCTAAAACTGCAGGATGACAGAATCCTAAAGTGAGCGCCGATGGAGTGTTGTTTTACAAAACTGAAACGAAAAAACCGCCAGCACCGACAGATGGTGGGGTTGTTTATTCTGTGAGGGTTTGTTTAGCGTTCTCTAATTTGCTCTCTATTGATATATTGTAGGGGCATTTGGGTGTGCATTGTCCACAGTTCTCACATTTATCCGCTCTAACTTCTAGTCCACGGTAGAGTTTTTTCGCCCAGTTCTTCAAACCATAGACGTCGTGTAGCATCTGAAACCGCAACACCGCGGGGATGTTGATGCCATAGGGGCAAGGCATGCACAAGCCGCAGTCGCGGCAATAATTGCCCAATTTAAAACTAAACTGTCTCTGCGTCTTGGGGGTTAATCTGCTGTATTGGTTTCCGGCATTTACCGCAGTCTCAACTTCAGTGAGGCTCTTAAGTCCTGCAATAACCACTGCAACATCTTGTGCGAGCACATAGTGTAGTGCACTGCTAACCTGCTCCTCTGCAGACTGGCCCAAAAGCGTTTTGAGTTCGGCTTCTTGTGAAACAAGCGAAAGCGAGGGCTGATAGAGACAGGTTATCAAATTGGAGGTTTTCACCGACAAAGACTTCATAACAACCACCCCCACATCGTGCGCTTTTGCTGTGGGCAAAAGTTCCTCAAGCGCCTGGGGTGTCACCACATTTAGCGGTACCAAAACGGTGTCAAACTCGCCTGTTGCCACTGCCTTTGTGAGCACCCTTGGTTTATGACCTGTTATCCCAATGAATTTTACGAGCCCTTCACGTTGGGCTTGTTTGCAGGTCTGCAATACACCTTTCTCACTCATGGCGTTGTTTAAGGTTTTTTCATCATCAATTCCATGGAGTTGCAAGATATCGATGTAGTCGGTTTGTAGGTTTTTGAGACTCACCCTGAGGTCTTGGAGTGATTCAGGTTTGGTTCGGTTGCCTGTTTTGGTGGCGATTATGCATTGGTTTCTTGTGTCTTTGAGGGCTTCTCCGATTTTTTCTTCGCTATCTCCATCCCAGCGTGCGGTATCAAAATAATTAATACCCAACTCATAGCCATGTCTTACAACCTCTCTGGCTTGGGGTGGGGGGAGTTCTGCTATCCATGTTCCGCCAAACCCTACCTGTGAAGCCCTCAGATTGGTTCGGCCCAGTCGTCTTCTGTCCATGCTATCCCTAGGCTGTGCCGTTTGTTTTTTTGGTGCCGTGTAGTAATCGGGTTTTGGCGAAGTTTAGCATCCCTTCGCGTTTGGCGCGTTTGAGAATCTGTTTGGGTGCCATGTGGAAGCTTTTAAAGAATCGTCTCTGCACTGTTTTTAGGGTTTCAAAGTCGTACTCCGAGTTTTTGGTGCTTAGCAGGTATTCGTCTAGTTGGGTGTATTGGTTGGTTTGGAGGAGTTCTTTGTAGAGTTTGCTCTCGGGGTATGCGATAAAGATGTTGAATTGGCAGTAGTCGGGGTCGATTTTTTTAGCAAATTTTAGGGATTGTTCCATATCGGCGAGTGTTTCGTCGGGTAGGCCTATCATAAAGGAGCAGGCGGTTTTTATGTGGTGTTTTTTGCAGAGTTTAAAGGTGGTCTGGACTTGTTTTGGGGTGGTGTTTCGGCCGATGCGGTTGAGGACTTTGGGTGAGCCTGACTCGACGCCAAACCAGATCACTTTGCAGCCTGCTTTGCTCATCTGTTCTAAGAGTTCTTCATCAACTAGATCTGTGCGTGTGTCGCATACCCATTCTAGGTCGAGTTTTTCTTTGATCATGAGTTGGCAGAGTTCTTTGGTTTTTTCTTTGTGTAGGGTAAAGTTGTCGTTTATGAAGTAGATGCCTTTTGTGCCATAGCGGTTCTGTAAATCTTGGATTTCACCTAGGACGCGTTTGGGGCTAAAGCTGCGTGAGATGTTGCCCCAGAGTTTGCGGGTTTCACAAAATCCACAGCTAAACACACAGCCCCGGCTAATACTCATCACATCCGCTGGTTTTGCTTCTAAAAATTCGATGGTTCGATCATACTGTTCAAGAGGCAGCAGATGTCGTGCGGGGTAGGGAATCTCATCCATATCCTCGATGAATTGAGGCGGGTTTATGTTGATGCCGTTTGGAGTTTTAGATGCAACCCCTGGAATAGTTGATGCTTGGGCTTTATCGCCATTTGAGAGGGCATTTGCTAGTTGGGTTATGGCGCGTTCGCCTTCTCCTAGAATTGCATAGTCAATTTGGGCGTGTTCTAGAAGGGTTTGGGGTAGATAGGAGGCATGCCAGCCGCCCACAACCACCACACAATCCGGTGTTGCTTCTTTTATGGCTTGGGCGGTTTGTAGGCAGCGTGCAAACGTAGCCGAACCGCATGTAATCCCCACCATAAACGGTTTGGTTTGCATCACTGTCTGCTTGACTTCCTCGAGGGGTTTGTTAGCCAAATAGTTATCTAGCATCTGTACCTCATAGCCGGCTTTCTCAAGTGCACCTGCAACATACATCAAACCAATAGGCGGCAACCGTTTACCATGATACCAAGTGTCTTTTTCTGGGGGCGCAGTGGTCATAAGCAAAATCAACTAAATCGGCTCCGAATCATTTTAGGGTGATAACTTGCGCAGCTTATAGCTTTAACGGAAACCAACAGCTTTTGTGATTTACGGAAATTATTTCCCCTTTTTTGATTATCTTAATATTCACGATTTTACCATCCAAATTGCTTAGCCGCTATACCCAACCATACCTCAGGCCATAAACGTCTAACAAACGCCATA
>WQVG01000046.1 GCA_009781675.1 Candidatus Bathycorpusculum acetigenes | reverse complement strand
GAGCTATGTTCTCGCCATTATAACGGCATTCTCAAGTGGTGCCCAAAAAGAAATTACTCTAAAAGCAAGAGGCCAAGCAATCACCACTGCAGTTGACGTCGCTGAAATTACTCGAAGCCGCTTCATCAAAGACCTCAAAGTTACTAAAATTGCAATCGGAACTGCCGAGATGCCGCCGCGCGAAGGCGAAAACAGATCCCGCATGGTTTCCACGATAGAGATAACTCTATCTAAAGCGTAACCATAAAGGAAAAGCTTCAGCTCTCCTAATTTTTTACATTATTTTTTTGAACTCAACCCCTTGAATTCTTCAAGGTTACTACCGGTTTTTGTTGAGAAAGATGTCGACTAGAAAACCCAAGGATACTTTCTGCGTACGACTTCAACGATAGTTTGAGGTGCGATTATGCCTTCTTCGCAGATTAAGCCGTGGATATAGCGGTTTGGGGTAACATCAAACGCGGGGTTGTGCACGATTAGTTTCGCTGGGGCTTGACTCCAGATCTCGTTTGGGTTGCGTTGCTCGATTCGTTCATATGTGCCGCTTAGTGTTTCAGGGTCGAATTTAAGCAGTTCTGAGACTACATAGAAGGGTTTGCGGGCTTCATGCGCTAACACAGCAATGCCCCCTGTCCCAATTTTGTTAACCACATCACCCTCAGAGGTGATGGCGTCTGCGCCCACAACCACCAGATCAGCTTTCCCTATAAAAGTACGGACGGCTGAATCAACAATAAAGGTAGTCTCAATACCCTGTTCAACAAGTTCTTTGGCGGTTATTCTTCCTTGAAAGGCAGGACGAGTTTCAGTGCATATAACCTGAAAGTTTTTACCCTGCTCTTTGGCTTTGGCAAGCAGATGCGTTACCGTTGAACTGTTACAGTGTGTGAAAACAACTGTGTCGTTCTGGATACGGTTGGCTCCGATTTCGGCGGTCTGCTCTCTTGAGGTGTCTAGATCTTTGAGGAATTTGTCTGCGTTTGTATTTACCCCTTCTGTGAGGGTGTCGATGTTTTGGTCGGGGGTGTTTTGGGCTTGGTTAATTATGCCGCGTAGTGCATTACGCATCAGCGGCTCAGTTTCCCTAGAGGCCGCAAAGATGGCTTGGGCTTCTTTGAGTTCTGTGAGAAATTGAGCTCTGTTTTGAGCTTTGGTATGTATTGCGTGAGCTTGGAGAGCTTCTACAGCAGCAATGGCGACGTTTCTTGCACCCTTAACTTGAAGATTGCGGATTTTCTCTGCTGTAACTTGGATAATATCTGCCATATTCTTATCCTGCTATTGATAGATAGTATTTTACGGTGAACCATATAAGCGATTCATAGAGTAAGAATCTTGCATTGTTATTGTTGAGAGTAAAAACCGCACAAACTATTCGGTTTTTTGTTCCACTACTCATTCTGTGCTTTTGTTGTCCGTGGATGGCGGCGTGCAATCACGGCCATATAGACTGCGCTGGTTATGATGATTATGCCGATGAGGAGCAACATTATAGCCCAGTTTTGTCCTGTATTTGCTGTATTTGGGCTGCTTATTTGTATCACAGCAAACACGCCAAATGTGATTAAAATTAATCCACCTATGAGATAACCCAGAAATCCTCTCTCAACCTTCTCTTGCTTCTCGAGGCTATCTTGCTTTTTTTGTTCTTGTGCTTCTTCGCTTTTCTCTGTGTTTCCTTCCCATTGGTATGGCTCTTGGGCCGATGAGGACGGTTCAGTTTGACTGGGGTCTTCTGTATGGTTTAGGGGAACTCCGCATATGGGACAAAATGTCATGGTATCTTCGGTTGGGTTACTGCATTGTGGACAAACCGTCATAATTTCTTCCTAAATAATTCTTATATTGCCAGTATTTAAAACCTGCACTGTCTTGCTGTTTAGGGGAAACATATATCTTGGAATTCTGCCAAATTTTTATGGAGAACACGGCGTGTTTAATATCGGCAAGAAATCTGAGTTAACGGCAAATAGGCAAGAAACCCTCTTTACAGCAGTTTACATAGGGGCTGTTCTTATCTCTTTAGCGGTCATATACATTAGTCATCTTCCCTACAGCCTCTGGACCAGCATAACTGATTTTTTTATGACCCTAACACTCTCACCTGTTCCCAGCGCCGGCATTGCCCTGCCTGCCCCTTCTAATCCGGCGGCCCACGCCAACCTCTACCTAGCCGGTTTCCAGTTTGCCATAGCTGTTGGTATCATCGAAATTATCGTCTTGTTCCTAAGAATTATATTTCACTCATCTATACAGCGCAAAGCCGAAACCATAGAGAACATTGTTTTTTGGTTAGGCGCAAGCTATTTAATAACAACCTATCTGATGAATATGACCATAGCTGCTGAATGGTTTGTGTTCTGGGCAGGTATGATATTGATTTTTGGGTTGGCCCTAGTTGCACGCGCTTTTGTTCTCCTATCTAGCAGACGCTAACCCCCTACTCTAGTTTCCACCAAAGGGCTAGAATCTGCCAAAACATGTTCCAAGAATCCTTTACCAAGTTAACTTTAGTGTCTCTGCCGCTGTGCCATTCTACTGCGAACTCTTTAATCCTTAAACCTTCTCGATGGCCTCTAACCATGACCTCTGTGTCCCAAAACCAATGTTTTGCTTCTACTTTGCCTATCAGGTTTAGAAGCGGCTCTCGTTTAAAGGCTTTAAAGCCGCATTGATGGTCTCTGAGTTTAGAACCCAGTAGACGGCGCACCAAAAAATTATATGTTTTACTGCTAAGGCCCCTGCTAAAGGTGCGCTCTGCTTCACTTTTAGGCATCATCCTTGAGCCGGTTGCAAAGTCATACTCTTCCACTGAGATAGCCTGGATTAGTGGTTTTAGGTATTTGAGGTCGGTAGCTAAATCAAGATCCATATAAACTAGAACTTCGCCGTGGCTCTGCTCAAAAGCGTTGTTTAGAGCTGTTCCTCGTCCCAGTCGCTGGGTACGGTGAATATGTTTGAGACAGGGATATTTCTGAGTTAATTCTTGGGCGCGTTCTGCGGTTCCATCGGTGCTTCCGTCCTCGGCGATGATTATTTCATAGGTATCTGTGAAGCTGTTTAGGGTCTGCATGGTTTTTTCTACCGCAGGCTCGAGATAGGTAACTTCATTGTAGGCGGGAAGTACCACTGAAACCTGCAACAAATCCTCGGTTGTGCTTTGGAGCGTTGTCATGGTGCAAAGAACCAGCTCTTGAACCATTTAAGCTGATGAATATACTCAGTTGAGGCAGGTGCGCCAGAGATTACTGGATAAAACACAATAAACAATACTACAACCGCTGCAAATATAGTTATGGCTGCCACTTTTCCCATGGATTTATGCCAGTAGCGGTTGATGAAATATGTTATGGCTAGACACAGCAGGGGCACGCTTAGGTAGAAATGGTAGATGTAGGTTGCACGTCCAATTAACACATAGGGCAACCAAGAAAACAAAAACACAACCCCGATAAAGATTGCCGCAGCATCCCAACCACTACCTCGAATACTAACCCGGGGCAGAGACGATTTTGAAAGCCGGCTTTTCAAATTTGACAGCACCCCCTCCAAATGGAAGGCCTCAACCAATAGACCAATCATGGCCACAAATCCTACCCACCAAACCGCCGGATTCCCAAACACCGTAATAGTCGACACGATGTTGTTTGGCAGATAGGTTATGTCAAACCATCGGGGCACAGTTGAACCATCAAACCGAAACATAAACGGCCACGACCACCAAGGCGCCGATGAGGTATCAGTTACTGTGCCTCCATGAAAGCTAAACATAGCATTTTGCAGATCAAAAATGGTCTTTGGGGAGTTACCCATAAGCAACTCGGGGATATAGGTTGCAAAATAGATAGCAACAAAAACTCCAACAAACCCAATCAATAACAAAAAGGGACGATCAAAAAACGCTACATATTTCTTAGTTAGGGTACCTTTTAGGTCTTTAACTTCTCTTAATCTAAGCACCACAAGCAATGCAAGCATACCCAGAACACCAAAAAGTGAAAACCACTTTGTCGAAAACGCCAACGCGGCAAAAACCACTGCTAAAAACAGCGGCAACACCGATGTCTTCCAGCCATCTTTTAGCACTCTTGCAAAGTATACTAAAAAGAACAACTGGGTAAGCAACGAAAAAAACACCACATAGGTATCCACCGTACCGATGCGTGCCATCGTGAAATGCATAAAATCAAAACTGAACAGAAACGCCGCAGAGAAACCCCCAATCCAGGTTCCAAACAGCTTCTTGCCCAAAAGATACATCAAAGGAACCATCAACATACCAAATACTACCCCCACGATACGCCATCCAAAGGGAGTTTCTCCAAAAGCCAAAACCCCAACAGCCTGGATAAGTTTACCCAAAGGAGGATGGGTCCGCTCTAGGGGTATTTGATGGTTTGCCAACTCTTCAGCAGAACGAGCAAAATATACCTCATCAAAATACATCTTTGACATGTAAGTAGGTGGAATCTGAAGCACAGCTTGTTCATCAACCAACGCCCCAAGCGTTGTATCCGTATTGTTTAAACCACCAATGGATGCTATGACAATCTGGGTGTTGCTGGGGTCTGAGAGACCGATTTCTGTTAACTTGATATAGGGTGAGGGATCTTTATCGGAGGGATTTGTTATGCCCCAGTCAGCAAAGTTCGGCCGCGAATCATAAGTTGCCGCCTCCACATCGAATCGTAAAAACTGGGTTTCAGCATTTACCGTAAAGCTTGTCTGAATAGAGTAATCTGTGCCTCGAGGCGCAAGCGCCACACTCCCCAACTCACTCCAGTTGCCACCCGGCATACCTGAGTAGATGGTAACCGAAGCGTTGCCGCTTTTAACCCAGAAATAAGCCGTTTGAATATACTGTACCGAACCCACATCGACATAAAAACTTGCCTGAGTGGTACACTCCCATCCTGTTAGGGGCGCTTGGATTTCACCTAAATTCCAAGCCGCTATACCAAAGAAGAGCGTCGAGAGCAAAACAATGGTTAAAACGTCTTTCTTTGTTATTTTTAAGTCAAAGATCACTAAACTCACTTCTTTTTGCAGTTTGGTTTAACGGTTCGGCGGTTTTAAACCTTCGTTTCCACAACAGTTCCCTCCAAAGAATCGACAACGCATAGAGAAACAGCCCTAAATTAATAATACCTACCAACAAAACCACCCCATCGAGTTGTGGAGGATTGACCATCAGATTATGATTGATGAATCTACCCGCATTCAAAAAAGACAGTACGTATGCTTGATTGATAAGCAAAGTTGCGGTTAACCCCGCGTAGAGGAGCCGGATTTTTTTAGAAAACGGTAACAACAGTACCAACATGCTCAGAGCTGGGAAGAGATAGCGTTCATGAATTCTTGTGGGCAATATAAAGAAAGCAAACAGAAGCAAAAACGCCCCAAACACTGCCAAAAGTTCTCCTGAAGCCTGGAACCGCTTATGGAGAATATAGAGGGTCAAAGCTGAAAACACGCCAAATAATATCCACCCCACAATGTAGAGCCCACCGTCGGGAACCCAAAGCCCAAACAAACCCCACAAATTAAACGCATTAATCGATGTATACTGGTATCCATCATAGGCACCAAAATAGATGTTGCTCAAAAAATTCACAGGACTCCCGCTCCATTCAAAGGGCAAAATAACTACAAAAATCGTGGTGACAAAGGCCACAACAGACGTAACCAGCCTCTTTAAGCCGTCCTCTTTGAAAATCACAAATACAATCAGAGGTAACAATGCTATGGCCTGTGGTTTAGTTAACAATGCAATCGCAAAAGTCACTGCTGAGACTTCCGGTTTTTTCTTAAGCGCCAAAATCAAGGCTAGCACAAGGAAAAATGTGTATATAGCATCAAACTGTCCCCAGATGGCAACATTAAAGATTATAGCTGGGTTAAACGCATAGAAAGCGGTGGTTATGAGGGTTCCTCTAAGGCTTAATTGTCTGCGCAAAAACAAATAGATGAGCGTAACGGTGGCAAGATCAAAGATGGTTGGGGCTAACTTGACAAAAAACACCGGATCAACCGATGGCAACATTTGAGCCAGGGAGCCAAACACCCAAAAGATATAGACGTTAAAAGGTGGATAATCAATCCAGCCTGCATGCTGTAGCACATAGGGATAGAAGGAGTGGATGCCCTGTGTTGCGGCGGTGTTAAACCAGTACTGGTAGGTTGCCAGATCGTTTATATAGCCTTGAAGAGGAAACAGAAAAAGCCGCAACGCCAAAGCACAGCCAAGTAGCACAGCTAAACCTTTGAGATCTTGCCGATCAAGGGAAAAATTAACCATGTTTCCTCTCCTATGGATACTGTTGTTTGTGCATAAGAAGTTTTTTCCAAAAACTGTCTCTTCTGTAAAATTAAACTGCTCGCTAATTCTTTATTTGTCGTTTGTATGGGAGGTAAGTGCTTATAACTCTGTTTATATTTAGTGTCTGTGGTGATTCTAAATTGACCAAGACCGATGAAAATCTAAAGGCTGCGTTTGCAGGTGAATCTCAAGCTAACCGTAAGTATCTCGCGTTTGCTAAAGTAGCAGAAGCAGAAGGTTTTCCTCAAATTGCAAAGCTCTTCCGGGCTGCCGCAGAAGCAGAAACTATTCATGCACTCAACCACCTCCGTGTCATGGGCCAAGTTAAATCCACTGCTGAAAACCTTGGCGCTGCTGTTGCAGGAGAAACCTATGAATTCGAATCTATGTATCCCCAATTCATAGAAGACGCCAAAACCGAAGACAACAAAAAAGCACTTCAGAGCTTTGATATGGCCAACAAAGTTGAGCATGTCCATGCAGATCTCTACAAAAAAGCAATCACTGCCATAAAAACTCAAACCGACCTTCCCCAAACTGACATCTACGTATGTCCCGACTGCGGAAACACATTCGATGGCGAAGTACCAGACTTCTGCCCCATCTGTGCAAAACCCAAATCTGCCTTCACAAAAATCGCCTAACTAAGCATCTTTTCTTTTCCTATATTATTTTTTCTTACCTGCCCGTTTGTCCTGCCAGTTATTGAGTGACTTAGCGCAAGGTTACTGAAATATGGCGATTTTAGATATGTGTAATTGTTAGATAAAACAACTTTTAACGATCATAGTATGGAAAATGATATAAATATGGTGGGTATGGTTAATTGTTTAGGTGTGATGTATGAATAAAAAAACAATAATTATTGTATTGTTATTAATTATTGCGGTGTTATTTGCCGCATATTTATTGCGTAATAACTCTCAAGTTACTTTCATTTTCCAATGGGGCAATCACTCTGCCGAAACACCCACAATAACAGGCTCACCAAACCTGCCGACAGAACCTGACGTGGTAGGGGTTCTAGATGTTATCGTCTTCGATGTGGGTCAGGCCGATTGTATTCTGCTAAAGACAGATGATCACGCTATGTTGATAGATGCTGGAAACATTAATCAAGATAAGCTTGTCCTTGGCTATCTCGCTGAATATGAAATAACCGAACTGGATTATCTTGTGGCTACTCATCCACATGCTGACCATATTGGATCGATGGCCTCTGTTATAATGGCGATGGATCGCATAGACACTGTGATTATGCCCAACAAAGCACACACAACAAAAACATACGAGAATCTAATGGCTGCTATTGAAGAAAAAGACATACCCATGACCATACCTACTCCGGGAGATATTTTCCAATTGGGCAACGCAAACATAGAGGTTGTGGCTCCAAATAGTGCATCATATAATGATGACATTAATGAGTACTCAATTGTTCTGCGGGTAGAGTTTGGTGATACCTCTTTTCTGTTTACCGGTGATGCCGGCACAACCTCGGAGAATGAGCAACTATCCGCTGGGTTTTCACTAAAAACTGATGTGCTCAAAGTTGGGCATCACGGATCACGAACAAGCTGTACACAAAAATACTTGGATGCTGTTGCTCCAAATTATGCAGTGATATGTTGCGGCATAAACAACCCCTATGGACACCCGCACCCTGACACCATGACCCGCTTAACTGGAACAGATGCCCAAATCTATAGAACCGACCAAAACGGCACCATAACTTTCACCACCAACGGAACAACCATAACCATATCTGCAACACAAACCCCAATAACCCCTGACTTCCCAGACATCCCCACCGAAGGCTACATCGGCAATAAAAATACCTTGGTCTTTCATCTACCCTCTTGTAGCTCACTACCTAGTCAACAAAACAGAGTATACTTTGACACACGCCAAGAAGCAATAGACGCCGGCTACAGACCTTGCGGAAATTGTAAACCCTGACAATGAACAATACTCAACGATGATCGTTTACAAAAATTGAGATAACCATCTATCAAAAAATCCTTCTTTATTTTGTATTTATTTTATTTACCTGTTAAATAATTTTGAATATTGATTACAGCCAGTAGGCAGTAAAAGTAGTGCATGCTGGTGATTGATTGTTTCAAAATAAGTAAAATTAGATCAGGCACTAAAACGCCAAAAATGGTGACAAAAGATGGGTATGGCGGTAGATAAAAGAAAAATGGGCCCCAAATCAGTCCCTGAACTGAGCAATTCAGCGGTTATTTTAAACACCGAATATTCCCTAGTGTTTTGTCAGTTTATCTATGATGCTTTGGAAGATGAGCTTTCCATCACCATACTGTAGCATCTGATTATGGCGGGTCCAATCGGGTTGTTTCCACCAATATAGCGCCCGTTCAGGATGCGGCATCAAACCAAAAATGTTGCCTTCACGGTTACAGATGCCCGCTATGTCATGAAAACTGCCATTGGGGTTTGTGGGATATAGACCATCTGCGGATTGGCCGTCTTTTGTGCAGTAGCGAAATACCAACATATCCGCATCAATAAGCCGCTTTAGCAGGACATCTTCTTTTTCTTTAGGAAACAGCAACCGCCCCTCCCCATGTGCGATGGGGAGCCGGATAGTTTTACCCATAGGAATGGCAGAGGTGAAGACACATTTGCCTTGATTTTCCTGTTTTAAGTAAACCCATTTACATTTAAAACCCGCAGGTTCATTAGTGGTAAGCGTGGCTTCAGGGATTGGACTTATGCCCTCAAACCCTGGCAGTAAACCATATTCAACTAGAATTTGAAAGCCGTTACAGATGCCCAGAATCGGACGGCCCTTATCTATGAAGCTCTGCATTTCTTTACCCAGATGCGCAAAGAGGTGCCGGGCAAATATGGCACCGCTACGCACATAATCTCCATAGGAAAAGCCGCCTGGAAAGACCAATACATCATAGTCTAGGAGGTTGCGGTGTTTGACTAGTTCACTGATTTGAAGCGTTTGGGCTTGTACACCGAGTTCTTGGAAGGCGCGTTGGGTTTCGGCATCACAGTTGGTCCCACCGGCCCGCAATATGCAGACTTTGATATCTTCTGGGTTCATTATTCTGTCTCCTTGTGGTTGAGGGTTTTTTTCCAACTCTGCCGCAACATATCAACCGATACGTCAACTGCGATTTTACCGTTTAGGCCTTTTATGTGGAGTTGGGGTTCTTTTGTAACTTTGCCAATTTTCACACAACCCTTCCCCTGCATAAGCGTCTCAAATTCTGCTTTATCTGCGTCTGCGACCTCGATGAGAAAACGGCTGTTAGACTCTGAGAAGAGCACAAAATCATCCTGCTCAAGATCTTTGGCAGGAACTTTTTGGAGATCAAGCGTTAAACCCAAACCGCTTGCAAGCGCCATCTCTGCGGCTGCAACCGCCAACCCGCCTTCTGAGAGGTCATGACAGGCTTTGATTAAGCCGTGGTCGATGGCTTTGGTGATGGCTTTAAAGGTGCGCTTCGCCTTTCCGCCTCGCACTTTAGGCACCGATGTGCCTAGGGTACCTTTGAGTTTATAGTATTCTGAGCCGCCAAGTTCGGGGTAGGTTTTGCCTATGAGGTAGAGGGTATTGTCTTGTTTTTTGAGGTCCATAGAGGTGGTATGTTCGATGTTGGGTATGATGCCGACTGCGGTTATAAGAAGAGTTGGTGTTATGGGGCCCAGTGGGGATTCGTTGTAGAGGCTGTCTTTGCCGCTGATAAAGGGTGTTTTAAACAGTGTGGCGTAGTCGTAGCAGGCTTCGCAGGCTCGGACTAGTGCGCCGAGGCGCTCGGGTTTTTCTGGGTTGCCCCAGGTGAAGTTGTCTAGGAGTGCGATTCTTCTGCCGCCTACTGCGATGTTGTTGCGTATGGCTTCGTCTATTGCAGATGCGGCCATCCAATAGGGGTCGATTTTGCCATAGTTGGGGTTCATGCCGCAGCTAATCACTAGCCCCTTTAGGGATTGATCGAGGGGTTTTAGTACTGCCGCATCGTTGGGGCCCGCGTAGTCTCCTTGGAGGGGTTTGAGCAGGGTGTTACCTTTGACTTCATGGTCATAGGTGCGAATCACTGATTCTTTGCTGGCAATGTTTGGTGCTCCAAGTAACTCTATTAAAGCCTCGGTGAGGTTTGTGGGTTGGGGGAATTGGGGTTCTTCTGTGCGTTTGGGTGTTTGAATGAGGGCTGTTTTGGTGCTCTGAGGGGGGTTGAAGAGTAACTCCATATCCAGATCAGAAACTAGTTCGGTGTTGTAGCTGAGTTTGAGTCGCCGTTGAGAAATGAGTTTGCCAATGGCGGTTGCGGTCACATCTTCTTTTGCAAAAACGGCTAATACATTCTCCAAGTTTTCGGGGGTGCATGTGAGTAGCATGCGTTCTTGAGATTCGGAGAGATAGATCTCCCAGGGTGCTAGCCCCTGATATTTTAGAGGTACCGTCTCTAAGTTTACTTTGACGCCACAACCAAAGCGTTCTGCGGTTTCACCGACTGCTGAGGATAGACCTCCACCGCCGATATCGGTGATTGCTGAGCCAAGTTGGCGGTCGCGGATCTCTATTATGGCCCGTTTGAGTTTTTCTTCTTCGATGGGATTTGCGATCTGAACGGCGGGACGGGCGATCTCTTCAGATTTTTCTGTGAGTTCTGCGGATGCAAAGGTGACGCCATGGATACCATCCCGCCCGGTTTTGCCGCCTGCCAACACAATAATATGGCCCACCTGAGCATTTTTAGCATATTTACTAAGCGGCAACAAACCAACACAGCCACAATAAACCGTAACATTGCCTGTGTAGGATTCATCAAAGTATATTGCGCCATTAACTGTTGGAATGCCCATGTTGTTACCATAGGTGCTGATGCCCGCGGTGACGCCCATATAGACATATTTGGGGTGCTTAATACCCGCAGGAAGTTTGTTGTAATCATAGTCAAGTGGCCCAAAACCCAAAACATCAGTACATGCAATGGGGTCTGCCCAAACCCCCAAGATATCGCGAATGACTCCGCCCACACCAGTTGCTGCACCGCCAAACGGTTCCACTGCCGAGGGATGATTATGAGTCTCAACTTTGGCGGCGATACCTTGGCCTTTATCGAATTTAACTATACCCGCGTTATCTTCAAATACGCTCACACACCAAGGCGCCTTGATCTGATTGGTGGCCTTGGCAATGTAGGTTTTAAATAAACTATTGATTGTTTGACTGCCTTCGATTTTGATTTTACCCTTAAACGTTTTATGACAACAATGTTCACTCCAAGCTTGACCGATAGCTTGAAGCTCCACATCAGTGGGATTACGATTTTCTTTTTTAAAGTAAGCCTGAATAACCTCTAGTTCCTCAGCACTAAGACCCAAAGCAAGTTCACTGTTAATCTCTGATAGCTGGGATTGTGTAGCATTTGCTAGTTGGGCTTCTATAACTGGATTGGTTTGACGTTTGATCAAGAGGTTGGGGTTCATTTTTTTTCCGCTACGCTGATTGTATAGTCATCTTTTGTGGGGTTTACCAGCAGACGTTTACTCATTTCCTGCGCTTTCTGCTCTGCCTCAACCATGTTTGAGGCCTCCAAAACTACCGTGTAGACTTTACTAACCTCGACTGCCTCGACACTGTAGCCAAGCTCAACAAGTAGTCGCGCAGTTGTTTCGCCTTCCGGATTACTATGCCCGGGTTTAAGGCTGACCTCAATTTTAACAGCGTATTTCATAGACCTCTAAATTAAGCCATAGAGATTTAAACGCTTTCATCACAAACAATACAAAACCCTACTACAAAATCAACCCTTTCTCCTCATACTCTATCTCAACAATGCGTTCTCTACTTGTAACCCTGCCAATTCTCTGCACACCACACTCCCCATTTGTAGTATGCTCCAGTACCCCCAGCGCTGTATCAATGTCGGATTTATCTACGATGATACCAAAACCCCAACCCATATTAAAAGTTCGAAACATCTCTTCATCCGTTATAGTATACCCCAATTCGACCGCGGTTTTTTGAATTAAACCAAAAATCGGTTGCGGCTCAAACCGATCAAAACAAAAACCAATACCCGGAGAAAAAGCCGTCAGATTGTTAAATTTGGTATAGCTATCCCCTGTTATATGCACCGCTGCTTTAACTTTGACTTCACGCGCCAGTTCAAGAAGTGGCTTCACATAGATTTTGGTGGGCTCCAAAACTTCTAGTGCAATCTCTTGTGTCAGTTCTTGGGGAACATCAGTCGGTTCATATTTACCGCCCCATGCTTTGAAGAGAATTTTTCTTGCCAAAGTTATGCCATTGCTGTGCAAACCGTTGCTGGCTAAACCAATGATGGGATCCCCGGGTTTTATGTCTCTGCCCCCTATGAGACCTTGACGCTCAACTTGGCCCACACAGCAAACAACCATATCAAACCCCGAATTAGGCCTAAGACCTTTGATGATTTCTGCAACATCTCCTGTTTCACCATTTACTACAGGACACCCCGATTGTTCTGCACCCGCAATTATACCCTTGAGCCATGCATTGACCAGTTTAGGAACACTGGCCACGGCATGTATGTTATCTGCAAGGCCAAGCGGTTTAGCCCCACTGCGAATAACATCATTAACCACCATAGCAACTGCGTCTACGCCGATGGTATCATACTTGTCTGCAAGTTCCGCGACTAAAACCTTGGTGCCAACTCCCTCGATTTGGAGATCCAAAAACGTATTCTCACCAACGGGAAAGACATTGCTATAAGGTAGATGCATGATGCCACCAAAACCGATATGTCTGTAGGTTTCTCTAAGACTTGCAAGCTCTTTTTTTGCCTCCACCCGCTGACCCCGATTAACGCCTGCATCGGTATAAGTATAATTTTTAGACATCATGTTCCCTTACAGCTAAACTTGGGGCTACTCTCTGATAACGATTTTGTTTTATCACCTACAATAGACGCACAAAAACGTTCAAGCAACAAATCGTAAAAACAAGAGGCATAACTGAGGCGTAAACTCAACAAAAAAGCGAAATTAAGTTATATTATTAAGCCGTAAAAATCGACAAAATATCTACTTTTCTCATTTCAACACTTGGAAAATGTTTTGATGAACGAATTAAATGGGCGGTAACCATTACGGGTGCTTAATAGTCCAAAATGCCGACGTCCAAATAGCAAGGAATTAGACAAAAGCTTTGTCGTCGAGTTTTTGGAAGGTCTATCTGATTGTTTTTTAGAGGAAGGTTTTTGAGTTTTCAGGCAGGACTATCATTGATTGCTTTGCCTAATCCCAAATACCATATATACATCGAATATAGTGAACCTGACAAGTCAGGTGTTCGCTTCAATCTCTCTAATGCTGAGGTAATCGGAGCATTCCAAGAACCGTTTGCCAACGGTGACCCATTCTGGTTTATAGGGCGTTTGCTCAATCCCATCAAAGTCGCCAAAGTTGTTATCTTTTGGTCCTACCAAACAGCTGACAAACTACGCCTGCCCAACAATGAGAGCATAGTTACAACTAAAGACAAAAAATACCTTATCGAAAACATTCTTAAAGGCAAAGTCAAAGGCACCTACGTATGCACCGAAAACTTTGTGACGATAACCCAAAAAACAAACTCAGCAGTCCAACAAGCCCAACCAGTCGCTTTAATACCAAACGGTACTCCCAGACGGATACTTGTGGTTTCTGGAACCGATGAGGTAATGAAGCAAACCCTCACTTTGGCTCTAAAAAAACTCGGACTAGCCGCTATACTCATGAGCGAACAACCCAGCCACGGCAAAAAAATAATTGACCGCTTCACAGACTACAAAGACATAGACTTCGCAGTGGTACTGCTCTCACCTGACATCTACGTCTATCCAAAAGGTGAAGAAGCAACAAAACGCCAACGCAACCCCCGCCAAGACGTGACTTTGATGTTTGGCTTTCTGTTAGGCAAACTTGGAAAGGAACGAGTGCTTGCCTTCTATAGAGAAAGCCCCAACTTTGCAGTTCCCATAGACTTTGAAGGCATAAAATTCACCGCCATAGACGACCGCAACAGTTGGAAACTCACCCTCATACGAGAACTCACCGGTTGCGGCTACACAGTTGACGCAGAAAGACTTCTAAGATAAGCGGGGCATCTGATTTTTGAAAAACAGAAAACCCTGACTACAACTGCATACCGGTATACTTTCTGCTTCTGTACTTACTGTCAAGATAAGGTTTATACTCCTCAAAATCAACAGTCTTATTTCAAACCAGTTTAGGTTGCTTAGGAATAACACTCTTAGAAACAACCTTAGAATTGAGTATGGTGTGCGGTTGTAGTCTAGCTCGGTAGGACTCCAGCTTCCCAAGCTGGCTACCCGGGTTCAAATCCCGGCAACCGCACTTATTTATGCCATTCCCAGTAACTTAGAATAGACGGTATATAACTCGATAAGTGCAACTCTTCGTCTACTATTACCCTATACAATCAGAAAAAACCGGCGTATTTGTTATAACGTTAGCTAATGCGGGACGCGAAACTATATACCTGACTTTTTAGCTGGTTTTATACACTAGGTTTTCATCGGTTATTTGATGGTGATTGTCCATTGTTTTGGGTTTGTTTCCGAAAAAAATTTAAACCTAGTGTACAAATTATACACT
>WQVG01000045.1 GCA_009781675.1 Candidatus Bathycorpusculum acetigenes | reverse complement strand
CTTCTTTGTAACGCGTGGTATTCAACATCCATATTGGTTGTTTGTTTTATGTTGTATTTATAGTTGTTGTTTGTTGAATCGCTATGTGTTGATGTGTTTTAAAACTCGTTTTTGCGCAGTCTGGCTCTCGAATGCGTAACGTATATCCCAGCAATTCCAAATCAGATACATAGGATACCTCATCAGAAGCATCAGCGACAACAAGTAAAATATCTATAATAGGTTTTGCACACAATCCTGGTACGGCAGTAGAGCCAACATGGTGTATTTGCATCGCCCGGTTTCCAAGTGCATCACGGATTCTATTCGCCTCTTGTTCAAACAAAACAGGCCAAAGTGGATTGTACTCATCAAGTACTATTTTCCCATTGAGCCGTTCACGCTTACCAATGGTTACTTTCTCCATATATTTGCCCCTATTTTCCATAAATTCTTCCCCTACACCTGTTCATCCGCGTTTAAGAAAAAGAGTATTTGGCTTCTAAATATTTACACTGTTATGTTTCGTGCTCTAAGCGCTGTCGGTAGGATTCGTAGTCCGGTAGTTTACGCATGTATTCTCTACCCATCAAAGGGGACGAAATTATAAAATCCGCGGTACTGCGATCGCATGCCATAGGAATATTCCACACCACCGCTATCCGCAAAAGTGCCTTCACGTCAGGATCATGAGGTTGCGGTTCAAGGGGATCCCAAAAAAAGATCAGACAATCAACTATACCGTCAGCTATAAGCGAGCCTATCTGTAAGTCGCCGCCAAGCGGCCCCGATTCCATGTTGGTAATTTCCAACCCCAACTCCCTCTCAAGGAGTTTACCCGTGGTTCCTGTAGCGTAGAGTTCATGTTGTTTTAGTGTGCCCCTGTTATATTTCACCCACTCCATCAGATCTTCTTTTTTATTGTCGTGAGCGATGAGTGCAATTTTCTTTTTGCTTTCTATTACCACCTGCTTTACCATAACATCTTCCTCTAAAAGAGGGAGACCGGTGAGACCTTATAATTGTTGCGCCATAGAATTCCCTTCTATAATAAGCCGTAATCAATAAACAACGCTGTATCCTATGCTTAGCCGATGATCACCCTTGACAGTAATTTGGTCGATACTCTACTTTCTATGGATCTAGTGCGAACAAAGAATTGATAACCTGGTTTAATGCCTAAATAATCGTCTCCTCATGTTAGGGTCTCTTCTTCTCGCCATGGTTGGCCTAAAGATGCTTAAACATGTTGCGTGCTTCGACGTTGTCTGCGATTATAGAGGTCTTGTTGGGTATCTGGTTTATGTTTTATGCCTTCCCGTGTGGGTGTTGTAGTTGTGTGGTCTTTGGGTTGTTTGCCAGCGTATTGTGAGATATTGTCGTTTGTGGGTAGGTTTTTTCTAGTAATTTTTCTTCACCTCCAAAATCGACGAAAGAATATTGAGGGTGAAGAATTTTAAGCGTATGTGGTTCAGCTGGAGGTAACAATAATCATGTTAGTAGCGTGGTTATACTTGAAAATTTGGTTTAGTGATAGTTGCCTATGGGTTCGTCGGGTTCAATTATAACTTTGATGTCTAGAATATCTGTGAATTCACGTTTGATGCTTTTTTCTACTTCTTTGGTTATACGACATGCATCTCGTACAGTTAAATCTGCGTCAATAACAACACGCATATCCCCGATTAAATATGACCCTGCTTTTCTCATGCGTACCTTCTGTACCTGTTTTATACCCCGGGTTTGTTTGGCGGTTTGTTCTATCTCTCCTACAATTTCATGATCATCAAAAGCATCAAGCAACACCAATGATGATTCTCTAAGGATAGGCCGGATCATAGCAAAAACAAAAAAGGCAATCACTATACCTGCAATGGCATCTGTTTGGGTGATACCTAAGGAGAAACTCAACGCAATACCTAACAGAACGGTTGATGAGGCAAGGACATCTTTTATCGAATTTGCCGCATCCGTTTTTAGGGCTGCTGATTTGTATCTTTTGGCGGCGCGTCTTTTGTAAACTAGAAGAAGAGCTGACACGGTCAAAGAGGCTGAGGCTACGATCATGGATATTTCAGCGTTTATTATCGGCGTTGGGTTGAGCAGTTCTTGATAGGATTTATAGAGCAGGACTACTGCTAAACCGCCCATAAAGCCGGCGGCTACTATGCTGCTCATTGTTTCAAAGCGGTGATAGCCAAAGGGATATTTGTGGTCAGGTTTTCTTCTTGAAATGCGCAGCCCGGTCCAAACGATGAATGAGACTCCGGCGTCTGCGAAGGATTGTACTCCGTCTGCGATCAAAGCGACGCTTAATGTAAATAAACCTGTGATGACTTCCGCAAATCCCACGGCCATTTGAACGGCAAAAAAGCGCTTAGCAACTTTTCCGCTTTTTAAGAGTTTATCGGGACTCAAATTAGTTGATCTACCCTTATTTCCAGAAAGCGGAAATTTAAGGGTTGCCCATAATTGACACTAAATTAACGTTAAATGTATGGACTTTAACTAAATATCCTATTTTTAAGAGACATAGCAGTTGCCTGTATAGCATTTGCTGCTTCTCACAATTCCAATTACCAACATTAGTTACGCTACTTCCCTTATCTACCTCTGAGTGTTGTACTTTTTAGCTAATCTGCTCTGTTAAACATATACCACACTTTTTGGGGGTTCATTTTTTTTAGGCCAAAAATAGGCACTTAAAAACATGACAATAAACGCGATGAATATCAGCATAAATAGGGTATCATATGCCTGTCCAATAGTTGTCTTCCAGAAGAAGCATTGGAAGTAATCGTTTGAGTAGGCACCCTGAGGATGAGACCAACCGATTCCCGCTCCCTGCTCCCCTGAGGACCACCAAACCGGCCCCGAGACGATGATATCGAGCTGCCAGATACTAAAAAATAGAATACATACCGCCGCAATAATACCCACAAGGTTAAGTATTGAACTTGTGCGCACCATGTTTTTCCAAAGAGAGATAAACCCTGCCCTGTTATTTTGTTGGCGCTGGACACTTTTTGCCTGTCTCATAGAGTTGCGGGTAAGTCTATAATTTAGATAACCCATAGCAAAGGCCTTAGTCGTTTCAAACAAACCATAAACAAAAACACCCGCTCCCGATAACAGCATCCCAAATCCGGTATAGTTTATAACCGTACTTTTTGCAAAATTTCCTGAGAGTATAAAACCAATGATTAGCAGCATAGTTCCGATTCCAATTGCCCATATACTGCCAAAGATTCGAGGATGAGGTTCACCGATGACTTTGTCTTGATTGTAGATTTGCGCTTTAAGCATAGTGCTGGCTGTCCCCGCGGTGCCTAAACATAAAACAGCAACTCCCACTATTAACATGCCAAAGCCGGCGTCATGTAGAACAGTGTCTTTTGCATATGACTCTGCTAAAAGGGTACCGATAACCAAAAAGACAACACCTAAGCCAAGTGAAGTAATGCTAAAGAAAAGTGACTTTGGCGTTTTAACTTTTGAGGTATGATCGCGGTTTAATTCTATTTTCACTGTCTCCAAAGCTACACTAGAAAAACCCATTACCGACACGCCAATGCCCGCAAGAAGCATACCAAACCCTGCAGTGTTCATTGGCAGAGCGCGGTCATTTGCACTGGCCAACATTGAACCTAAAACTGCAAGAATCACTCCTGCACCTATCGCCCAGATGCTGTTGTAGATGGGTAAGCGTTTTTTTGCCCTATAAACATCTAGGTTTTCTCTTTGCATCCGATTTTCAACGTTTGTGGTAAACACAGAGCAAGTTCCCGCTACAAAAGCCGCAATACCCACAAGTAACATGCCAAAGCCTGCATAGTTTGTGAGTGTGCCTTTCTCAAATGATCCAGCTACTAGAGCGCCGACTATGGCTAACACTAAACCGATGATAAGTGCTTCGGTTTTACCGATTAACGCCTTTTTATGGAGGCTATCAGTTGGAGGGGGTTGCGTGGGGTTTTGGGCATTGTTCATTATTTGACCTCCGTAGCTCTCTAACCAAGCAATCGTAAAAGGGTTATACATTCTAGCTTATAACATCTTACCAGAATTAGGTATAGGTTTATAGTTTTTTTATGATTCAGAGCACTTCTATGAAGCTTACTTCACGCGTTTTCTGTTATCTTTTGTCTTTTGGCTGTGTTGTGGATTATATCGGTTGTGTGTGGTGTCAACAGTAAATAATTTAACCTTCCATAACAACCCCTGTACTGGTGTCATGTTTGAATAAGTCTGTATACTTGCCAGTCGTGTTTTTGCTGGTTTTCGCTATCGTGTTACCCCTGTTTAGCGTGGTATCTGCAACTACCTCTGTCAGCAGCGTACCCAACGGACATGCAACTTGGACTGTTGCAGACAGTCCCTACTCTCTAACGTCAAACATCATTATTTACAGCGGTGAGACTCTAAACATTCATCCTGGTGTGGTTGTGCACCTTAACGGTTACCAAATTCAAGTCTATGGGTTGCTCAACGCCCAAGGATTAAATAATAACCCAATTTACTTCTTAAACGATGGCTTCTCAAGTTCCCAGCTTATTTTCCGAGCCTCAAGTGATCCAGATTGTACGGTTAGTCATGGCGTTTTCTATTCAGTTCCCCTAACCATAGAGGGTGGATCACCAACATTAGCTAATAACTATTTTACAGGCACCTCATCGGATGCGGTGATAACAATAAATTCTGGGGGTGCTTCCATCATAAATAACATTATTTCAACACAAAATGCGCAAGATGGTATCCACATAAACTCTGGATATGTAATAATCACTGGAAATACCCTCTCAGGTGCAGGGGCACAACAAGGCTGTGGAATCTATAACGCAGGCAGTACGGCATCCATAACTGCAAACGGCATCACTAACTTCTACACAGGTATCTATACAAACAAACCCGGTGTCATCAAACAAAACGTCATCACCAACAATGTTAATGATGGGATAGTTATTCAGGGGACCCCTGAGGTCACAATCAGTGAGAACGTTATTGCATACAACACCTGTGGCATCAGCCGAGATGCAGACATCCAAAATAATACCATCGCCTATAACACCTATGGCTTGTGGGGTCAAACAGCCAGCTCCACCATACGCCACAACAACATCATAGACAGCACCAAAGAAAGCATACATCTAACTGAAACCGTTACAGATGTGAATGCTGCTAACAACTGGTGGGGAACAACTGACGAAGCCGCCATCCGTAAAACCATCTCAGACTACGACGCGACTCTTCGTCCCAACCTTGGCAAAGTAACATTCACACCCTTTCTGAGCTCCCCTGCATATGCCCCCGCAGTTCCCTTGGTTGTTGTTCCAACACCACCTCCGATACCGTCAACAACACCCTCACCCTCTGACACCCCCAACCCCACATCTTCATCCACCCCCGATGCACCCACCGTTTCACTCTATCCCTATCCAACCTACCTGCCCGACCCAACTGACCAACACGTTCAACCCCCCGATGAACCCAGATTCGGCGGATTTAGCCTAACTGACATAACAACTGCCGTGGTGATAGTGATTGCTGTCAGCGTAGCGATAACAATCATTCTATTTCTTAATCGGATACAGCAGACAACCAAACCCCAAGGCAACTAACACAAAGTCAACGATGGTTTCCATACTGGTTGACCCTATTATAATTTAGAGTACAGCCCCAGTTTACCTCTGCTGTCCAGTTATAATTATCACGTGCCTCCTGTACGCCTTTGACAGAATTATCTAGATTCTCACCCAAGCAGATAACTGCTCATCGGGTGCATCGATATTGGGTAACTCATGAAAACAAACGATTCTATAGACACCCTTTTTAGTACAAGGCTAACTGGTTAAACCTCTGACATGGATTATTTGTTTAATTCCCGTGCTTTTTAGTCACTAGCTGATATTATGACATTTTCGCAATACTCTTTTAATGCAGGAATATCTTTTATTGCTACATCCCAAAGAATTTTCGTATCCATGTTGCCATAATTGTGAGCGGCTCTATTCCTTATCGACACAATATCGCGCCACGGCATTTGGTTATACTCTGCTCTAAATTCATCAGTCAATTTGCCCGCCAACTCGCCAATCTGTAAAAGACACATAGAAATTGCGTTTTTCATAACGTGATCTTTTTCAAATTTGCTAAAATCCAAGTTAAATCTTGAAATAGTATCACTTATCTCATTTGCATATTTGATGATTTTATTTAATATGACAATATTTCTATCCTTCATATAAAACAATCTCGTTTCCTACAATATCTTTAGCAAAATCATCATCAAGGGATTGATACGTTAAGACATCCACATGAACTCCTAATGCATCCTCTAAATTATTAATAAATCTAAAGAACTCTAAGCCTTGTATTTTCCCTTTTTCAATAATAAAATCTACGTCGCTGGTGATTTTTTGCTCTCCACGGGCATAAGATCCGAACAACGCCAGTTTTTTAATGCCATATTTTTTAGCAATCGGAATGGCAATCTTTTTAATTTCATCAATTGTAAATATCCCCGACATATTCTGGCCCCAATTATGTCATTACCTAACTGCCTCTGGGCATTGTGTTAGCCCCCTAACATAAACATAACACAAATTGAGTGCCAACCATATAAATATTGTATACCCTTACAATCAATTGTTCCATGATACTTATTAAATGGCAACTTTCACAATGCAATGTACAAATTCGATACCCATTGCGCTCTTACAAAAAAGCAGATACTAGGATGTATCTTTGCAAAGTAATGTTTAATGGTTCAGCATTAACTATCCTAAAGCATGTTGCGTAGATTCCTATGCTATTTTTTTTGTCATGACATAGGCGTCTTCGCCGTCGCTGTAGTAGCCGTTGATGGTTCGGGTTATTTCAAACTCCAGTTTTTTGTATAGTGATATCGCGGCTTCGTTGGTTACCCTGACCTCCAAAAAGCCTTGCTTAGCCTTATAGTATTCCATGCCCTCTAGGGCTCTGTTGATGATAGCTTGTGCGACGCCTCTGCGTCTGTATTGGGGCAGAACTGCGATTGAGACCACATGCCCCTTGCGTACTAAACCCCCAAAGCCAAAGTTAGATAACCCCACCTCGATGCGGCACATGATGTAACCAAGAATTTTCTCATCATGTTCTGCTACGATGAAGGTTTCGGGGAATCGCTGATGAAGATCGACAAAGAAAAAGTCGGTATAGTTCTCGGGGAGACAGACGCGGTTTATTTGTATGACGTTTTGAAGGTCGCCTGGGCTGAACTTGCGTAGCGTAAAGGTTTGTTGCATCATTTCGCCTGTTTAAAAAGGATTTATATGTTTAAACTTAAAGGTTACGCTTCAGGAGTCGTTAGCAGATGATTTTAGGGCTTGTTTTCCTCAGGGACCCTATACACCGGAAGCGTATTGTTGCCATGCGTCATTGCCCAGACGCGTGAGCCCGACCCCGCTGTCTTTAGAGCTTCATTTAGAGCATCGTTTACTGCCCGAGCGGTTTTGAGTTTAAAAATGCTGGTGGCATAAAAGTCTGGCATAGCTGACACCACTATAATTTGATGGTTAAGCAGAGCCTTTAGCAGATAGTAAGCTCGTTGTCCCCCTGATGCAAAGTTACGTTTGACCTCCCGTTCAACATTTTTTATTTCTCCTAAACGGGTCATCCAGTCATAGAACACCTGATTACCATAGCCCTCGATACATTCCGCCACTAAAATGATGACCCCGCCTCGTTTCACAGCATCAAGCGAAGCATCCAACCCCTTGAGCGCTTCATAGAGCGTCAAATCCCAGGGGTATCCACCGGCGCTTACCACAATGATGTCTGCACGCCGATCCACTACAACACCATAGATCTCATCAACGAGTTTAGCGGCCTCCAAAAACGCGGCTTCCAAGTCCCCTGCAAAGGCCCGCACGATTTCTCCTTTGGTATTCTCAACAACATTAACTATAAAATCTACCTTTGATAGGTGTGCGGCCTCAGTCATGTCGATGTGAACAGGATTGTCCTCAAGGTTGCCTGATGTAGAATTGGCACTGACAAGCAGTGCATGATTGTGCCGGATCGTTTCTGCTCCCACAACAGCAGGCAAAACCCCTCTCCGTCCACCGCCATAACCGGCGTAGTTGTGGTATTGAACCTCACCCAAAAGCACCCTAACATCAGCTTCTGCAAAGAGCCGATTAAGATACACCTTGTTGCCATGCGTTTTGGTGGTGCCAACATAGACCAAGTCAGAGGCCAAAACATCATGGTTAACAACTCTGACCCGTTTTACAGCTTCCCCTAAGCGTTGACTGACCTCTTCAGCATCACTTGATAGGGGCGTTTCACATCCAAAGATAACAGTGATGTTTTCATCCCTAACCCCCGCGGCGTTGAGCTCACAGAGCACCGAGAGCAGCATCTGCTCAATGGGTATCATGCCTGTGGCGTCATCAACAACTATGGCAACCCTGGACTGAGCGTTAACAATTTCCCCTATAGGTTTAGATCCAATGGGCTCTTTTAGAGCCCGATCGATTTCTATTTTTTGATCAGCAACACCTGGCTGTTCTTTGGGCTCGATGGTACCCAACAGATTTCGAGCCGGAATTCGAACGCAAACATCGGTTTTTCCGTAGGGAAGCCAAACATCAACCATAAAGCTCACGTGATTACACTACTCGGCGCATGAAACTATTAAGCCTTGCCAAATGCTACGCAACCGCGTTTGATGTAAAAAACTCCAACAGCGCTCAGGTTTTCCAGTTGGGTCCTGATTTTTTACCCAACAAAATCACCTGAATATGGCCTGCAACAACGATAAACAGCCACACCGAGGAGTAAAAGAAGTAGTACACAAACATCTCATGGAGCTTTATCTCACAAAAACCCAGCTTTCGAGAAAAGCCATAAAAAACCACAGCTGTTGCTATGAACCCTGACATAGAAATCAACAGAATTTTAAGGACATCAGCGGTTGCTAAAGAAACCAAAAAAATCGGCAATGCAATGTTAAATTTAACCGAGAGAAACAGAGAAAAAACCAGCAACGAATTATACATCCAAAGACTTGGCACAATTGCACTCAAACAAAACACCGCAACTGAGGGATAGAGAAAAAACAAGCTAGGCAGAAAAACCTGTGGTTTTTTGATAAACCGGTTCGCTAACTGCTTATACCAGTCTTTGAGCCAAAGCGCCTGCCCAATCGCCCAGCGTCTGCGCTGTGTATACCACTGCTGCCAGTCACTATGCACTACGTTTTGAACCTCCACTTCATGTGAGTAGGCAAAACGACTCTCTTCTAAAAACGCCCGAGTAGCCAGATCGATGTCTTCGGCTACAACACTGCGAAAACCCTGCACCTTCTCAAACATTTCGCGCCGCATAGCAAACGCTGAACCATTGACCGCGGGACATTTCTGCATAACGCGTGACGCCAGCCAGGAGCTGATGTTAAAGGTGAGGTATTCATAATAAGCCATCTTGGAGAGAAACGATTGATTTTTAGTAACCCGCTTTTTTATATCCAAGATGTCGGTGTGCTCCATTTCCATTATGATTTTTCTTAAATAATCCGGATCCTCAGGGATGTCCACATCAGAATCCAAAAACAAAAGCACCCCCCCACTAGACAAGCCAACGATGTTGTTGAGCGAATTGGCTTTACCCGTCCGCTCATAATTTATGACAAACTTGACATTTTCTCCTTCAAACGATTTAATTTTTCTACAAAACTCCTCAGTAGGCTCATCAACAGCTACAAAAAACTCTTTAGAAACATTCTGCGAAGCAAGCGAAGTAAGCATCCGCTCTACTTGATCTGACTCTCGGTAAATGGGGATAAAGATGCTTATATCCAAGCATTAACCTCTCAACTACAACCTAAAACAAAACTTATTTCTCAAAGAGCTTTTTAAGCTTATTCTCCAACTAAGTGTTACTAAACAATACAAACACAAAACAAACCCAAACCCACACCCAAAAACAAACCAAAACACCCAATTCTATTTTTCAAACAGGTAAATTATTATGCCCCAAAACAACGTACATCACCATATGACAAAAGTTAAAGCCGTAGGCCTACTCTCAGGCGGCCTAGACAGCATTCTTGCCACAGAAATGATCCTAAAACAAGGCATCGAAGTGACCGCCTTCAACGTAAAAAGCCCCTTCTGCCTATGCAAAAAAGACGGATGCGCCGCCATAGACGCAGCAAAACAACTAAACATCCCCCTCAAAATGGTCGCCGCCGGAAACGACTACATACGCATGCTACGCAACCCCAAACACGGCTACGGCAAAAACATGAACCCCTGCATAGACTGCCGCATCTATCTTTTCAAACAAGCCAAAAAATACGCCCGCGAAATCGGCGCCAGTTTCCTGTTCACAGGCGAAGTCCTAGACGAACGCCCCATGTCCCAACACTACCCCGCCCTCAAACTCATCGAAAAAGAAACCAATCTTGAAGGCAAAATCCTACGCCCCCTCTCCGCCCAACTCCTACCCGAAACCGACGCAGAAAAAAAAGGCCTAATCGACCGCGCCCAACTCCTCAACATCCAAGGCCGCTCCCGCAAACCCCAACTTAAACTAGCCCAAGAATTCAACCTCAAAGACTTCCCCTGCCCCTCTGGCGGATGCCTCCTAACCTACACCGAATACGCCAAAAAAATCCGCGACCTCCTCACACACAAAAAACGCACAACCCTAGCCGACATCACCCTACTGCGCATAGGCCGACACTTCCGCATCGGCAAAAACAAAATCATCACAGGACGCGACGAAACCGAAAACAAAACCCTAAAAACACGCCAAACCAAAAACGAACTCGCTTTCGAACTCCCAGACATCGTCGGTCCAATAACCCTCCTCCAAGGCCCTAAAACCAAAAAAGCCATCAAAACCGCCGCCCAAATCACCGCTTTCTACTCAGATGCCAAAACCAGCGAAGTCAAAGTTAACTACGGCCAAGAAAAACACGACCACACAATAATAGTACCTCTACCCAATAAAACTGAAATAGATAAACTCAGAGTCGGCAACGACGAAAAACCCAAAAAGAAAACCACAAAAAAATAAAACGCCTTAAAACCTATTTGCCAAACATTCATAAACAAACCTGAAACATTGTACATTCATAGCTAACTTTGTACCCGGTATGGTGGCACGTGGCAGGTATGCTATACCCTTCTTAAATATATTGTGCTGTTACGATGGCACCAAACAATCATACCAACACTGTAACTAATACGCCCAAGTTTTTTGTCGGATTCTTTAGTCGGGTATGTGTGGTGTTAGTGTATGTTACCGAGCAATCATGTTTGTAGTAAAAGGTCTGCTGAGTAGTAACGCTCTAATCGATAACGCACACACGGTATACGCAAATTCATATAATTACAACACATTTTGCTCTGCATTATGGACTTTTTAAACAAGTGGTTGATTTGTTAATGTTGGTTTGATGTCACATGTTTAAATAAGGTAAATAATGCTTTATTTACATAAAGTGTTGACCTTGACACCCACCTTAGCATCACCGCTAACCCCAAAACAGAAACTCGTCTGGTCCCTGCTAAGCAAAGGTGTCTCCGCATCTGCAATCGCCAACAGACTAAACACTACCCGACAATTCGTTAACCAAACCAAATTATCTGCCGAAGCCAAACTATCCACAACATTACTTGACGTAGCACAAGCAAACGACCTCCAAGTCACCAAACTCTACCCCAAAAACGGCATACTCTTAGGTTACCACCCAGTATTAAAACGCAAAGCCATACTCACCTACAGTACTAACTATGGCATAAAAGTCTGGTACTGGCACAACAACCCCGAAGAAGTTACCGACCCAGCATTCCTAAATCAAGTTCACCAATACCTGATTGACATCGCCCAAGACAGATGTATAGAAATCGATGCCACCAATAAACTTCATCCATCCCGGTTAGCACATCAAATTTTCTCAAAACTCATCCCGGAACTGAATACATAACACTTAATGATGTAAGAGCGTTTTGCTTGTGTGTTTTATGCTCAACATCTGTTGGTAACGGGGCATCTGATGTAGCAAAAGGGTGCCTCTTTGGGGAAAGCTTGAAACCAAGCGATGCTGATGTTTTGTCGATGCGGGATGGTTGACACCTTCTATGCGCATATAGAATTCAAAACCCTAACTGGGAATTGGTCGGTTAATCTGCCGTTTCTCTGCAGTAAATGCGGGTTATGTTGTACGCTTGATGATTTTTTAACCGCTGGCAAACTCAAAATCAACCCCCAAAACCCTCAAGCTCACCTTAAAGCTCAAATGCTCTATGAAGAATTGGGCAACCGCTGGAAAACAAACCCCCTCGAATACGAACACTACATCACAAACACCCCCTGCCCTTTTCTTGTCGACAAAACCTGTTCCATCTATCAAATTCGTCCCGAGGGCTGTTGCCAGTTTCCCAACACCCTCTTTGGCATGCAGACCCAAAACTGTGAAGCCCTCACCCGGTTTAAAAAACAACTATATACCTTAAGAAGAGGCCAAACCACCCAAGAAACCTACCCCTCAACAAAACATCCCCTCATATCTGTGCAACACACCAAAAAGCAATACCAACACTGCATAACCAAACTACAAAAAACAGGCATAACCCCCGATGAATTAAACCTGTTTTGTGACCTCAACAAAAACAAGCAGACGCTAACATAAGACTATTGACTAAATTTTTTAAGCATTTTTCTAAAACTCGCCGACTTTGCTATTAGCTGCTTATACGTCTTGAGCTCAACAAACGAACAATTCTTCTTACACCAAGACACCGCATCGTCACTAAAACCAACATTAGCAATAAGTAACCCCCCATCAACCTCTAAATTCTCCCTAGCAAACGCAACCTTTGAACAGAAATGCTGCACATCAATAATATCCACACTATTTTTACACTCTATAAACAACCTCTGAGTACCCTTGGGATGCTGCATCACCGCATGAATATAGGACGCCCTAGTATGCAAAACATTTTTAAGCTTAGTATGATACCCCATCTGATTAAAAAGCGACTCAACAGTTTCTTCAAAAGTTTTACCACTCTGCAGATTATACGTCATCCCTAATCCCCAAACTTATAAAAAACCAAATCCTTTATTAGGTTTATGGCCAACCCCAACACCCCACAAACAACAACACCAAAACAACCCCCATCACAAACCCAAACAACACAACCAACAAACCAACCAACTAAACACAACCTAAACAAACTAACCAACCCACAAATCCTCAACCTCCAAACAGAAACCGCTCCAGCAACTAAATCTGCCAACAAAACCAAAAACAAACTCTAACCCAGCATACTTAACAGCAATTAAACAGAAAAACAGACGTTTTTAATATCATCCACACACAGAATGGAGTAATTCTTAATTACCGCGTCAACCAAGATTTGGCTTGAGGAACCAGAAAATGGCAAAGATTGATTTCGGCGGCGTCCAAGAAGACGTCATCACAAGAGAAGAATTCACAGTGGCACAAGCCCAACAAACCCTAAAAAACGAAGTCGTCGCCACACTCGGATACGGCATCCAAGGCCGCTCCCAAGCACTAAACATGCGCGATAACGGCATCCAAGTCATCATAGGACAACGCAAAGACTCAAAAACCTACCAACAAGCCCTACAAGACGGCTGGATCCCAGGCGAAACCCTCTTCAGCCTCCAAGAAGCCGCCCAACGCAGCACCATCAAAATGATCCTACTAACCGACGCAGCCCAAAAAGAAGAATGGCCAAACATCAAACCCGGCCTCAAAAAAGACGACGCCCTCTACTTCAGCCACGGCTTTGGCATAGTCTTCAAAGAACAAACAGGCATCATCCCCCCAAAAGACATCGACGTCATCCTAGTCGCACCCAAAGGAAGCGGCACATCAGTCCGCCGAAACTTTATAGACGGAAGCGGCATAAACAGCAGCTACGCCATCTTCCAAGACGCCACAGGCAAAGCCACCCAACGCGCCAAAGCCCTAGGCATAGCCATCGGCTCAGGATACCTCTTCCCAACAACATTCGAAAAAGAAACCTACAGCGACCTAACAGGCGAACGCGGCACCCTTATGGGCGCACTCGCAGGCATCATCGAAGCCCAATACAGCACCCTACGCGAACACGGCCACACCCCAAGCGAAGCCTTCAACGAAACAGTCGAAGAACTCACCCAAAGCCTCATCCGCCTAGTCGACGAAAACGGCATGGACTGGATGTACAACAACTGCAGCGAAACCGCCCGCATCGGCGCACTCCGATGGAAAGAACGCTTCCGATCAGCAACCAAACCCGTATTCGACTCACTCTACGAACTAACCGCCACAGGCGAAGAAAGCCGCATCGTACTAGAACGCAGCAAAGAACCCAACTACAAACAAAAACTCGCAGACGAACTCAAAGCCATGGCCAACAGCGAACTATGGCGCACCGGCACAACCGTACGCAGCCTACGCCCAAACAAACAAAACCAACAAAAACAATAACCAATCCCTCTAACCTTTTTATCACACTAATATGCTACATCCGGTGAATAAATAGAGTATTGTTAGGTTAGTCTTTTTAGTTTGATTTGATTCTTGCGTTTTTGGTGGTGAATGCCAGTTTGTTCTTCACGTTTTTGTTATTGCGTTGCAGAGTAAGTTTTGACTTGATGTTTGAAAGTCTCCATATCCGTAATCGGGTTATCAAGTATCTGGTGGCACATAACCTCATCTAAATCTCGGCCCTATCCAGTTAGCTCCCATGCGTAGGTGTATCAAAGAGAAAATGAGAGTATGATTATGGGAAACCATCAACCCGTTTGGGTGGGGCGTTTGGAAAAGGGCTGGTAACAGTACCTCGATGGGCGCCTACTCTATATCACACCCCGTTTGGGGCGATGGGGTTGGAAAAATGATAGTAACAGTGCCTCGCGGGCCTCCCCCGCCACTGTACGTCCAGTTCGGAAGGGGCATCCCGGAAGCCTACCATAGCAATGTGGAAAGCGCTGGGCTACCTACCTTCTGGTTCAGAAACCTGACCATCAGGTAAAGGTGTTGAACTCCTTTCTATCCCCTTTCTGTCGGTGAAACTTGTGTTTTCTATATTAGACTTCTTGCGAAACTAAAATAAGTGTGATTGATGTTTTTTGTGATTGTTGTGGTTAGATGAAGTATGAAACGCTGAAAAGTTATTCGGATGAAGAGTTTCGTCGGATAACTGGTGTTAAG
>WQVG01000044.1 GCA_009781675.1 Candidatus Bathycorpusculum acetigenes | reverse complement strand
TCTGGCTATCGAGTAGAGCTAAAGGATCAAGTTAGCGGTTTTGAGTGGGAAGCAACAGTTGAACTGAAAAAAATCCAAGAAAACATAAGAACTGTAGTGTATAAAAAGAGCTAAAAAGTCAGGAAAATAGGTTCAATAATGCTGTTAATTCCGGCATTAAACATCGTTGGTATACTCCTTGTTTTCTTGGGCATGAAGAGCATAGCTAAACGATACCAAGACAACCGCATCTATCGTAACGCAACTATAGGAACGATTTTGGGCATATTCGGTCTCATAGAAATAACATCTCTCATAATTACGTTGATCTACGCCTATATTTTTACCCCCACAAAGACTACTACCATACTCTCAGACAATAGTGTAATTACCCAAACAGGTACGTATCAAATAACAGCTTTAGGGGTAATTATGACCTTTAGCCTTATCCTATTGATGGCCCTATTCTACAGAAGTACATTCAATAAAATAGCGGTCTATTCAGGTAAACCCCTATTCCGTCCTGCAGGAAACATGTTGCTCATTGGCGCAATAATACCCTTGTTATGCACGGCCCTGCTCATTGTATTAACACTTTTACATATCGCCATAGACACAGCACTCGTACTAACCATAGGGGTGTCCTTCGGATTAATCGTGACGTACATAGCATTTATCCTCATGGCGATCGCTTTTTCCTCACTCAAACAAGCAATAACTGCTTGATAGTTGCGTTTTTATAAACCATTGATCCTGAGTTGAGAGTATCGGGTTGGGGGCGGCGTTTGATTGTGTTTTTGGATGAGCGGTTACACGTGTGGAGAATCAAAAAGCTATCCGTTGATTTAGAACCAAACTAACCTATTGTTTTGTATTTTATGTGAGTAGAGTTTTGATTTTTTCGTGTATATCTATTGGTTTGATGGGGTTGCCGCAATGGTTGCAGATTAGGAGTTTGCCGCTTTTGGGTATGTCCACCATACCGTTGCATTTAGGGCAGTTGTAGGCAGACATGACGATTTTGTTTTGTTTGAGAAAGACTTGTAAACCCGCAAAGTCGGTAGATGCATCCATGGTGATTTCATCGGTAAAGACTTCATGTACGCAGATTTGACAGAGTTTTTTTCCGGCGTACTGTGGAAATTCTCGGCGTTTACCCATGTCTCGTGAGCCAATTACGTACCATCGGATAAAGCCTTTTTTGAGTTGCTTATTCCAGAATGCCATTTTTTGCTCATGCCATTCAAGTTGTTTTCCACAGCGTGTACAACATTCCATAAGAGCCACGTTGATTAAGCTGACACTTGAACTAATTAGATTTTCCGCTAAAACACAACCCCGCCTTTGAAAGCCGATCAGCCCTTAATTACGTGTATTTTATGGATCCGCGATATGCAAACAGCCGATTTATGGTTGTTTTATTCTTCAGTTGATTGAAGCATTTTGTACATGGTTTCATAGCTTTTTGCATATTGGCTATCCGTATTTTCTAGTTTTGATCGTAGTTTTGTCATTCGTTCCATCAATGCGTCGGTGTCTTTTTTCTTCATCAAATCCAGCCACTGTTGTGCATTGGTAATGAAGAGTTCCTCTATTTTGTCTATACCGGCGAGTTTGGTTTGGATGTTGGCGTAGAGGTCAGGGGTTTCCATAGCCACTGACTCTGCTAGGGTAAACAGCATTCGATATGTGGTGCCTGACAGTTTTTTGGATTCTCTAAAGCTGGGTTGTTCTAGGAGGGTTTCGCAGGCGGCTAATCCTAGAAAATGTGGAAAACCCAAAACAATACCCATCAGTTCGTCGTGTTTTTGCGGGGTCATGATAAAGACGTGGGCTTGTTCTTTTTCGAGCCAGGCTTTGAATTCTTCTGCATATGCTTGCTCCTCTGGGTTGGTGGGGGTTAGAACGTAGGCTTTGTGGGTTACTCCGTTGCTACCTGGGCCAAATACGGGGTGGGTTCCAAGGACTAGGGCGTTTTTGAGGTGTTGGTGCATGATGTTTATGGGGTATTCTTTGATGGAGCAGATGTCCATGATTGGTTGTCCTGTGTGGACTGCGGGACTAATTTTTTTAATGATCTCCTCAAAACTAGAGATGGATACGCAGATGAGTACGCGGTCTGCGTCTCTAACTGCGGTTGGGAAATCGGTAGTGGTTTTAATTTCCAACTCGTTTTCTAGGGTTGCAAGTTTTTCTGTGTTCCTGCCCGCAAGAATTACGGTGTCGCCTCTGGATTTACAGTATTTTGCAAACCAGATGCCCATTTTTCCTGCGCCAAGAACAGCGGTTCTCAATTAGTTACCTCGCAGATTTTGTCAAGGGCCGTCTCGATTTGGTCGTCGGGGGCAGTTAGGCTGATGCGGAAGTGCTCACGGTAGTCTCCAAAACTTGTGCCCGGGGCCACAGCAACACCTCTGTCAAGCAGGTTTAGGGTGAATTTTTCTCCGTCTAGACCGTCGCGTTTGGGGAACACATAGAAGGGTGCATCTGGTTGGGTGAACTTGAAGCCTGCGGCGGAGAGTTTTTTGGAGGCCAGGTCTGCACGTTGTTTGTATTTGGCCTTTATGTTTCCTGCGATTTGGGCTTGGAGTTCTAAGCCTTTGAGTGCTGCATCTTGGATAAAGACGGGCACGTTGTTTATGGTGATTTGGTTGAGTTTGGTGATGTTGTCGATAAAGAGTTTGTTCGCGATGAGGTATCCTATGCGCCAGCCTGTCATGGTGAAAGTTTTGCTAAAGCCGTTGCTTAGAATATGGGGGCTGTCTGTGCCGTAGTCTAGGATGCTTTTGGTTGGGTTGAAGCTGATGGCGCCATACACTTCATCTGAGAGAACTGTGATGCCTTTTTTGTTGGCTACCTCAACGATGCCATCTAAGGTTTTGGTGTCCATGGCTTTGCTTGTGGGGTTGTTGGGGTTGTTTAGGATAATCATTTTGGTGTCTGCATCGATGAGGTTTTCGAGTTGGTTGGGGTCTACTTTCCAGTCGTTTTCCATCTCGGTGCGGAGTAATTTGGTTTTGACGCCTAAGGTTTTGGCGATTAAATCGTAGGCTGTCCAGTAGGGTGTGGGGATAATGACATTGCCGCCGTTTTTGAGCATAAGAAACATTGAGGCAAAAATTCCCCATTTTGAACCCGGGGTGATAACAATGTTTTCTGCTTTGACACCATGGATTTCCGCGATTTTTTGTCGTAACCGCATTTCACCATAAGAGGAGGCATACTTGGTTTTACCTGCCTTCATAGAAGCGTAGGATGCTTCCACGATTTCAGGCGGCGTAGCCATATCTGGATCGCCTAAGTTTAAACGGATAATTTTTTTTCCTTCGCTTTCAAGCTTTAGGGCTTTCTCGTTTATTTCATAGAGCATGCGGTTACCTCTCGTTTAGTTCCTATTGCTGAACGTTGCTGCACATATTAACTATTTCGCGATAAATCCGCTCAATTTGATCGGGATCTAGTTTGAGTTGTGTTGCATGGTTTTTGATTCTGCTAAAAACTTGGGTTTCCCGTGAGATATCTTGAATAGGTTTACACTGCTGTTTTTTGAGTTCTCCTATGGCTCGACATATTTCAATCCGTTGCAGGAGGGTCTGCATGATTTGCTCATCTATGACATCTATTTTTTTACGCAGGGCATCTATTTCATCCATTTTTAGGGCTCCTTGAGAATTTTGGGAACTTTACCTAAACGCATCAGGTGATCTACCAATGTTACTGCAACCGCTGCTTCCACCGCGGGCACGGCTTTTGGAACCACACAAAAATCATGCCTACCCTTAATGCTGATCTGGGTATTCTCCATAGTTGCCAGATCAACGGTTTGCTGTTCTTTGGCAATGGAGGGCGTGGGTTTTATGGCAACTCGGATAACAATGGGCATGCCGTTGGATAACCCCCCCAAGATGCCACCGGCGTTTTGAGTTGTGGTCACCACTTTGTTATCTTTTAGACAAAAGGCATCATTGTTTTCTGAGCCTCGAAGCTCGGCGGCTCTAAACCCAGCACCAAATTCCACACCTTTGACTGCTGGTATGCTAAAGAGGATCTTAGCCAAGTCACCATCTAGGGTGTCAAATAGGGGTTCTCCAATACCCGCCGGCATGTTAAGAGCGACACATTCAACAACTCCACCTACACTGTCACCTGCTTCTCTAGCGGCGATGATGGCGGCCTCCATTTTTTCTGCACATACCCCATCAGGACATCTTGTGGCTGTGGCATACCGATTCTCTTTAATTTCTGTTACAGTAAATTTTTTATTGCTCCTAACAGGGCCAATAGTTTGAGTGTAGGCTAAAACCTCGATGTCATAGTGTGCGAGCAGTTTTTTGGCCACAACACCTGCCATGATAAGTGCTACAGTTATGCGCCCTGAGAAGCGTCCGCCGCCGCGATAGTCATTAAAACCGCCATATCGGATGCGGGCCGGATAGTCACTGTGAGCTGGCCGGGGCAGATTTTTGATGGCTTTGTAGTCACTGGATTTAGTTTCTTTGTTTTCAACCGTTATGGTGATGGGTGCACCTGTGGTGAAACCGTTAAACACCCCACTCAAAATTTGCGGCTGATCTTTTTCCATACGGGCTGAGACGATTTTTGGGTTATCTGGAATTCTAAGCTCCAGCTCTTTGCTAAGATCTATCTCAGAGAGCGCTAAACCTGCTGGACAACCATCGATTAATACCCCAACGACTCTCCCATGGCTCTCACCAAAGGTTGTTATTGTGAATTCCCTACCTATCGAGTTTCCCGCCAACGATATCAGCTCCTAATTGTTTTAGATGAAGATAGAATTGCGGATAAGACTTTCTGATACACTCTGCCTGTTGAATTAGAGTCTCTCCCTCTGCACCCAATGCAGCAACACAGGCTGCCATGGCAATTCGATGGTCATTGTGGGCGTCGATAACTGCGCCATGGAGCGGTGCCCCTGTTATGTTTAGGCCATCTTGAGTTAATTGGATTTCTGCACCCATCTTGCCCAGCTCCACATATATGGCTTGAAGCCGATCAGACTCTTTGAGTCTGAGCCTTTTTGCACCCCAAATATGTGAAGTCCCCTCTGCATAACAGGCAAGAACTGCAATAACAGGAACAAGATCTGGAATATTTCGGGCATCTATATCAATAGCCTTTAGAGGGCCACCCCTGCTTTGAATTTCAACCCTACCCAAACCCACTCTACCCTCAACACCCATCCTTTTGAGCACCTCAAAGATAGCCTTATCGCCCTGAACCCCCTCATAATCTAAATTGTTAACCGTAACCTGAGCGCGCCCTATCGCTGAAGCCGCTAAGAGAAAAGCTGCTGAAGAAAAATCCCCCGGCACCCTGCTATCAACTGCCTTGTACACTTGGTTACCTGGAATCCTAATATGATCATCACTAACCTCCACGATCACGGCATGTTTGGAGAGCACTGCCTGGGTCATCTCTACATAATCCTTTGATTCCAAGCTCTTTGTTAGCGTAATTTCGGTTTCTGCACGGGCCAGCGGACAAGCAAACATTAACCCTGAAATAAACTGGGAGCTTATGTCCCCCGCAATAAACGCTTTGCCCCCCGCTATACCACCCCCCTCCACAAAAACTGCATCTAATCCTTCATGTTTACCCACCTGCGCCTCTACCCCCAGCTCCCCTAAAGCTGCCAGCAAAGGCTCCACCGGACGACGCATAAGCGAACCCCTAAACAGCAACGTTGAGGCGCCCTCTGCAAGTGCCGCAATGGGTATCATAAAGCGCAGGGTTGCCCCCGACTCCCCACAATCCACAGGCTCTATTGGAGCCCTGAGCGACTGAGCCCCCTGGATTACCCAGTCCTTCTCACCAAACTCGACCTCTGCACCAAACGCAGTTACCGCCCTGAGTGATGCCTGGGTATCTTGGGAAAGAAGCGGCGACCAAACCTTTGAGTTGCCCTGTGATAAAGCCGCCGCTATAATCATGCGCTGCGTATAGGACTTCGAGGCCGGAGCCGCAACCTCCCCACAAAGACCTGATGTTTTTTTAATAGTTACCTCCATTTAGAGCACCTCTGCTTTTTTACTGTTAGGATAGGCCTGTATGATTTCTCCTTCATAGTTTTGCCATGCCGCTTTTACTTTCTTGATGGAATCTTTGGGGGTGATGGCTGTCACGGCAGGACCTTTGCCACATAACCCCGCGGCTACTGCTCCTGCAGCCAATGCGTCAATGGCAATGGCTGGGTTCTGATTGGATGCCACGGAATATACTAAACCATTTAATGTTAATGCATCCCAGAGCTTGCCATCTATTGCTTTTTCAAGTGCAGTTTCAACTAATGATTTCACGGTTTTGAGCCGAGACACATCGGAGTTAATAGTGTAGGCCTTCTGTGGAGGAACATAGAACAGCACAACCACATCTTGGGGCAGGGGGATCTGTTTGAGAATTTGTCGGTTTAGATTATCGGTTATGACTGCGCCGCCAAAATATGACGCACAGGCATCATCAAAGGCTCCTGTGAGGGTAACTTTAGCGTCAAATGCGGCTTCTACACCGATTTTTATGATTTC
Source organism: Candidatus Bathycorpusculum acetigenes (assembly GCA_009781675.1). GTDB lineage: Archaea > Thermoproteota > Bathyarchaeia > Bathyarchaeales > Bathycorpusculaceae > Bathycorpusculum > Bathycorpusculum acetigenes. The sequence continues at coordinate 9,048 of WQVG01000044.1, read as the reverse complement.
TAAGTCGTCTAGCTGTTTATCTAGTGCTGCTACGGTTGCAAGAGCGGTTGCGTTTGCCGCAGTACTGCTGCTCTTCAAGCCTCGGGCGATGGGGATGTTGGATTGGGTTGTGATTTGGACGCCAAAGCTCTTCTCTAAACCAAACCGTTCTAAAACTCTAGTGGACGTTTTCTCAACAAGTAGCGGGCATTCTTTGGGGTCAGATGTTATCTCTGCTTTGATTATGCCGGCTTTGTTGGTTAATTCCACTTCTGCTTTAGTCCACAAGTCTACGCCAAATGCTGCGCCTCTGCCCAGTGTAATTGCGTTAACAATCGTTGCTGCACCATGGGCTACTGCTGTAGCTCTACGCTTCATTCTCTTTTGCCTTCTGTTGCAGATGGTTGAGTGCTGTTTTTCTCATAACATCTACGGGTGCTGATTTGCCTGTCCAGATTTCAAAGGCGGCTACTCCTTGATAGATGAGCATCTCCACTCCATTGACTATTTTAGCTCCTGCTTCTTTTGCATCCTTTATTAGCCTAGTTTCTAGGGGGTTGTAGACGATATCCATAACCGAGAGGTTAGACCGGAGCAGTTTTGGCGGAACGGGGCTTATATCTGGACGGGGTTTCATGCCTATGGATGTGGCGTTTATGAGTATGTCGGAGTCTTGGATATTTTGTTCTATATCGCTTGGCAATAGGGCGCCAGATGCAATTTTTTTGTTGATTGATTTTTCAAGCAGTTTAGCGATTGCTTGGGCATGTTTAACTGTTCGGTTGAGCACTGCCAACTCGTCTGCTTCTTTGGCCACTGCGTATGCAATCGCTCTTGCTGCGCCGCCTGCTCCTAGGAGCAAAACTTTTCTGCCCTTGAGCTCTACCCCGTTTTCTTTTAGTGCTTTTACTGCACCAACCCCATCGGTGTTAAAACCCAACAGCAGGTTTTCTTTGTTAAGTATCGTATTTACCGAACTTATGATCTGCGCTGAGAGGTCGGTGCGGTCAAGGCTTGCCATGACGGTGGTTTTGTGCGGCATAGTGACGTTTAGGCCGCGGATATTTAGGGCTCTCATGCTTTCTACGGCGGCGGCGACGCAGGCCGGCTTTACTTTGAAGGCTAAGAATACATAATCCAACCTCAACGCTTCAAATGCGGCGTTATGCATAATTGGGCTAAGTGAGTGTTCAACTGGGTCGCCTATGAGGCCGCATACACGGGTTTTGCCTGAAATAGTCATGGTCCTATCCCCAATAGTTTGTAGGCTGAGCGCATCTCGGTTATAGTCATCTGCCCGGGTGCCGTTTCCCCTCCATGCTCTAGTGTGGCAAATGTAAAGTATGCGCCAAAAGCTGGTGCGAGCAATCGTGAGGTTTTACCGGCTTCGCCCATACAGAAGCACACCAGTTTTGCCTTGGTTGAGGCAAACGAGATGAAACTAAGAATAGCCAAGTTATCCTCAAGGTGATTAGCGGTTAACACGATCTTACAAACGGCTGCGCCGATGGCTATTTGTTTGTCAAGTATCTTTTCGAGCGCAGAGGCAGTGAGTATGCCGTCAAATTTGTGATAAGATACGATAGGTTTAGCGCCTAGTTGTTTGAGTTTGGTGACGGTTTCGTTGCATTTTGGACTGAAGAAATCTACATCGACGTATTGGAAGCCTGCTTTGGCGGCGTCTAGCAGTGTTTGTTGTTCTCTATCTTCGGTACCGGGTATGTTGGGGTCTTTTTTGGTTTGTTTGTTGGTGGCTATGAGTGGAGTTTTTGTGTGTTTGGTGAGTTCTGAGAGGTTTATTGATTGTTCTAATTTGTCTAGTCTGACTTCGATGAGGTCGGCTTGGTTTTGTTCTGCTTTTTTGATTAGGTTCAGGGCTTCAAGGTTGGTTTGGGGGAGGATGGAGACGCAGATTTTTAGGTTCACTTCTCAATCACCGTTTCATCCGGTACCGAGATGCCAAAGTGTCTGCCGCCTTTTGCTGCTAAATATACCACTATCTCTTCACCTGGTTTGAGTTCGGTGACGGGTTTGGAACCTTGGGGGGTAACGATGCGGATGGTTTCGGCGTTTTGCAGGATAACCTTAATTGTTTTGTCTTGGGCTTGGGCTTCTATGAGAATAAGGGGGCGGATTTCTATTTTTATTCTGCCTACGTTGGTTTTGCGGGTTTTGCCCTCGCGGTTTATGATTATGACTTCGTCTCCTGCTTTGAATTCTTGGAGGTAGCGGGTAGTTTGGAGGTTGTTTAGTGTGTACATTGAGCAGGAGCCGGCGTTTACGCGGAAGGGTCGTGAGTTGACATAGGGGTTTTCGTTGACTTCGGCTTCCACTAAGAAGAGTCCTGCGCTTTGGCTGCCTACCAGTATGCCCTCGCCTGGGGTCATTAAATCGCAGGTGTCTACGCAGACTCTTGCGCCTGTTCGGATGGGTTTTGTGGAAATAATTCTAGCCGTTGTCATTTGTAGGTTTAATGTGTCGGGTTTGACGATGGCGATGGTTTTGAGGAGTTCTTCGGGGTCGGAGGTTTTGAGCAGTATGCCGTCGGTGCCCAGTTCAAGGGTTTCTAGTGCAATTTTTGCTTCTTCGGCGTTGGTGACTTCGGCGATGAGTTTGCTTTTGTTCTTTATGCGGGCGATGAGGTTTTCGAGTGGAATTATCCGCCAGTTTTCTGTGCTGATAATTAGGTAGTTTGCACCTGCCTCGGCGGCTTTAACAATTAAATCTTCTGAGGCTTTATCTTTGATGCAGATGCGTAGAATTTTTGCTTTATTTTTTTGAATTTCAGCCTCGTTGTTTGGTGTTGCAATGTCTGCGGTTTTGTTGTCTGCTGTGAAGTGGGCTTTAGTATCTTCGATGATTACATCGATATGTTGGGTTTGGAGGGAGGGTGTTTTGTTTGTTGTTTCCAGCCAGAGCTCCTTCATTATTTCTCACCAAGCATCTTTTGTGCCTGTTCCACTGAGGCGTTTTTGTGTACGATTGCTGTGAGGGCTTTTATTATTGCTGTGGGGTTTTCGCATTGGAATACGTTGCGTCCTATGGAGAGTCCTGCGGCTCCGCTTTGGAGGGCATCGTGGGTTGTTTGGAGGACTTCGTGGTGGGTTTTGTATTTTGGTCCGCCTGCTATGACAACTGGTGCTGGACAGCTCTCCGTTACTGTTTTGAAGGTGTCTATGCTGCCGGTGTAGTTGGTTTTGATGATGTCTGCGCCGAGTTCTGCACCGATGCGGGCGGCATGTGCAACTACGTTAACGTCGTGTTCGTTTAGGATTTTGGGTCCCCTTGGGTACATCATTGCCAGCAGGGGGAGTCCGTAGTGTTCGCATTCTTCGCTGACTTTGCCAAGGGTTGCAAGCATTTTGTCTTCGTCTTGTGCGCCTATGTTTACGTGTACGCTCACAGCGTCGGCGCCAAGGCGGAGGGCTTCTTCGACGCTGCAGACTTGGACTTTGCCGTTAGGGTTAGGTCCTAGGTTTGATGCGCCGCTTAGCATAACGATTAGGCCTGCGTCGTCGATGTTTATGTGTTTGGCGATACCTTTGTGTACCAAGATAGCGTCAACTCTGCCCTCGACTAGTTGGTTGGTTATTTTTTGCATGTCAATTATACCCTGCACGGGTCCTATGGTGACGCCGTGATCCATGGGTACGATGACGGTGCGGTTATTTTTTTGCATGATTTTTTTAAGTCTGCGAGTTTTGCCAACGTTCACTTCTCTTCACTCTTTAATGTGTTGTTTTTAGCGCGTTTTTAATTAACTTTAGTGCTTTTTCTTGTTCATTCCAATCTACAAATAGTAGAATGCTTGAGGTAATAGTCAAGATGCCGCTGATGTTTATGCCGTTGACGCGGAGATCCTCGCTTATTCTGCCGATTATGCCATGGGTTTCTTCTAAACCAACTCCGCTGGTTTTGATGAAGACCAAGTCTTTTTTGACTGCCATAGCTATGGTTTCTTTGTTGTTTATGGTGATTTGATGAATTTGTTCAAAGAGGCTGTTGATGTTTTCTGTCTGCGGCACATAGAGAATAATTGAGTTAGTGTTCATCGACATTCCTATGAGTACTGTATTTTCTCTGACTTTACCGATGATTTCTGTTATAACCTGAGGGTTAGCCGATAAACCGTTGCCGATAACGGTGATTTCTGCTATGGGTGTGGAATCGGCGATTTCTGCGTTGAGTTCTGCGGCTAAACTGCCAGTGATTATGGTGCCTTGTTTGCTGAGATCACTGTGTTGGTTGCTTATGACTTTAACGTCGATGCTTTGGGGTTTGTATTTGAGGGCTTTGCTGTGGATAAATTTGGCGCCGCTATCTGCTAATCCAACCAGTGTGTTGACATCAATGGTTGATAGCCGGTGGGTGTTTTGGATGAGTTTGGGATCGCTTGACATGATGCCATCAGCATCGGTGACAAGCACCACTTGATCGGCTTCTATGCCGTCTGCTAAGATGAATGCTGTGGTGTCGCTTCCACCTCGTCCGAGTGTGGTTATTTTGCCCTCTTTAGTTTTGCCCACAAAACCGGCTATGACAGGTATTGTGCCTTTCTCTACTAGGGGCAGGATGCATTCTTGGATGTTTTTTTGGCATTCTTTGAGGTTTGGGTTGGCGTTTTGGAAGGAGTCATCGGTTATGAGGGGCCACTTGCCATCCATGGGATCGAAGTAACAGGCGTCTGCACCGTTGTTGCGTAGTGCGGCGGCAAATATGCGGACACTTGTGCGTTCTCCCATGGAGAGAATGTCGTCTAAATCGTGTTTTGCTAATTTCCCATTTGAGGTTTGCTTTGCGGTGGTTAGCAGAACATCGGTGGTTTTGCCCATGGCTGAGACTACGACTGCGATTTTGGTGCCTCTTTTGGCTTCGTTGACAACTGAGTTGACTGCTTTGAGGAGTCGTTCGTGGTCGGCTAGGCTGGAACCGCCGAATTTAACAACAATTTTGTGTGCTTTATCTTGTTTTGTCATTTTATGTTACCGCCCGTGTTGCTTTGCCCAGAGCTGTTCTCAAAAGAGCTGGCAACTCTGGGCTTAAGGAAAATAATCGTAATAATAAAAACCGTAATCGAAGCTGCATATATGTGATGTGCGGATGACGTTTATTGTCTTGATACTAGTCATGCTTCGAACCTGCAATCACTCAGTACCATGAAAATATAAGCGTTTCGGAGCCAAGGGGGTGTTTGCAGATTTGTTTTCAGTCGAGTTATGAAGGTGGTGTTGTGCATGCTGTTTTTATTTTTTCTTAGCTTTATTGTTGCTTTCTTTTATTTGTTCCACTGTTCTTGTTGATTTGTTATCGTTGCTTTGTTTTGGGTGTTCAGAATGTGAATTATCTAATTAAATATTGTGTATTTTTTCATGTATAATGTGATAACCTATATAAGTATGGTTTACCGATTAGCGATATACAATATAGAGGCGTTTGTATGGTTGCCAAAATTAAAAACTCCACATTTAAACTACCCCAACTTCATAAAAAATTAATGTTTGTTCCTTTGATGGGGATACTGTTGTTTACTTCCCTGTTTGCTTGCATGTTAACCGTAAACGCAGCCACAATAAATGTAGGAAATGAAACCGAACTTAGGGACGCAGTTACTAATGCAGTAGAGCCAACTGTTATTGTTCTCACAGCAGATATCCAACTCACCGCTACTCCACTAAATATTGCGGCAGGCAAAGATATTACCCTAACAAGCAACAACCCTGAATTTTTTAGGTTGATTGGGGCATCCGGCCAAGATACCCTCGCCGTTGACACTGGCGGGGTGTTAGAGCTTGTGGATATAACTGTAACCCATGCAAGCGGCGCTACCGGCGGAGGTGTATATGTCCGTTCCGGCGGGACCCTCATACTGTCGAATACGACCATAGCCAACAACACCGCATCTCATCAAGGCGGCGGCATAGCAAACTTCGGCGGTAGTGTTACGCTATCAAATACAACCATAGTCAACAACACCGCCTCGGATGGCGGCGGCATACACAACACCCATAGTGTTACGCTGTCAAATACAACCATAGTCAACAACACCGCTACCAACCGAGGCGGCGGTATATACAACGGGTATGGTGCCAACGCTATCCTGTCAAATATAGCCATAGTCAACAACACCGCTCGGTATGGCGGCGGTATAAACAACGGGTATATCGATAGTATTACGATATCAAATACAACCATAGCTAACAACATCGCTACCACCAACGGCGGCGGTATACACAACCAAGGCGGCGGTAACGTCACACTGTTGAATACGACCATAGCTAACAACAACGTCCCCGCCGACTATGGCGGCGGCATATCCAACACCGACAGCGGTAACATTACACTGCTGAATACAACAATAATCAATAACACCGCCTACGGTGGCGGCGGCATATCCAACACCGGTAGCAGTAGCATTACATTGTTGAATACGACCATAGCTAACAACAACGTCACCACCAACGGCGGTGGCATACACAACAGCGGCATCTTTACTATGTTGGATGGAACAATAGCCAACAACACCGCTGGTAGCGGCGGCGGCATATACACAATGGGCACCAATGGTAATGTTACGGTATTTAGCGGAACCATAGCTAATAACGCCGCCAACTATGGCGGCGGGGTATACAACAGCGGGGGGTCGTTTGGTTTGTCGGGGGGTGTGGTTGCTAACAATTTGGCTTTATGTGGGGGTGGGGTGTATAATGTTGGTAGTTTTGAGCTGAGTGGCCTTGGTGTCATTAGTAGCAATGTTGCCAGTGATTCTGGTGGAGGTATACATAACGTCGGTAGCGGCAACGTTACAATATTGGGTGGGGTGGTTGCCAACAACACCGCCCTGGAGAACGGCGGCGGCATAAACAACGGTGGTAGCCTTACTATGTCAAATGGAATAATAACCAGCAACACCGCTAACGCGGGCGGCGGCATATCCAACAACGGCACCTTTAGTTTGTCTGGTGGCGAAATTCTTAACAACACCGCATCTCAAGGCGGAGGTATATACGATCGCGGTAGCCTTAGCATCCTTAATGGTACAATTTCTAATAATAGCGCTAGTCAAAGCGGAGGGGGCGTTCACATCAACTCCCTTGGCTACTTTAGCTTATCTGGTGGCTTGATTTCCAACAACACCGCTTTCTATAATACAACTATTGGTTCTGGTGGTGGCGTGTACAATGAGGGCCGCTTTATCATGTCTGACAGTGGTATGATTTCTGGTAACGCCGCTGCTTATGGCGGTGGCATGTACAACAACGGTAGCTTTAGCTTGTCTGGTGGTACAATTTCCAGCAATACAGCTGCCGACGCTGGCGGAGGTGTATACGCAACCGCTGATACTGACTCCATTTTATTTAGCGGTGTAATTTCTGGTAACAAAGCTACCGAGCGTGGTGGCGGAATACTTAGTGCCGGCAACTTTACTCTAATTGACTGTATAGTTTCAAACAATGTTGTTGTTAAAGACGGTGGCGGTGTGTACAACTTTGGTAATTTTACTTTATCTGGTGGAATAATTTCAAATAACACCGCCGGAGATAACGACAATGAGGGCTATGGTGGTGGCATATTCAACAAACCCTTCCTTGGCCTGTCTTTTAATATGTTTAATGCTCTGATTTTAGACAATAATTCTACCTATCGTGGTGGTGGTGTGTACAGTGATGTAGGCGTTTTTAATGTATTTGGTGATAGCAGAATTTCTGGTAACATAGCTAATGATATTGGCGGCGGCATATACAACTACGGTACATTTAGTCTATATGATGGAGAAATTTCGAATAACACAGCCTACAGTTATGACACTCCACGTGGTGGCGGGGGTGTATACAACGGTGCCTATTTTTCTATGTTTAATGGTGCAATTTTTAACAACACCGCTGTTAATGGTGGCGGTGTATACAACTTCGGTAACACCTTTGCTTTATCTGGTGGTACAATTTATAATAACACAGCTTCTACTGCCGGTGGCGGCGTATACAACACCGGCACATCAAGCATTTTTAACGCATCTGGCGGTTTAATTTTTGAAAACAAAGCCAATGTTGCTGGTGGTGGAGTATACCTCAACAGTGGCAACTTTACTGCGACCGATGTAATAATTTCTGATAATACCGCTGAGTTGAATGGTGGTGGTGTATATCTCGCAGGTGGTTCTATGAAGTTATCTAGTAGCGCGATTTCTAACAACATAGCCACAGACGGCGGCGGCGTGTATATGGCAGGCGGCCTTGTAGACTTATTTAGCGGCCTAATCTCAGACAACACTGCATCAGATGACGGCGGTGGAGTCTGGGTAGCATATGTAAACATGGATAAACTCTTTGTTTATGACGGCATGATATTCTCTAACAACAGTGCCTCAATTGCATACGATAGAAACCCCATAGACGACACAATATACTACACCCAAATAGAGCCCCTCACAGTCTGGACAACCCCATTTATTCAGGGCTATAACAACTATGACATAAGCTACACAAACGGCACCCCCTTCACACTCTACACCGTAACTGTAAACAACAGCTACGCCCCAATCACAGGCGCAGACACCTACATAGCAGGCGTAAACGTTACCATAAACGCAGGAACCCTAACAGGATACACCTTTACCGATTGGACCGTCAACCAAGGTAACATCACCTTGCCTAACACCCCAACCGCAACCTTTACCATGCCCCCAAACGATGTCACTGTAACAGCAAACTGGCAAACAAGCGAATATACCATCTTCTACAATGCAAACAGCGGATCAGGCGCTATGGCTAGTACTCCCGCGGCTTTCAAGGACTTTGTCACTTTGAGTACAAATGAATTTAGCAGAGATGACCACGTCTTCATTGGTTGGAACACAGAAACCGATGGATCTGGAACTACCTTTGGTAATGAGGCAACTTTCAATTATACTTACACTGATGATTTAACCTTGTACGCAGTATGGGTGACTTCTGGTGGTGTGTCTAAGGTTGTCGATGGTGGTTCTGGTTCGTATGGTGCGGGTGAGGGTGTTAGTTATGTGGTTAGCTATACTTTGCCTAGTAATCTGAGTTCGGTTGAGTCTTTTGAGAT
>WQVG01000043.1 GCA_009781675.1 Candidatus Bathycorpusculum acetigenes | reverse complement strand
TCGTTAAGACTGAATACGGTGACTACAAACTGGTGAATACTGTAATTGGCGACTATGCGTTGGTTGACACTGTTTATGGTAACTATACATTCGTTAAGACTGAATACGGTGACTACAAACTGGAGAATACTAAATATGGTGACTACTCGCTTAATAGAACTGAAATTAGTGACTATGAACTTTCCAAGACTGAAACCAGCAAATATGAACTGGTTAACACTGTAAAAGACAGCAAAACCGTGACTGATAATTACGCTGTTTCTTTCACGCTAGTAGTAACCGACGCATATGGCAACAAAGTTTACAACGGTCCAATAAACAACAAAGGCGAAGTTATCATTCCAGACCTCAAACCAGGCGAGTATACCTGCGTTATTACCGGCAACGACATTGGCACACGAACTAATTACGTAACTGTCTCTGTGGGTAACCAAGCGACTGTGAAATTCGACAATATCCTCGTAACAGGCGATCCAGTAAACATACAACTCGGTGATGTGTACAGTGATAATCGACTTTGCGATGTGTACAGTGATAGGAAGCTTGACGATGTGTACAGTGATAGGAAGCTTGACAATGTGTACAGTGATAGGAAGCTTGACGATGTTTTCACTGATAGGAAGCTTGACAATGTGTACAGTGACAATCGGCTTTGCGATGTGTACAGTGATAGGAAGCTTGGCGATGTGTATAGTGATGTTCGGCTTTGCGATGTTTTCACTGATAGAAAGCTTGACAATGTGTACAGTGATAGGAAGCTTGACAATTTGTATAGTGATGTTCGGCTTTGCGATGTTTTCACTGATAGAAAGCTTAACAATGTGTATAGTGATGTTCGGCTTTGCGATGTGTTAGGTGATAGGAAGCTTGGCGATGTTTTCACTGATAGGAAGCTTGACAATGTGTACAGTGATAGGAAGCTTGACGATGTTTTCACTGATAGGAAGCTTGACGATGTTTTCACTGATAGGAAGCTTGACAATGTGTACAGTGACAATCGGCTTTGCGATGTTTTCACTGATAGAAAGCTTAACAATGTGTATAGTGATAATCGACTTTGCGATGTGTTAAGTGATGTTCGGCTTTGCGATGTTTTCACTGATAGGAAGCTTGACAATGTGTACAGTGATAGGAAGCTTTGCGATGTTTTCACTGATAGGAAGCTTGACAATGTGTACAGTGATAATCGACTTTGCGATGTGTACAGTGATAGGAAGCTTGACAATGTTTTCACTGATAGAAAGCTTGGCAATGTGTTAGGTGATAGGAAGCTTAGCGATGTGTACAGTGATAATCGGCTTGACAGTGTGTACAGTGATAATCGAATCTGTGCTGTGTATAGTGATGTTCGGCTTTGCGATGTGTTAGGTGATAGGAAGCTTTGCGATGTGTACAGTGATACCCAGCTTGGCAATGTGTACAGTGATAGGACGATTTGTGCTGTGTATAGTGATGTTCGGCTTTGTGATGTGTATAGTGATGTTCGGCTTTGCGATGTGTACAGTGATACCCCGCTTTGCGATGTGTACAGTGATACCCAGCTTTGTGCTGTGTATAGTGATGTTCGGCTTTGCGATGTGTTAGGTGAGACGCGGCTTTGTGATGTGTATAGTGATGTTCGGCTTTGCGATGCATATCTTCCAGATAAGGACGGCCAAGATGTCTATCTTGGAACTACCAATCCTGCAGACCCAGAAAGCATCAAGTATGGCATATATACTCCAGCAAGGGCCTAAGTAAGTGACTATAAATGAGAAGAAGCAGTAACTGCTTCTCACTCCATTTATTTTTTTTGCATATATTCACTTCTTGATCAGGCGTCTGTGCAAGTTTTAGGCTTGATTGTGTCATCAAGGCCCTGTTTGGTCCATAGGCAAGCATCATAATCATGGCTCATGGCTTGATGTATTTTTGGTTACGTTGAACCACCGTTCCCAAAACACGCTAACAAAATTGTTTGTGTGCTCAAGACCGCCACTAACACAACAGTAACCGTCTCCATTTGACAGTTTAATCTGAAACACCCCGAATTGAATTGTTGCTCGCCAAATGTTCAAAAAATGGGTAAACTTGGACACAAACGATCCAGATTCTCGTTGTAACTATCACGCATCAATACTTCACGTACTTTTATCCAAACTGCCGATATGAGTTACCATTTTTTACCGAAGAAAAAATAGACCCATGTGACCACTGTAATGTTAGTGTCATGGAACATACAACATTTGTAACCAGTAATCTGCGTGGTACACACAGCCAGTCGTCTATTTGTCTTGTACGACTTTTCCCTATGGAAATATATCTTTAATATGTTACGCTATAGTGTGATCTTTTACGGATGACTTCGCATATGTTTATAATAACATTTGCGACAGTTGCAGTCATCAACTAAATAGCATCTTCAACTAGACAAATGACGCATACACCCTTGGTATTAGCAACAGATGGATTAGCGCTATTAGCTGCCATAACATTAAATTAAACCTGAGAATCAAAAAACTTGTACATTCTCAAGACAGACAGAAACTAGGGGCTCTTCATTTTTTCATACATCTTTTCAAGCGTCCAGCGTATACTGGATTTAAGTTCCTTTAGCCGCTCTTCATCGACATTTTTTATAATTATTTCTTTAATGAATTCACCTTCACGCACAATATTATAGCTAAACATGTTGCCCGGTGTCAGTTGTCCTAAACGCACGAATTCTTTATCCTTTTCCTGCATTTTTGCAAACACTTTCTCAACCAAAAATGTGGTAAACGGCGGCGTGTTGATGCTAAAGTTTTTGCTCTCATCAAGCATCACATGAATCTGTTGTTTCTCAAAATACATCAGTGCCAAGGGTTCCTCAGCCATAGTTTTTAAGGGTATGACTGTTTCTGTTTCAGTTATCGCTACAGGTGCAGGCTCCAGAGATAATGGAGCTGGGATAGAGGGGTTTGTGTGCTCAGTAGATTTAGGCAATTCCACCTCTTTTGGCATAGACAGCGATGGAGCAAGAATCTCTTTTATGTCCCCGCGTTTAAAACCCTTCTCCAACAGAATCGTGTTAACAGTATCGAGCGTTGCCTGGACCTCTTGGATTTCAGTATTTAGCTTTTCTATTTGGTCTTCTAGGCGTTTTTTGAAAGCTATCATAGCTTTCATTCTTTCAGAGTCTTGCGCCAACCTGTGTCCCTTCTTAACTACCATGTGTTCTGTACTTAATCAGGTTTTAGCCTGATTTACGGTAGCAATTCGCCAATTTTTTTGAGTTGTCCCTTGTACATCTCGACGATTTCCTTTGAGGTAGTCGCGTCTTGGGGGCTCTTATCTGTGCGGTATTTGCCTGTGAAACGGGGAAAACGGATTGCCATGCCGCTGTTCTTGCGAATTGAATCCATCGCGGCCATGTGAATGGGACTGAGCGTAACTTCAGCACCTAGAATCTCCAAAACAACAGCGGGTTCAAACCACACATCAGCTTCCAAGGTGGATTGAACACGGGCGTTTTTGTGTGCTATCACATGGGTCTGTAGCATTTCGTAGAGTTGACTAAGGTCTTTATCAGTAAAGCCAGTGCCGCATTTAGTTACGGTTTCAAAGGTATCTTTTTCAGGGTTATAAGTTGCCAAAAGCAGGGCCCCATAGGCGCCGGCGCGTTTACCTCGACCATGAAACGCTCCCACAACCACCAAGTCCACGGTATCGCTCATTTCGCTCTTGTAGTCCCGTTTATACTTGATCCAGAGCCAGCCCCGGTTGCCTGCCTGATATACTGAGTCATCGCCAACAGATTTGCACATTAAACCTTCACAGCCTTCCTCTATGGCTTTCTCAAAAAAGTCTTCGAGTTGCTTGGACGTTTTGACGAGTTGTTGGCTGGCCGGTTTTAGACGGATGTTTTGTTTGATGATTCTCTCTAAGGTTTGGCGTCTTTGAGGCAGGGATTTTTGCGTTAAGTCTGTGCCATTAACATAGAGAACATCGAAGGTAAAAAGCGAGACGGGGTACTGTGTGATAGCGGTTTGGATGCCGTATTTGCGTCTCCGATGCATCAATTCTTGAAAGGGTCGCATGTCACCGCTTTCAAGGTCTATGGCGACGCATTCTGCTTCAAGGATTGCATCCTTAGCGTCTATCTGTATACGGATCAACTCCATAACATCGGGGTATTGATCTGAGATGTTCTCAAGTCGACGTGAAAACAGTAAAACTGTATCCCCATTCTTGTGTGCCTGTATCCGCTCGCCATCATATTTGTATTCCGCAAGGCATTTGCCGCCGAATTTCTCCAAAATCTCCTCGGGCACACCGAGCCGTTCAGCCAGCATGGGGCGGATGGGTTCTCCTACTCTTACTTGGAACTGTTCTATACCTTCTATGCCTTTTTCAGCTACAACACTGGCAACTCTGCCCAAATCTGACGAAATATTGTAAGCGCGTTCGATTTTTTCACGCGCTTCTTTACCCCCGCCGTAAGCGATCGCCAAAGCATCTAAAACTGTCATGTCCGCGATGCCTATCCGCAGGTTCCCCGTAACGGTTCGGATGAGCCATTTTGCTTCTTGGGGAGAGGCATCTGTTAAGAGTCCGCTAAAGAGCCCCATCTTGGTATCCACCGCTCCAGAGCCACTGGTTTTGGCGAGTTTGTCAAGTGTCTCATAGACCCGTTGGACGGTGAGGGGTTTGGTGAAAAATGTAGACTGCTTACGTTTGGAAAGGAGTTTCTCTGCGGTTTCACCGATGTCTCCCCTTCTTTGTAGTTCTGCTTGGATTGAATTTTCACTGTTACCGGTGGCCCGCATTAAGGCCCGTATGGCAAGTTTTTCTGCGACCCCCATTTCTACGCCGACAAAGTCCGGGTAGAGCTTGCCTTGTGTTAAATAAATCACCTTTGAAATGACCTCTTTGGGTGTTTTTTTAAGCAACTCAACTAGGTAATCGGTCATTTCTAGACGTTTAGTAGTGCCATCAATTTTTCCGTATGCTTCGGCAATTATTATGTAATCCATATTTTTCGCTTCAGAGAATACGCGATGGCGATATTAAAATTTGCACTGCATGATGGCATTTCCCTACAAAATATGGTAACGTATGACTACATTTTTCAAGGTAGATGCGGAAGCACTATTATTTGACCACTATACGTTTCATCGATGCTGAACTCGATTATTTTATGATGGTGGTAATTTCATTCTTTAAAGCGAGAAACCAGATTTTGGAGTTCAAAATAGAGAATACCTTAAAAGTCAATAAGAAAAATGTTGAATTGACTGTTATTGGTTATGTGTTTAGTCTGTTGCTTTTATGTCCCATCTATTCGATGGGCTGTTCCGTCTGGACAGTAAACCTTGTCAAACACTTCTGTTATGCTGAAGCGTTTGCGGCATGCTTTCATTTCAGGGCATCCGTCGCAGTCACGTGATAACATTTACTTTTTTCCTCCTGTTGATTGTGTGGCTAATTTGTACATTCACCGTTTTACTGAATCGCACCTCTTGCGACTCCTCTATGAAGAGGGATGTACGTAAGAGCTTTTAAGCGTTACGATGCTTAAAATAACGATTTTAACCCAGTAAACAAGCAGAAGACTAACCGCTACTAGCTTCACACTTAAACCATGATAATGAGGAATAGTGATATCAACCTTTCGGTTATTTATTTCCTCAAATTGATGACCACATGCAATGTTAAACCCTATAAACCAAAAATCAAAATAACAAAATATAATTCCACAAACAACATCAAATCCCTTACTTTTTTAACAGACTTGCAATTATTTTTATAATATCATATTGCTAATGAGAACATGCAAAAAATCACCTCTATATTGCATAAGATGTTTGTTTTTGCGTGATCTGAATCGAAAATTTAAAAAGCCTCACTCCGAGCATCTAGTTGTATGAAGTTTTCTTTTAAGATAGGCTCCATCTGGGGAATACCCATCGAGTTGCATATCACATTTTTGTTGCTTATCCTGGCGATTTTTGTACTTTCCATTCTAAGTAACATGAATTTTTACTTTTTCTTCTTAGTACTATTTCTGTTTATGTTTGTGGTCCTCCACGAACTTGCCCATTCCGTTATCGCGCGGCGTTACGGTATAAACGTCCGTAAAATAGTGCTCTACCCTATCGGCGGAATCTCTGAAATTGAAGAACTCCCTGATACTCCCTCACAAGAATGGCGTATGGCCATTGCCGGGCCCCTCATAAGCCTCGCGATAGGTTTTGCGATTTTAGCTGTAAGCTTAATCCTCTCGCCAGATTTGCTTCCAGCAGTCATCAAATTCACAACAACCGGCAATCTCCTCTTTGATATAGCGACCCTGAATATTCTGCTGGGTATTTTTAATTTAATCCCAGCATTTCCCATGGACGGCGGCAGAGTGCTTAGAGCAGTTTTGGCTCAACGCATGAAATATTCGGCTGCAACCCGTATTGCTGTAACAATTGGCAAGATATTGGGCATCGTCATGGTTGTTGTAGGCTTCATTTTTCCCAGCTACTTCCTACTTATCATAATAGGCCTATTTGTCTACTTAGGCGCCGGCGAGGAAAGTGACCAAACCACAATCTCCCCAAAGCTATCGCAACTCCACGTTAAAGACGTTATGCAACCTGAAGTGGCTGGAGTGGGGCCCACTCAAACCCTAATCGAAGCATTAGATGTGATGTTTACAAATCGATACAACAACACTTTGGTACAAAACAATGGAACCCTCATAGGGGTTATTACCTGGAATGAACTTATGAAGGTGCCTGCTGAGCAGCGTGCATTTCTACGGGTTGAGCAAATGCCCCTGTTAAAAATTTCGATTTTTGAAGATGCATCGATTCTTGAGGCAGACAAAATTAGAAAACGCGAAAAAATCGATTTAATCCCAGTTGTACAACGCGAAAATCCCAATAAAGTGACGGGAACGTTAACAAGTGAAGGCATAACCAATGCCTATGAGAAAACCAAAAACCGTTAACCCAAAGCAAAATTGCACAAAACAAAGGGGTACCCATCTCCAGCTATTGTAAGCTACCTCGCGCCTATATTACCCCAGTAACTCTTTTATGCTGACTCAGCAAACTAAAGAGTGACGTTGTGATCATATCACCATCCTCTCTTCGATAGTCACTTCAAAACGGTGATGTAATATGTTGGCCCATAAACATGAAATCAAAAAAACGCGCATGACATTTGTGGAATTCGATGATGTAGTATTTGCCAAGTTAGCAACAGATATCAACTACTTTGGTGAGGGCAACTCTAAGAACAGACGAATGGAATTTGATTTTGAATACTGTCTTGGTTGCAACCTCAGATTGCTGGACGGGAAACCGATAATGACCCAGAGCATCTTGGAGGATGAATTTGAACCGTATGTAGCTCAAGCTAAGTACGGTAATTACCAAAAATTGGCAGAAGTAACGGTGCAACATAGTGATTTTGGAGTGTTGGAAAACTTGATAAAAGCGGCCTTAGGATTTGGCAAACTGAGAGCAAAAACCGATGTTTAACTCTTTGCTATGTTACTGGCTGTTTCTCTGATACTTGAGGCATTGCGTTTACTAAGAAACTGTGCGTTCAATAGGACTCAAAGAATTTACTGGTGGGGCTTCCCGGATTTGAACCGGGGTCTATAGCGCCCGAGGCTACAAGCCTAGACCATGCTAGCCGAAAGCCCCACTAAAGCGGACGTGTTTTATGTTATTTGTTGGGTTGGCTTTAACTTTAGCGGTTAACTCCGAAATCAAAATTATATTCAAACCGATTATACATTGTAGCTACATGTGTCCCAAGTAGCCCTAAAGGCATACAAGGTTTTTCTGAGATTATCATAGAGTGCATGACTAAGACAACTTATATTTAGTAATGCATCAACAATAGCTGTGATATTGGATGGCACCGTTAATTTGTACCTGCTGTAGACATAACGATGCATTCTACTTCAGGGCATATTCTGGTGAGTGTCTATGCAAAAAATGTTTTGCACAATCAATCGAAGCCAAAGTCCGAACTACCATAACCCGTTGTCATATGCTCCAATTCGATGACCATTTGGCGGTAGCAGTTAGCGGTGGCAAAGACAGCTTAGCCCTTCTTTATATATTGGCAAAACTGCACAAATTCCGACCCAAAACTACTCTGACAGCTGTCACCGTAGATGAGGGTATTAAAGGATATCGAGACGAAGCACTGGATATTGCTGTTGTTAATTGTAAAAAACTCGGTATTCCCCATCACATTGTCTCATTTAAGGAGCTCTACGGCTTTAGCCTTGACGAAATCATAGAACAAGCTAACCAAAGAGGACAAACCAAGTTAACAGCATGTGCTTACTGTGGTGTGTTGCGCCGCAGGGCCATAAACGCAGGTGCCCGAGCAGTTAAAGCAGATAAAGTTGCAACCGCGCACACACTTGACGACGAAGCCCAAACAGTATTAATGAACATTCTACGTGGTGATATCGCACGGCTTGCTAAAGAAAAGCCCGTGAGCGACAAAGTTCATCCGATGTTTGTACAAAAAATAAAACCTTTCTGCGAAATTCTCGAAAAAGAGAGTGCTCTCTATGCATACATCAAAAACATCGCATTCCAAGACACACCCTGTCCATACGCCTCACAAGCCCTGCGCAACGATGTACGCGGTATGCTCAATCGCATGGAGGAAAAACATACCGGAACCAAATTCACTGTTTTTCGTGCTATGGAAAAGTTGCGTCCAGCTATCGAAGAAACCATACACAAAGATGCCTTCAAAGTCTGTGTTGAATGTGGCGAACCCTCAGCGCTCAATTTGTGTAAAGCATGCGAGTTATTACAGCAGTTACGTTAGACTTTGCGGTCAAAGCCCCGTTCACTTTTGAGTTTACGCAATATTTCTGAGGCCTCCGATGCGCTATCTGCGCTTGCAATACGCTGGGCACGCTGGAGATTTATGTTTGCGCCGCAGTAAGGACATATTTTTGTTTTCTGCGTTTTAGCACTGAGCATATAACCGCCACATTTGGTACATTTCATAATGAGTGTTGGTGCCATTTGGTTTTGCTTCCGAAAGCTTTACCTGTCCTCTTCAATCTGCATATCAACATAATATCTCTTCCCAAAAAACCTTTATGAATACATAGCGAAATGAGTTTCAAATCAAAACTTTGAAACAACAATCACTGCAACATTAGACGATATCTTAAAACTTGGTTCTTATGGCTGGATCAAATACTCAGTTGTAAACGTCAGCAACGTTTAATGTCTCTGCTTCAAAAGACCAAACGATTTGTCCGCTACACTAACCAAGCATAAATGTCGGCGTAAGAAAACAAGTCCGTGTAAAGCTTCACCGAAAGGCTTTTCCACATCAAGATAGTTAAGTGTTAGTTGGGATTAGGGATTAGCATGAGTGCAGAAGAGCAGACCAAGCAGCGGTCGCCTCTGATGGATCTGGCGATTGTATACTTTAAAAAAGAAGGTTACAAGGTTAACAGTGAAAATGTGATGCTGGAAGGCAACAGTGGGGTCCTCCGGCACTTCGATCTCATCGTACAGAAGGGACGCTCTGAGCAGGGTGTGTGGATACGTGACTGGAACCGTACTATAGGTGTCAACGTTATCATAAACCTCGACACGGCATCCGAAGACGTTGAACTCAGTACGCCCATAATGATAGGTGAGAAATTTAGTGATCATGCCAAATCGTATAGTAATCGCCGCAAGATTAGTCTACTCACTAAACAGAAAATCGGTAGTTTTCGTTAACTAAGATATTTATCTGTTATGTTCTCGCGTTCTAGCATACCTAACCAATCAACAAATCCACTGTAGCATTTTCTGGTGTTGTTTAAAACTTTTAGCATAACCTCCACTATATCATCTGTTGTCTGTCCAGAAACGTCGAGTTCGCAGACTTTGTCTTGTTGATTCTGTAAGGCTTCAATTAGACAACTATCCAGAATTTCAGCGGAGAGGTTTTCATTGATTTTTGCTTCGCTAAAACCACAGTGTTGCATCTGTTCTTTGAGTTCAGCGGGGTTTCGACGCAAAACAAAAACATGCGTAACAAACTCAGCGGGAGTGACGGCGGCGGCATAGTGCCCGTCGATAATAATGTCTGTCTCAGTAGCGCTTATGGATTTGCTGAGGCTTTTGTACATGGCTTTCTCGTCCACTATGCTTGTTTGGCGTTCTTTGTCTTCACCCAACGTTAATCCGTGAGTTTTAGCGTAATCAGTCAAGTTGATACAGATGGCACCGAGTTTCACTGCTAATACTCTGGCGGTTGTGGTTTTGCCCACACCGGGCGTACCAGTGATGAGAATAACCCGCTTCATAAAAAAACCTAAGCAGACGCATAAATATTGATTATGCCTTCATCCTGATAGTTGCAACCAGCATGCGTATGCAAATTTAGCGCCAAAGTATACTTACTTGCTGATTCTACACCAACAGCACGTTTGTATGGTCTTGTTTCTTGATGACTGCCGTATGCCTTGGAGGTTTTTTGGTAAAGTCGTTAGCAAGCTAAACTTTGCTTGTACCGTCAGATCTTCATTGCAGTATTATTTCGCTACCTACGATGTTACGAAATTGGTGTCAACGCTTTATCTATCCAGTTGGAATGTGTTATTAAATGTCGATGTGTCCTTAAAGTGACTACAGGAGATACGGTTTGTGCATGTCAAGCCAAATAGTCCGCTAAACAAAATTAAAGTTACGCCTTTGGCATCGGAGAGTTTTGGTGTCCGTTCTATGTGTACGTTCGTTGAAACTCCTGACATTACAGTGTTGCTGGATGCCGGTATCTCGTTGTGCCCCTACCGTTTTAATCTGCCGCCACATCCTATCGAATTCAAAACCATCCAACGCCTCCGTAGTGTCATTGCAAACGCCGCCGACAAAGCCACGGTAACCACCATTAGTCATTATCATTTTGACCATCACACACCTAGCTATGAGGATTGGATCGTGAACTGGACAGATGACAGTAAAACCGCTCGACAAATCTACCAAAACAAAACTGTATTGATTAAGAACCCAAACAAAAACATTAATGCAAGCCAGCGGCAACGGGCTTGGATGTTCCAGAAAACTGGTGGTAGACACGCTAAGGTAGTGGAAACTGCAGACGGCAAAGCCTTTACTTTTGGCAACACAAAACTAAGCTTCTCAGAGGCGGTGGTACATGGAACAGAGGGCGGTATGCTAGGCTGGGTTATTATGGCAAACGTGGGTTATGCTGATGAAACGTTCCTGTTTGCGCCTGATGTGCAGGGTCCAATGTCTATTCATACAACTGAACTTATTTTGGCCGCTAAACCCGATTTGCTTATGTTAGGGGGTCCACCACTATATCTTGCAGGGTTTCGTGTGGAGCTAGCGCAGATAGAGCAGGGATTGCGGAATTTGACGCAACTTGTGGAAGCGGTACCAATGGTGATTTTAGAACATCATACTCTTCGGGATGAATTTTGGGATTCAAAACTCGAGGCGGTTTTCGTTAAAGCCCAAAAATCCAGACACAACATCATGACGGCTGCAGAATATGTAGGACAAGAAAATGTCTTCTTAGAATCTAAACGTCGTCAACTTTTTGATGATCATCCCCTATCAGATGAGTTTAAGCAGTGGATGAAGACTCTTGCTGGAAAAAAAATCGCCAAGCCGCCCATCTAGTGATAATTGTTGGATATTGTTAGATTTTGAGCATTATTAAACTCTGTCGCGTTTATAGCTGGAAAACTATTCTCTCTTTAGAAAAAAGTTTTCAGAGCCTGAATAGCGAGTGTAGAAGCAAATGTGGTAATAAATTTTTTCTCATTGTTGCTATAATACATGAGTAACTCGAATTAATTCACCAGTATCTTAATATTAATGTTTACTGTTTGTGCGGTAACCAAAAGTGTTACAAACAGTTTTGAGAAAAGAACAGAATTATTGGGAAGCGAGGAAAAGTGAAAATTCAGGTTCTAGGTGCAGCTAGAGAAGTCGGTGGTTCATGCATCTCGGTTGAAACAGATTCCGCCAAGATAGCCTTAGATTACGGTTCGAAACTCGATGAAACACCCAAACAACTTCCAAAAGACTTTGATGCCGTATTCATCAGTCATGCTCACCTAGATCATACCGGCAACTTGCTTAGTCTATGTAAAAACAATAACCCGACCCTAGTGGGTTCAGATATAACTTGTGAGGTAACGGTTGATCTTCTCCATGATATGGTCAAAATTCAGCAAGAAAAAGGCAACCTAGAATTCAATGATGGTCATGCCGAAAAAGTCCGAGACTGCTGGTGGAACCGTGATTCTGTGGCTCTGCCCGGTGTGAAGGTTAATCTACAACCCGCAGGACATGTCGCAGGAGCAAAAATAACCAGTCTCGAAGCTGAAAACAAAAAAATCATATACACAGGCGACTTCTGTTTACATAATACCGAAATTTTACAGGGTTGTAAACTAGAGGTTCTGCCCAAAAAACCCGATCTACTAATCACCGAATCCACATACGGCGGCAAAGTCAGGCCTCCCCGACACGAATTACTCGACCAATTCTTAGAGCAAATGCAAACCGTTATGGCACGCCGAGGTAATGTCTTAATTCCCACTTTTGCCTTCCATCGAAGCCAAGAAATGGCAAAACGCCTAGACACCGCAATCCAAAGAGGTATCCTGCCAAATTATCACGTCTATACCATCTCAAACCTAGCCCATCGCATAAACGGATACTTCAACAAAAATAAACAACTATTCACAAAAGAAATCAAAAGCCAAAAACACCCCTTCAACTATCACCACGTCAAACACCTCTACCGAACCAGCCAAATTGAATCGCCCGCAGTGGTCATATGCACCTCGGGATTTGGACACGCAGGCGCAAGCCTCCGTCTACTCACCGAGTGGGCACACGACAAAAATAACTGCGTCATCCTAACTTCAGGATACCTCCCGCCAGACAGCCCTCTTAAGCAAGCAAAAGAAGAAGGAATCTTCAAAACAGAGGCCGAAGAGATTATCCACGTCAACGCTGAAGTCAAACAAATCGAACTCTCAGGGCACGCCGACCAAACTGAACTTATCAAAATGATAACCAAACTCAAACCCAAACAAACCGTTCTAGTCCATGGTGACCTCGAACAAGCAGAGCAACTCAGCGAACAAATCAAAAACCTAACCAACGTCTGCATCCCAACAGAAAACGAAACTATAGACCTATAACATAACTAACAACAAACCAAATAATCCCATCAGCGAGTGCTCGCCTTTTCTGCGTTGCTCTAAACTATACTAGATGTATGATGCACTGCTTTGACGGTAGGCTAAAGGGTTTTTGGATCAATCACATTTGTTCTGATATATGTCAATATAAACCGCGTATTTACCTAACAATCAACAGCTAATTAGGTGTAGCCCTGATTCACATCAGATTTTTGACTGAAACTCAATTTTGTGCCATAGATTGCCTGTTTGAGGGCGATTTTGTTGCTGTTTACTATTTGGCGTTTAAATTCTAAATTTTGATTGTGCCATAGTTGTGACATAGCTGTGCCATTGTCAATCGTGTCGTGACCAGTACTTAAACGGCTGAATAAATAAAAACTACAAATCTATCTGGCTCTACTGTGTAGCAAGCAAAAGAACAAACAAGCAAAAATCACTCAAAACGGCTTAAAAATGCCTGTGAACTTTTTGAAATATTTCAAACCTAAATATATAGGCAAACGCATCAAGTTCTGGTTATAGTCTATCTAAATATCCAATTACTAAAACAATAAAAAAATAAGAAGGGTGGTTTTTACCTTCTGTTTTTAGGCGATTCTTGTCAGGTCTATTTTTAGGTTTTTATCGTTTCCACCGGGGTTGTTAAGGGGTATTGATCCGCTGTAGACTTTCCAAACGTTATTTTCGAACAGAGCAATTTTTGTGTCATAGACTTTTGTGTATGCTCCGTTGTTTGTCACGGTTCTTTCAACCACAGTGTAGATTGCGGTGTTGTCGTTTTTGCTGGGTGTTTTAGTGATTGTCGCCTCAAAGTTTGTAGGGGTTACATAGTTTTTATTGTTCTTCAGTATGATGTTTTTGACTGTTAATTGGTTGATGCCTCCACCGTTTGCGCCGTCTTTGTTGTTTGTTTGGCCGTTATTCCAGTTTATGGCTGTTATTGTGATTTTTTCAGTCTGGGTTGTGGGAGTTATGGTGAAGCTGTGGTTGGCGGAGTAGGCGAATTCTTGGTTTTTGTTGCCTCTGTTTGTGAGGGGTTCGAATAGGGGTTGGACTAGGGGTGGGTGTGTTATGCCGTCTTTGGTGTCGACAAAGCAGTTGAGGTCATATACGTAGTTGATTGATTGGGTTGTTGCGAGTGAGACATTGAATTCAATGTCGCCGGTTATGTCGTTGGTTACGCGGACGTAGAATTGTTCACCGGGTTTAACTTGGTGTATCGTGTTGCCGGTTGTGTCAACGAATGTTGCGTTTTTGCTGGTTGAGGTAAATGCTAGTTTGTAATCAACTTTGCCTAGTATGGTTGTGGAGACTTGGAATGGGCCATAATCGGTGTATCCTGCGCTTGAAATGCCTGTGCCTTTGGTGCCTTGTAGGGTTACGCCTGTGTTGTATTCTTTGAGTATGTTGTCGATGTTGTCTTGGATGGAGTTAAGGATGTCTATAATTTGTTTTTCGTTGGTGTTTTTGATAGCTGTGACTTCGATGCCGTGGATTATTTTCCAGATGGTAGGTTGTATTATTTGTTGGTAGCCGGCGAAGTCAGTGGTTTCCATCCAGGCATAGTTGTTTGTGATGTAGGTGATTGCGGCCATTACTTGTTGTGCTTGATCAGTTTTGAAATAGTCAGTTACGGGGGCTGGTTTGTATGTGGCTCCGTTGTAGGGGTGGATCTCTGTGGTTATGCTGTATGCGTAACCGATAGGATCGCCTTGGTCGTTTTGTAGTTCGAATCTTACTACCGGTTCATCTCGGTTACCGAAATGAACGCTGTATACGTCGCCGTATGAGGCGGTGTATTTGTTTTCTGCTGCGTTTGTTGTCTGCAGTAGTGATGCAAAACAACCGACAACAAGCGCAAGCATTATTATAATGGATGCGATTGATTTGATTTTATTTTTCATTACATTCACCTGTCAATGTTGGATTTATCGTCCCAAATTGTTAAGCAATCAGGTGTGCTCTCGCTATTTAAAGGGGTATTTCAAAACTGGAATATGCTGTCTTTCGAAATAAATAATCAGATACTTTTATGAAAATGCTATCAAAAAACAAAAGCAACAACACTTGACACCAAACAACCATCAACCGACCAACAAATCATCTATAAAGCAAACACCTATCGCCAGCACTTCCCAAATACAACTAAAACTCAACAACAAGATCCCAAAATACCGCGCACAATCCCGCAATTCCCCCTATACCCCTCCATGGACCGCCCCGGGCGATGGATCTGGCAGTTTGTTAAAAACAGTTTAAACTTAAATGCAGTTTGTCAAATTTTGCTGTTAAAATGTATGCTCTTTCCAATATGTGGGTCCAACAACGCTGTTATATCGCATAAATTTGCTTTTGAGTAGCAATTTTGCTATAGGTAAGCAAAATTTATATTGATGCGTGTATACTGTAACGCTTGAGCAAAACTCGCAAGGGGAAGAGAGAAAATATGTTTAAAGCAAGTGCACAAAAAGAGGTTTCAACCAAGCTTACTAAGGGTCTGCTTGATGTTATAGTTTTGCAGTTCCTTAGTGTTGAGTCTATGCATGGTTATCAAATCATTAC
>WQVG01000042.1 GCA_009781675.1 Candidatus Bathycorpusculum acetigenes | reverse complement strand
TTGTCTGATCCATTTTAGGATTGCTGTGGCAGTTACACTTAGTAATCGTGCTATGGTGCGCAGGGATAAACCGTTTATGTAGAGCAGGGTTGCAGTTAGTTTTTCGGTTTCGCTTTTTCCATGCTGCCGGGTGGGTACAAATTGCCTACTACATTCTTTGCATTTGTAACGTTGTTCACTTTTTACAAACCCAGACCTAAAGACCCTCTCACTACCACACTTTGTGCAAAACATGACCAAACCGCCATCTTACAGCACACTCCAACATAAAAACGTTATTTAGTTAACACCCTCAAAAAAACGACTGCACCAGTTCATGACCCCAAACATAGATAAAAAAGGTTGAGGGGGCGTTCAGTTCATTTTTGTTGACTCCTCAAGTTCATGGTGATAGAATTGGTAGAGAACCATCAAGACGCTTTTACTGGATACTTTAAATCCAATCGTAGAGTTTTCTGAAATAAACATCCCTTTAATGTTATCCACCAGAATCATTCCGCAGTTTGTATGTAGCGGTGACTTGTCATAGAAGATATTTACTGCGCTTTTGAGTTTCTGTACGCTTCCTGTAAGTTCATGGATTACAAGCAGTATGTTGACACCTCTGGCAGACGTCGTTTTTATTGTTGGGATTAACTCGGAAAAGTCATCCAGAGGCATCATCAACCGCACCTCCAAGGATGCACTTTGAATAATTTCTTTGGCTTGCTTGTTTAAGTTGTCCTTTCCACGGATTGTCCAAACGAATTCTTCTGAAGGTTCAATATCTGCATTTTTTTCATAAAAATCATCCAATTCGTCAAGCATTTTATTAGCCTGAGATATTTGCCCCAACTTTTTTGAGTAAAGGGTTTCTAGGTCGCTTTTTCTTTGAGCGTACTCTTTCTGTAGAGTATCTTTTAACCTGGTTTCTATTCTTTCTAATGCAATGGAAGGTTTTATTGCTTTATAGAATAATGGACGACCCCTTTGGACTTCCACTAACTTCTTTTTTTCAAGACGACTAAGAACTTCATATATTTTAGAGTGGGGTATGTCAGCTATTTTGCTTAGATTGCCTGCGTTTGATGTGCCTTTTTGGATTAGGCTGACATATGTTTTGGCTTCGTATTCAGTTAAGCCCATGGTTTCAAGCGCCTTTTGAAGGTCCCCGATATTCACTTTTTTCACCACTAACAAAAAATAAAAGTGACAAAACCCCTTTAAGGTTTTTCCAATTTCAATTGCTCCAACAACAAAAAAGAGATACCGCCCTCAAGGAACCCAGAATTGCAATTACCCAACAAAAAGGAATACCCCTAGATTGCACAGCATTGATGTTGATGAGTTAACTGGAATTACTTCCAACGAAGCCCAAGAGAAACTAAGAAAAGACGGCTACAACGAGTTACCCACATCTAAGAAAAGAAGCAGTATTCAAATAGCATTAAGCGTGATTAAAGAACCAATCTTTCTTTTGCTAGTAGCCAGTGCTAGCATATACTTTTTCTTAAACGACATCATAGAGGGCCTAGTTTTATTGAGTTTCGTCATTGTTGTAATGGGCATAACCGTTTTTCAGGAACGGAAAACCGAAAACTCCATAGACGCTCTAAAAAATCTATCAAGCCCACGTGCCCTAGTTATTAGGGATGGAAAACAATTCAGAGTCCCCGGACGGGAAGTAGTAACTGATGACATTATTATTTTAGCGGAAGGCGATCGCGTCCCAGCCGATGCGTTGCTATTATCAGCCAACAATCTAATGGTTGATGAATCACTTCTAACCGGCGAATCACTCCCTGTTAGAAAAGCAATTGGTAAAGTAGAAACGCGCCATTGGAAACCAGGAGGAGATGACCAACCATATATCTACTCTGGAACACTCATAACCCAAGGCCAAGCCATAGCCATAGTCAAAGCTACGGGCACTCAAGCGGAAATGGGCAAAATTGGCGTGAAACTCCAACAGGTTGAACGCGACGAAACTAAACTCAAAGTGGAAGTATCCACTCTAGTTCGCAACTTTGCGATCTTTGGTTTATCACTCTGTGCTTTGGTCATCATTGTTTATGGGTTAACACGCCTGAATTGGATAGATGGCATACTGGCAGGGGTAACGCTAGCAATGGCGATTCTACCCGAAGAATTTCCAGTCGTTTTAACAATCTTTTTAGCCCTCGGAGCATGGCGGTTGTCCAAGAAAAATGTGTTAACTAAACAGCCGCACGCTATTGAAAACTTGGGCTCAGCCACTGTATTGTGTGTTGATAAGACAGGCACATTAACACTAAACAAGATGTCCGTATCTCGACTCTGTGCAGATGGTCAAATGCAAGATATAGACTCGGCGCTCAAGAGTCCACCCGAATGTTGCCATGAACTCGTCGAATTCAGTGTTCTTGCATGCAAAAAAGACCCCTTTGACCCTATGGAAAAAGCCATTACCAGATTTGTAGACGGGGAATTCGCAAAAACCGAGCATGTCCATGGTGACTGGCAGTTAATCCGTGAATACCCTTTATCTCAAAAATTGTTAGCTATGTCTAACGTTTGGGGCTCACCCAATGGTACAGACTACGTCATAGCCGCTAAAGGTGCCCCTGAAGCCATAATCGACTTATGCCACCTAAAAGAGACGGAAGCAAAAAAAATCTCTGATAATGTTCAAAAAATGGCCAAAGACGGTCTACGTGTCTTAGGTGTTGCCAAGGTTTCCTTCAAAGTAGCAGGAGGGGACCTTCCAAAAGAACAGCATGACTTTGCATTCAGATTCTTAGGTTTAATTGGTTTCATCGATCCAGTAAGACCCAACGTTTCAGAGGCAGTTAATGAATGCTACAACGCAGGTATACGTGTAGTGATGATTACGGGTGATTATCCGCTAACAGCGCAGAAAATTGGTCGCCAAATTGGCTTGAAAAACCCTGAAAACATCATAACAGGTCCAGAACTTGAAAAATTAACTAACGAGGAGCTAAAAGAGCGTATCCGAAATGTAAACATCTTTGCACGGGTTGTGCCCGAGCAGAAACTTCGCATTGTAGACGCTTTTAAGGCGAACGGCGAAATAGTTGCAATGACAGGTGATGGCGTTAACGATGCGCCAGCTCTTAAATCAGCAAATATTGGCATCGCCATGGGTGAGCGTGGTACAGATGTAACCCGGGAAGCCGCCACAATAGTGTTGCTAGATGATGATTTCGCTTCAATCGTTGGTGGCGTAAAGATGGGACGCAGAATCTTTGATAACCTCAAGAAAGCCATAGCCTATATTTTTTCAGTGCACATACCTATTGCTGGACTCTCAGTATTACCTGTGTTGCTTGGCTGGCCCTTGATTTTGTTACCGGTGCACATAGTCTTCTTAGAATTCATCATTGATCCTGCATGCACAACTGTGTTCGAAGCAGAACCTGAAGAAGAAGATATTATGCAACGCAAACCAAGAAGCATAACCTCTAGTAGATTATTCAACCGAAAAACAGCCATCTTATCCGCAATCCAAGGTATCGTTGCGATGGTTTTGGTACTAATAATTTATCAATATGCGACTGTAACTGGTTTAAGTATCGATACCGCTCGTACAATGGCCTTCGCAACGATAGTTATAACAAATTTGGCTTTGATAATAACTAACCGGTCATGGAGTCAATCCATCGTTGGTATCTTTAGCAGGCCAAACAAAGCTTTCTGGCAGATCTTGGTGCTTGCAATAGTTGCATTGTTGCTGGTGATTTATGTGCCGCCGCTGGCTGGTCTGTTTGCCTTCTCAGCTTTGTCGCCGTTGAACCTGTTGGTATGTTTTTTGGCAGGGTTTGGTAGCATCGTTTGGTTTGAGATCTACAAATTCACAGGTAATTTAAAAAATAGGTGACTAGGTCTATGAGTAAAATAAAAAATAAACCCCCCGAAACAAAAAAGACCGTCACCGAAATGGTCCTTCGCAATGAAGTGAGTGATAGGTTAAAATTTGCTGCCGCCGCCGAAAACCAAGATCTCTTAAACAAACTCGAAACGACACCAGAAGGATTAAGCGAAGATCTTGTGGAAAATTCCCGCAACAAGTACGGCAACAATGTCGTCACACGCGGTAAGAAGGTCTCACTACCGAGTCGGCTTGCAAAAGCCTTTATCAACCCCTTTACCGCCAGCCTAATCGGGTTAGCTGTAGTATCAGCTTTCACAGACATCATTTTAGCCAAGGCCGGTGAAGCTGACCTCGTAGCAGTCATAATCATCACAACAATGGTACTTGTTTCAGGCATATTGCGGTTCTTACAGGAAACAAGGAGCGATCGTGCCGCTGAAAGTCTGTTAAAGATGATAAAGACCACTACCAATGTACGACGGCAGGAAATAGGAAATCAGGAAATATCTCTTGAAGATGTTGTTGTTGGCGACATCGTACATCTCGCAGCTGGAGACATGATCCCTGCCGATATGCGAATCATCCACGCCAAAGACTTATTCATCAGCCAATCAGCACTAACCGGCGAAAGTGTAGCAGTAGAAAAAACCCCTAACCCCATACAGGGTAGCCATGATGCTTTGACTGAAATCCCCAACCTTGCATTTATGGGTTCAAACGTAATCAGCGGCAGTGCAAGAGGCGTTGTTGTAGCCACAGGCGACGACACTATCTTTGGCGAAATGGCAAAAAGCGTCAGCGACAAACCTGTACAGACCAGTTTTGAAAAAGGTGTCAACTCCGTATCATGGTTGCTAATCCGCTTTATGCTGGTGATGGTCCCTATCGTTTTGTTTGTAAACGGATTCACCAAAGGTGACTGGATGGAAGCCACCCTGTTTGCCTTGTCAGTGGCTGTAGGATTGACACCCGAAATGCTCCCCATGATTGTTACAACCTGTCTTGCCAAAGGCGCTACAGCTATGTCAAAGAAAAAAACCATCATCAAGAATCTAAATGCAATTCAGAATCTTGGTTCAATGGATATTCTATGTACCGACAAAACAGGAACTTTAACACAAGATAAAGTGGTTTTGCTTTATCATCTCAACATCCACGGACAGAAAGATGTTCGCGTGTTGCGCCACGCTTTCTTGAACAGCTACTACCAGACTGGACTTAAAAATTTGATGGACATTGCCATAATCCAAAGAGTACAAGAAGAACAAGACACTGTAGAGGAATTACGCGGGCTTGCTAGTAGATTCGTAAAGGTGGATGAAATACCGTTTGATTTTGTGCGCCGTCGTATGAGTGTTGTGGTGTCAAATGGTAAGACGCAGATGATTACTAAGGGAGCGGTTGAGGAAATGTTGTCTGTTTGCCGCTTTGCTGAGTATGAGGGAAAAGTAGAACCACTAACCGACGAGATTAGGAAGTATATACTTCAGAAAGTGGAGGAATTAAACGCCGATGGTATGCGGGTTATTGCTGTAGCGCAAAAAAACAATCCGTCTCCTGTGGGTGCGTTTTCGGTAGCTGACGAATCAGATATGGTGTTGATGGGGTATTTGGCGTTTCTTGACCCCCCAAAAGAATCTACTGCTGATGCTATCAAAGCCCTGCGAGAATATGGTGTGGGCGTGAAAATTTTAACTGGAGATAATGATAAAGTTACGCGTTGTGTTTGCCGTCAAGTAGGCCTCCCTGTTGACCGTATATTACTTGGCTCAGATTTGGATGCTATGACTGATGAAGAGTTAGGTAAAGTCGCTGAAGAGGTGAGTGTGTTTGCTAAACTTTCACCACAGCAGAAAGCAAGAATTATTACAGTTTTGCGAAACAACGGTCACAGCGTTGGTTACATGGGAGATGGTATTAATGATGCAGCAGCAATGAAGGCATCTGATGTGGGAATTTCAGTTGATACCGCTGTGGACATCGCAAAGGAATCCGCTGATGTCATCTTGTTGGAAAAAGACTTGATGGTTTTAGAGCGGGGTATCATTGAAGGACGCAAGACTTATGCGAACATGATTAAATATATCAAGATGACGGCTAGTTCTAATTTCGGAAATATGTTTTCTGTGTTGGTAGCCAGTGCATTTTTGCCGTTCCTGCCGATGCTACCGATTCATTTGATTTTGCTTAACTTGATTTACGACATGTCCTGTACGGCGATTCCGTGGGATAATGTTGACAAAGAATTCCTGGCTGTACCGAGAAAATGGGACTCCTCCTCCATTGGCAAGTTTATGCTCTGGATTGGTCCAACAAGTTCAATATTTGACATTACGACCTATGCGTTGCTATATTTCGTTATATGCCCTGCAGCTGTTGGCGGGTTGATGTTCCATCAAATTACCGATCCAACCACGATAGTACTGTTTATCGCTGTTTTTCATGCTGGCTGGTTTGTGGAGTCTATGTGGACACAAACACTTGTTATCCATATGATCCGTACACCAAAAATACCGTTTATACAAAGCCGCGCGTCCTTACCACTCACGTTGCTCACCTTTACTGGAATCACAGCTCTAACGATCATTCCCTTTACTAGTTTTGGCGCATCCATTGGTTTTGCGGCATTACCGCTTTCATTCTTCCCATGGCTTTTGCTAACAGTTTTACTGTACATGGTGTTAGTGACGGTGTTCAAGACAATTTTCGTCCGGAGGTACGGTGAGCTACTGTAACATCGAAAAGCTTCTCCGAAATAGATCGGCATGGAAACAAGAATAGTTATCCTGAACGATTTTAACAACTTGATTTGTACCGAGTCTGTTAAACTACTTGCTGAAGTTGCCCTAAACCATATGAATCCACATTGGTGATTTTCCATCCATTGAATGGTTTGGTTTTTGTGTCATATGACCTGCTTATTTGCTATATTGTACCACAAACAATACACGATCAGCTAATAGTCTTGTGTGATTTGATTGGTAGAAAAGTTGAGTTGAGTAAAGAAGGTTTTTGGTTGTCTGAGGTTGAGGGGAGCGTTTTTTGGAGCGTGTAGTTAGCGCCGCTTGGAAACTCTGCTAAGGCCGATGTGCCCAAGAGATACATTGGCCACAGAGTCTACATCGTCAGTACCAAAATCAAAGACAAGGAAGAGTAGAGGCCAAACAAAAGTAGCCAAAGAGAAAACAAGAATATTGTCAAAGTCGGAAAAAAGGTTAAGCTTTGAGTACGCGATTTAGTTCTTTGCCGAAGGCATCGTTAACCTTGCGCACCTTCGCAACTGCATCAATCAAAGCAACCTCAGGTTGGGTTTTATCCTTCATGCGTAGATATATTATGGGACTGGAAGCTAGTGGATGCGGCACATCATAACCTGCAAAGGCTACACGGTCATCTTCAAGGAGACGTTTCTGAATGAGATTACATATACCATGGCTCCCGCCTTGGAGTTCAATTTTAAGTTCATTTTCTTCTTTTTTTAGCACTTTAACTTTCACTTGTTTTTCCCTCTCTATAGAAGTCTTTACCGTAGTCTGGAGCCATTTTGCGCCGTTCAACGTTACCACATTTTGGACATTTGAGGTCATAACGGTCTTGGTTTAGCAATGTACCGTCTCGGCTACAGAAGCCATAGAGAACCCCTAGAGTCTTATCATTAGTTGATAGGTGGAAAACTTGGTTTTTTTCACTGATGACTTTAGCCCGGATAATATCACCGGGTTTACACACATCACTCATCAATTCCACGTATCGATCGGACACATCACTAACGTGGAGGATTCCACCGAAAGTACCAGCGATTTTCTTTTTGCCGACCCTGAAGATTTTTACTAAAACATTATCGGATTGCGCGTTGCCGATTTGCCCAATGACGACTGTACCAACTTTGGGCACGACTACGGCGTCAGTAGCAGGGTAGACAGAAACACGACGATTCTGCAGATCAAGGAGGCTTCGCCCCACGATTTTTGAATAGATTACGCCGTCTTTGACGTAGGTCCCTGAGTCAGGAATGAACTCTTCGATGACTCCTAGACGCTCGCCGGGTATTACTAGGTGACCACTTTTTTGTTCAGGAGCTTTTAATGTCATGATGTTTCATCTTCGTTACGTAAATAGTAAATTAATTCGATAAACGCATAGGTTTAGTTTCTATTCTACTCAATAAACCTTTCTCAAACAAACAGTTCGGTTTTGAACCCGGGACCTAAAGCGGCACAGGTACTGTCAGAAGGCTATCTCTTGGTTCAGTTTCTGCGTTTTTCTATAACATATAGATCGATTACGAAGTCATGTTTGAGTTTACGGTGAAACTCGAACATTTTAGGGATAGTCATAAGCATCGCATAGACTGCAGTTATAGTGCCGCCGGATTTGGATATGAAATGCTCTAGAAACGAAGAGGGCAGCACCTGAACGAAGTTACCGCTGGATTTTAGCATCTTTATTAAATGTTCATCAATTTCGGGATGTTTATGAACGGAGTAGATTTTATCTGCTGTCTCGAGAGCTTTTAACAAAAATGCCTGGTCAGCTTTGCGGTTTTGTACCCCAAACGGGGGATTTTGTAACACAGTATCAAAGCGACCTTGGATGGCGGCTATGTCCCCGTTGATCCATTGCACACACTTAGACAACCCCGCTTTTTGGGTGTTGGTTTGGGCGGTTTTTATGGCAGTTGAGTCTATATCTACTCCGACGATTTCTGTTGCACCTAAAAACGCTGCGGCTAAGCCCAATCGGCCTGTGCCGCAACCCAAATCCAGCACGGACTTGTTGAGTATATCGTCATGGGTGTAGGCGGCTAGGTAGAGCATATTGGCAACTATCCCCTCAGGGGTCGTATATTGTTCTAGTTGGACTTGGGGATTGGGTTGGGACTGTAGAGAAGCGGCAAAGAGCTCCAAGTCTAGTTTTCGAATAAGCCTTTTTTGAGCATGTCGATCCATGAGATTTCGCCGCAGAGTACCATAAACTCGTTTATGGTCAGGGTAGGTTTTTGGAATTTGCTGGGAGTGTCAAGGGAGATGCGTGGACAGGCAGTATTGATGTAGGCATCAATGTTGGGGAAATCCATGAGGGCCTCGGGGGTAAGCTCTCTGCCAGCCAACAAGACTGCGAGTCGACCAGACTTCTCGGCGGCAGCTTTAGCGTCTAGGGCTTGGGTGAGATGTTTCTGTCCCAGCTTTAGACCAACAAGTATGCCGACTGTTTTTGCGTCTTTAGCGGCCTGCAGGTTTGCATAGCGTTGCTTTAACAACCGCTGGGCTTGGTCGGTGATCGGGTAGGCGCGGTTGTCGTAGGGATCAGCGATGATTGTTGGCTTGTCTGTGCTTAGAGCAACACCAAGAGCGTGAAATATACCGCCGCCGATAAAAAGAAAGGCATCAACTTTTGTGGCGATCGTTTTAGCGTTACTGTAGTTACAGCCGATAAGTTGACCTGCATAGCAAAGTTGACCTGCATCTCCGATAAGAACTGTTTTTCCATGGTTGGTTAGGAGTTGTTTTGCACTGTTGAGAGATTCTATATGCTGAATTGAAGTTGTTAATCCAATTTTGTTGTAAGCTAAAAGAAGAGGAATTGCCTGCTGAACTGCGGAGGTTATTTGGATGTTGGCATGAGTTTCTATGTAGAGGGTGGGAATTTTTGTTTGATTAACCATTTGGGTGTGTCCAAAATGTACAATTAAATCAACCCCTAGATGCTCAGCTTCGCTTTGGGCTATGTCACATGCCCCATAACAGGGATCAACCATGATAAAAGAGAGAGCACCACAAGACTCCACAAGTTGAGCAAGTTGAGTAGCAGCAGGCTTAAGCCCCTGGGGCATCTGAAGCAACACACGCCTAGCACCCAACCGAGTGATTTCGTGTTTTAATCGATCCTCTTCAAAATTGAACCCTAACATAGTATCCACTAACATGACTAAAATAAATTAAAAGACAAATATTTGGTGTTTATGGATTCCATTCCCAGTCGGGGATGGGTTTTTTGATTGGTTTGCCTGCGGCGAGTGCGGCTTGCTCTGCTAGGCGTTCAAGTATGATTTTTTGTTCTACTTGAGCGACGTGTTTTCGGGTTGCCATTACGGCGTCGTTGTTAACGGAGATGCTGTCAATGCCTACTCTGACGAGAAATTCGGCAAAGTCGGGTAGGTTGCTGGGGCCTTCACCGCAGATGCTAACGGTGCATCCGTTTTCGTGTGCGGTTTTGATGAGGTGTGCGATTATGCGTTTGACTGCGGGGTCGCGTTCGTCAAAGTAGCCCATTTGTCCGAGGCGTTCGCTGTCGCGATCAATCATAAGGACTCCCTGAGTCATGTCATTGCTACCGATGCTAAAACCGTCGACAAGTTTGCTGAATTCATCTGCTAGAATAGCGATAGAGGGTGTTTCGGCCATGAACCAGATTTTGAAGTCTTTGTTACGTTCTAGATCTTCTTCTTTCATGATCGCCAAAACGGCTTTGGCTTCCCAGAGCGTTCTAACCATTGGGAGCATGACGTAAACATTTTTAAGACCCCACTCATCGCGGCATTTTTTGATTGCTTGGCATTCTAATCGGAAAGCTTTGTTGTACCATTCACTAATGTAGCGGCTACAACCTCTCCAGCCAAGCATGGGATTTTCTTCATTAATTTCATATGTTTCGCCGCCTTTGAGGCCGCGGTACTCGTTTGTTTTAAAGTCGCTGAAGCGAACTACAACAGGTTTTGGCTGGATAACGCGGGCCACTTGGGCAATGTTTTCAGCAAATGTGTCAACGAATTTTTGGCTTTCATTGTTATCGACAAAGAGCATGGGATGTTTGCCTATGGCGCTTGCCATGATAAATTCGGTACGCATCAAACCTATGCCTTCGAAGGGTAGGTTTTTGTATTGTTCGATCATCTCGGGTGTTCCGAGGTTCATGTAAATCTTTGTTGCTGTGACAGGTGCGGCTTCGGCTGTTTGGACTGCTGCGCAGATGTTTGTTGGAGCGGTATCTACCTGTTCGAGTATACCTTCATAGATTAGGCCGTTTCGGGAGTCTACGGTGTATTCTTGGCCTGTTTTTAGGGTTTGTGTGGCGGTTTCAGTTCCCACTACACAGGGGATGTTGAGTTCACGGCTGACGATGGCTGCGTGACTGGTGATACCGCCTTTATCGGTGACTATAGCGGAAGCCATCTTCATGAAAGGAACAAAGTCAGGATCGGTCATACCGGTGACGAGAATATCACCTTTGGTCATCTTTTCAGTTGCGTCTTGGGGATTGAGTACAACTTGGGCTTTACCTGCACCGTAGCCTCTTCTACCGGCAGAAATTCCTCGAACGACAATCTTTAAGTTTTGAGCTTTGGTTTCTTCCATCTTTGTTTCCTCCGTATTTTTTGATCCAAACACGGTTTCGGGCCGTGCTTGAACCAGCAACATATTATCAGGATAAGAAAGGTCTTGGTCAATGGCCCACTCAATATCCATGGGCCGCCCATAATGGCCCTCAATACGTTTAGCTAGATTGGTCAAGAATGCGATTTCAATATCAGTAATACAGACCAATTTCTGTTCGTTTTCTGGAACATCCAAATGGATTGTTTTACCCGACTTGGGATCCCGAATATATTTAATTGTTTTTTTGGCAATATTGCAGGCCTTTATCTTTACAGATTTTTTATCAACAACAAAATTATCAGGAGTAACCGCCCCAGCTACGACGGTCTCACCCAACCCAAAATTGCCTTCAATAACTATTTCATCATTATTACCCGAAACAGGATTAATAGTAAACATTACCCCAGCCGCACGACTATTAACCATTTTTTGCACGCCAACACTTATGAAAACCTTCTCATGAGAAAACCCCTTCTCATTACGATAAAAAATAGCCCGAGGCGTAAAAAGACTACTCCAACACTTGATAACATTATCAATAAGCTCATCAGCACCCTTCACATTGAGATAAGTTTCCTGCTGACCCGCAAACGAAGCATCCGGCAAATCCTCAGCCGTTGCACTTGAGCGGACCGCAACAAAGGTATCCTTTAACGCTAAACGTCTGTTAAGCTCAATATAGGCAGTTCTTATGGCATCCTCAATGTCTTTGGGCATAGGTGTCTGCCCCATAAGCTTCCGAATACACTTCGACGCCGTATCATACTGCTTAGGATCATTGGGATTTGTAACTGTTTCTTTAATTATATTATAAATTTGCTCAGAAAGTTTTTTCTCAACAATATAGCGCTCATATGCGTAAGCAGTTACTGCAAAACCAAAAGGAACCGGTAGCCCCGCAGAAATCATCTCACCAAGACTTGCATTTTTGCCGCCGACAACAGACACATCGGCGTTGGTAAAATGATCAAAAAATAAAACAAGTTTGTGTTCTTTGTCGCTCACTTTGCCGCTCAAATGCTCTCCGACTCCGGCTGAGCCTGCTCGGTTTGACTTGGAGTTTGCTGAATCTTGGTGATAACTATCTTGCAAGGCATGGGAAGCTTGGCACTACCTCTTCTAAGAGATTCTTTAGCAGTTTCCAAAGCAGCCGCCTTGGCCCGAACAGTAATTATGGGCTGGCCCACTTCTACTTTTGCAGCAGTTCCAACAGCTGTACCAAAACTACGTCTCATGCCCTGTTGGAGACGGTCTGCGTGAGCACCAAAGATCATCTTGTTTTCTCTTAGGATAATATGAGGATAGGTATGAACCGTCATATAGTAATCGTTTATGAGTTTACCCATCAAAATACGGTTTGTCGCAACACGAGCAGCCTCTAAGGCGCTGTGACGGATTTGCACACGAGCAGTAGCAAGAAGCTGAGCTTCAATTTCAAATTGTGCTTTAGTGTCACCCATAGTAAATTTCACAATTTTTGGCGGTGGAAAACCTCTTGCATAATCCTTCCTTGTATAGGCGCGATTCTTTACATGTCGATAGTTTCTTGCGTGCATTTATTTATCTCCAGCAACATTCGTAATTATACTTAAAGCAGTAACGAATATTCTCAGCTCTATTTAAACGTGTTTCTGTCCCATTAATTATTTTTCGCTATTTGCTTAAAAAAATACCCAGTACAGCAGGGCTTATCACCAGCTTATAAGGCAGTTCACCTTCTTTTTCCCCAAATGCCAACATATATCTTTATTTCAGGCAAAAACTGGGTGCTTTCATTAGCAGAGCTTATCGCATACTTCCAAGCAAGAAACATTCAGTTTAAAATCGACTATTTTTCCACTGAATTTTTCACACTAAGCTTTGAAACATATCTTGATCCCCAAATCATCGATGATTTGGGCGGAACCATAAAAATTGCACAAGTGAAAACAACCCTGCCATCAAAAACTCTCAAAGAAGCATTCATTGAAAAAAATAAACCAGCCCAAAAACAGACAACTCAAACCATCGCCGCCAGCAGTGCACTAGAAGGCATGTCCAAAGCACCTGATAAACTGCTCTTTGGAATCAGCATCTACACCTCTGACAACGCAATAAAGCCATTGGGCGGTAGAATTCAGCGTTTCATCGGAAGCGCCATCAAAGGCAAACTGATGGCCCAAGGCAAAAAATCAAATTTTATGGGCACAGGACAGGATCGCAGTGAGGCCCAACTCAGTCACATCGAAGTGCTTAAAAAAAACCTAATAGAAAACCAAGCAGAAGTGCTTCTCTGCATCGGCAAAAATCAAACCTGGATCGCCAATACCGTTGCCGTACACAATCCCTTTGAGTTCCAAAAAAGAGATGTCTATAAACCAAATCAGCGGGCAATCTTTGGTATGCCTCCACGCCTAGCACGTATGATGGTTAATTTGTCGGCTTGTACACAGGGAAAAACTCTGCTTGATGCGTTTTGTGGTGTGGGCACTATTCTCCAAGAAGCACTACTTGAGCATACTACCGTTGTTGGGATGGATGTTAATTCTTGGTGTGTTAAGGCATCAGAGGAGAATCTTGAGTGGCTTACAGAGGAGTATGGCATTTCTGGGGCGGATTTTAGGGTTTTGCAGGGTGATGTGGAGCGGTTGGCTGAGAAGGTAGGGGTTGAAAGTGTTGATTGTGTTGTTTCTGAGCCAGATTTGGGTCCGGCAATCCGTGAAACTCCTACGGGCGCCTATGCGCAGAGAATCATTGAGAAGTTAGAGCCACTGTTTTTAGGGTTTATAGAAGAAGCTTATCGTGCGCTAAGGCCAAGTGGACGGCTAGTTGTGGTTACACCGTTTATCCGTACCCGCTCTCGTGAGGCGATAACGATGCCCATTGATGAGAAGCTCAGAGAGATTGGTTTTAAGCGGGTTTATGTCTTTACGGATGAGTTGTTTAGTTCTGATGCGCCGGAGCACGATCGGCTTATGGGTATGGCGTCACTTGTGGAGATAGATGAACGTCACAAAATCGGCAGGGAAATTCATATCCTCCAAAAATAATCTCTGTGCAGGCGAGATACCATTTATTAATTCGTTCGATAACCTTTTTTAATTGAGGTATCAACATGGCGGCAAATCAGTCTGAGTTACGTCCTAATTGGGATCGATACTTTTTAGATATGTGTGAAGCTGTGGCTGCGCGTGCAACCTGTGACAGGGGCAGATGTGGGTGTGTTATAGTTAAAGATAAACGTATCATGACCACAGGGTATGTCGGCGCTCCTGCTGGATTACCACACTGTTCTGATGCGGGTCATGACATACGCCAGATGACAAATGGCAATGGCGAGGTAAGCATGCATTGTGTCCGCACTCTTCATGCCGAGCAGAATGCCATTCTTCAAGCGGCACGATTTGGAATCCCCTTGGAAGGTGCTACTTTGTTTTGTAAAATGACCCCCTGCCGCACCTGCGCCATGATGATAATTAACGCTGGCATAAAACGGGTTGTGTGTGAGAAACGCTACCACGCCGATGCAGATACCATAGAGATGTTTAAACAGGCAGGAATCGAGCTCTGTATAATAAACGATGAAGTCATGAAGTATGATAAACAATAATCATACTCAAAAAACATTATCCTGACTCATAGCTGTATGCAATACCGGCAACTTAGTAGTCAGTATTCTTGCCTAAGGCAAAACGGTTAAGCGGTAACTTTTGTCTAGCTGAAAATCATTAGGGTAATATGTTAGTGTTTGGTGTTGTTTTGAAATTTTTTACGTAATCAAGAACATTGGAAGCGTTTTCTTTTGAAATATGTCCATGTTCAACCAGTGAAGTGACTATGTCGGTGATTTTAGCTAAGGCATGGATTTGGTAGCCGAGGCTTTCAAGGTTTTCCTTACCGCCGTGCTCCCGGTTTACCACAACCAGCATATGCTTAACAGATGCACCCAAGGCTACAAGCGGTTTTATTCCTTCTATTTTAGACAGCCCTTCGCTTATGACATCATCAAAAAAGAGCACCCTGTTACCTTGGGTTATATCGGCACCGGCGGTTCTGCCTGTAACACCATATGATTTTTCCTCTTTGCGCACAATAACACAGGGTAGATCAAGTTTGACGGCGATACTTGGTGCGATGAGTGCGCCTTTGAGTTCGATGCTAGCCAACTTGTCGATAGGCTCAGATGCAGTGATTTGGCGGATCTTTTCGGCAGCAACTTCAGCTATAATGTCGAGCTGTTTGGGTGCGGCTAACACGCGTGCAAGATCTATGT
Source organism: Candidatus Bathycorpusculum acetigenes (assembly GCA_009781675.1). Classification (GTDB taxonomy): domain Archaea; phylum Thermoproteota; class Bathyarchaeia; order Bathyarchaeales; family Bathycorpusculaceae; genus Bathycorpusculum; species Bathycorpusculum acetigenes. The sequence continues at coordinate 306 of WQVG01000042.1, read as the reverse complement.
AGTAAGGGCTGACTGTTCCGGATTTTATTTTAAAGGTACCAAATTTTAGGCATCCTGAAAGATAGAGGGCGTCTGCAATTTTATCGGTGACTATGGACATAGATATTCCATGAGGTAATGGACAACAGTGAATTTAACCCTTTACTGCGTATGCAAACAGGCAATAATTGAAGGACTATACAGTAGACCTCCTCGGTATTTATAAATAGTTGGGTTGTGCTTGTTTTGCTTAAAGAGGATTTAATCTGTGTTTGGTAGTTTGGATCGGTATGAAAAAGCCTTAGAATTAAGTAATGAAGATTTTAA
>WQVG01000041.1 GCA_009781675.1 Candidatus Bathycorpusculum acetigenes | reverse complement strand
GATGATGATGCTGATTATGCTAGTTGGCAGTTTTAATTAATTTGCGCCGAAGGCGCTTTGTTCTTTTTATCAAATTTTTGTTTCCTGTCTGTCATGTATAGCAGACAGGCAGGTAGTTGATTCCCGCAACCATTTATGTGTTATTAAAAAATGCAGAATATGTCAATGTTCGATATTATTTCTACATGTTAGCTTATTTCTTATTTCATACTATTCGCAGCGGGTGTCTTTGAGCTGTTCTTAATCAACGCAACGGTATCTCCGTTTCTACGCAATCTTGCCGCCAAACAACTCAATACCCGCCATATACAGACTCCCACCTTGATTGGCAATGTTGCCCAAAATTTTGTCGCCTGACATAGTAAACATACCCCTACCATAGTACAACCAGCAAGGAAACAAAGAGCCACGTTTTACGCTGAACATTGCGTAAACTAAAACTTCATGTCTACATCCATATAGTTCGTTGTCTTTTAGGTTGCCGTTTTTTGTTTTATATCTGTATTCGTATTCTTTTCCTGTTGCGTCAAATCTGACTTTTGTCCTGCACTCAGATCAGGTAAGGCAAGTGTTTTTAAATTCAGTAAATGTTTGACTTCTATGTTTCCAGACACAGAATTGCCACCTGAAGGACCACAACCAAGCGTTAGAGATGGTAAAAGTTTGTTGTAGATGCCACCTATTGCACCTTGAGCGGCCGCAGTGTTTACTAACATCCGGCAAGTTTTCATCCTTTTTGCAAACTCTTCTAGCCTTGTTGCGTCATTGGAGTATATCACCGAAGTATGTCCCAAGCCGCCGCTCTCAATGAGTTTTTCAGCCTTGCTAAGTGCATCTTCAAAGTTCTCAGCTTTGTACATAGCAAGCACCGGGGAGAGTTTTTCACGCGCAAATGGTTCCTCAGAAAGGTCTGTGCTGTTCACTTTGGCAATGAGAATTTTTGTACCTCTATCCACAGTTATTTCGGCTAACTTTGCGATTTTTTCAGCCGACTGCCCAACTATCTCCGGGTTTAGGATTCCATTTTTAATAATTATTTGCTTAACTTTTTCTTTTTCCTCAGAGTTTAAAAAATGACATTTATTGTTTCTGAATTTTTCCTCAACTTTATCATATATGTCCTTTAGGGCTATGACTGATTGTTCAGATGCACAAATTACTCCATTATCAAATGTTTTAGACTCAATGATTGATTTGACAGCAAAATTAATGTCAGCGCTATCATCGATGATGGCCGGTGTATTTCCCGGACCTACGCCAATAGCTGGTTTGCTGCTGGAGTAGGCTGCTTCTACCATACTTGGACCGCCTGTTGCAAGTGTTACATCAGTGCGTTTCATAAGTGCGTTGATAAGTGGTAAGCTTGGCGTATCCAGCCACTCAAAAATCCCCTTTGGTGCTCCTGCAGCCACTGCATCGTCAAGTACTATCTTTACTGCCTCGATTGTACAGTCTTTTGCACGTGGATGAGGGCTGACTATCATGCCGTTGCGCGTTTTAAGTGCGAGTAGGGCTTTAAATATCGCTGTAGATGTTGGGTTAGTGGTGGGGATGATGGCCGCAATAACGCCTATAGGGTCTGCAAATTCGGCGTTACCATTTTTATCCATTCCCACAAAGTCGCAAGTTTTGGTATTTCTATAACAGTTATAGATCTCCTCTGCGGCAAACCGATTTTTTATGTCTTTATCTTCTACCCTGCCCATGCCGGTTTCTCTAACGGCTGCTTTAGCAAGGCGGAGGCTTTCTCGGTATGCGGCATTTGCGGCTGCTGAAAAAATTTTATCCACATGTTCTTGATCTAGTTTTGCGAACTCTTTTTGTGCCGCTCTGACTTTTGCAATCTTTGCTTCTAATTTTTCAATATCTGCATTAAACTTTGCATTTTTATCTTCTGATATAAGTGAATTTTCTAACATTGAAATATTGTGCATATTATCCTCTATTACATTAATTTTTATCATGGCTGCTGTAATTTTTCCCATTCACACACCACTCTCTTTGGTTATATGTTCTAGTCAAAAATAGTGAAAACCTAGATGACATTATACTTTTCGGGTACGATTTCACAGTTTGCTCTACAGTTCCCAAAAAGACCCATTAAATCGAACCATTCTTAAACGACTCAACCCACTATTTCCTGAGATGTCTGACATGGAAACCTGGGATGTCATAATCATAGGTGCCGGCTCAGCAGGACTATCTGCGGCCCTCTATACTGTAAGAAGTGGGCTTGGAACCCTAGTTTTAGATGAAAAAATTGCGGGCGGAACCATAACTAACGCCCCAACCATCGTTAACTATCCGGGGTTCTTAGAAATCAGCGGAGCAGAGCTGGCGCAAAAAATAGCCGATCACGCACAGAAATTTGGCGCAGTCATCCACGAAATCGAAACCGTAACTGCCCTAAATCTCCACGGTGAAATCAAAACTGTAACCACACCCACAGCCACATACAACGCCAAAGCCATAATCATCGCCACAGGTTCTCACTACAAAGAACTCGGCGTAAAAGGCGAGCAAGAGTTCCGGGGACGCGGCGTGAGCTATTGCGGCGTCTGCGACGGCCCCTTCTTTAGAGGCAAACACGTCTTGGTGGTCGGCGGAGGAAACTCGGCCTCCATCACCACACTATACCTCTCAAACTTAGTTGCACAAGTAACCCTTATCCACCGTCGAGAAACCCTTCGAGCAGAACAATCCCTTGTAGACGACATCACAAATAAAACAAACATCAAAATTCTTTGGAACACCGAAATCCAAGAAATAAAAGGCGACAAACAAGTCCGCACCGTTACCCTAAAAAACAACAAAACCAAACAGACCCAAGAACTAAAAACAGATGCTGTGTTTGTTCAAATAGGCGAAGCGCCCAATAGCCAACTTGCAACAGCCAGCGGAGTCGAAATAGACGAACACGGATACATAAAAACCAACCTGCACCAACAAACCAACCTCCCAGGCGTATTTACCGCAGGCGACATAACCAACCACCCCATAAAACAAGTCGGTACCGCAGTCGGACAAGGCATCACAGCGGCCCTAGAAGCCTACGCCTACATCCGACAACCCTACCACAAAAAACACCCCATAGAAACAATAACCCCAATCTCCAAAACAGAAAAAACATCCAAACCCTAAAACACAGGGAAACCCAATGCAATACACCCTCTACTACTTTACCTCAACGGGAAACTCGTTACAAATTGCCCGCCAACTCGCCTTAAACCTAAAAAATACCACCATCACATCCATGGTCACCCAACCCCCAAACCAACCCATCGGTGGACAAAATCACGCCATAGGCTTTATATTTCCAGTCTACTTCATCGGCTTACCCCGAATAGTTAAACGATTTATCCAAAACCTCCAGATACAACCCGAAACTTACTGCTTTGCTATCACCAACTTTGGAGGAAGCCAACTAGACACCTTAGGCATGCTCGATGACATCCTCAAACAAAGGAGCAGTCACCTATCCTACGGCAAAGGCATCAAGATGCCCGAAAACTACATCCCCAGATATGACGCCCCTCCCATAGATAAAGCACAAAAATTGATAGACACCGCTATAATTGAGGTAAATACCGCCGCCGAAACCATCACCAAACAAGAGGTTCACCCCATAAAACGAAAAGTAAAACACCTCTGCAAAATCATAAACTACCTATTTATGTACAAAAACATCGAAACTTTCGACAAAAAATTTACCACAACCAACACCTGCAATGGCTGCAACATATGTAGTAACATCTGTCCAGTAAACAACATAACCCTAAATGACAACCAACATCCAGTATGGCACCACAAATGTGAACGCTGTATGGCCTGTATCCAGTGGTGCCCCACTAAAGCAATCCAGTACGGCAAAAAAACCGCCGCATTCAAACGCTACCACAATCCCACTATTAACATCCAAGATATCGTGCATTCACAAAGCAATGAACTCCATCTATAGATAAAAACCAACAGATCCCACGCGATAGCAATTCCGCTGTCTCCAGTAGTGTCTGTGTGGTGTGTTGTTGGATATTTCTCCACCCGACAATAGTAAGGTGCCGTTGCCCTAACTGTGCATGCCACCACCCGCCTAACTTTGTGTTTATCCCTCATACTTCTACAATACTGTTCCATAAAATAACTGCAAAGAAACTTTTAGTCCCCGTCCCATACAGTAATATAGCCTATAGTCAATCACTGTGTAGTATGCGTAAGATTAAAGCATCAAGTAACTACCTAAAAAATCAAACCCGCAAGAACCTAGCAAAGGCCGTTTTGTGTGTTTTCATTTTATTGGTTATTCTTTTTGTTGTTCTGTATCGGGCTGTTTCTAATTTTGAGTGGGATTTGTTGAATTGGATACTGTTGATTTTTCTGGTTGTTCCCCTGATTGCTTTCTGCTACTACCTGCGTAAGTATCGTATCTTTAGTGGTGGTTGGGCCGGTGAAAAACAGGTGGCTCAGCACCTCAGCAGTTCTCTAAGTGATGATTACTATCTCATAAATGACCTGTATCTACGTGAAGGCGGTGGAGACATAGATCATGTAGTTTTAGCGCCTGGCGGCGTGTTTGTATTGGAAACCAAAAACTGGAATGGTAACATAACCTGTAGTGGGGATGAATGGCAACGCAGGGGTAAACGTAACTTTAACTCAAGCCCTAGTCGTCAAGTTAAGCGTAATGTCCAAAAAATACAGCGTATAATTGAGGGCTCTTCAGGCCTGCGTTCTCTGGGAATTCGGGTGGAAGGCATTGTGGTTCTAACTAACCGCTATGCATCGATTCACCTAAACAACCCCTCCGTACCGGTTCTCAAGTTGCATCAACTTCCCAACTACCTAACCTCACAAGGCGACACAAAACGGTTTTCACGTGCACAGCTTGAAACCATCGGAAAAGAGTTGGCTAAACAAAAATCTTAGCGGTTAGGAAGGCGGTGTGAGGTTGAGCCACGACCGGCGTTTCACTAAGGCAAACGATGTTATGCTTGTTATAAACAAACTGACGATAACAAAAGAGTTCGGCAGGGCACGCGCGCTATTTTGGAGTGTTGAAAGTAGCATAGAGAGACTGCAGTAAAACGCAAAAATTCCTGTTATAAACTGAGATATATGCAGCACCTTTTTTATTCGGCAGGCCTTGGTTTTTAGCCAATTCAAGTTTGCCTCCATACGTCTTGAAACATCTGGCAAATCATCCAGCAATAACGCGATTCCTCCCAGCAAAAACACTCGCCCCGCATTCACCGCTACTGAACTATCATCCACAAAGAAAAGCCCGTGAAGCGAAACAGGCGTAAAAAGCATCACATAAACCGATGTGATAACTATCACAAAAATGCCATAGACATAGTGGTGGAAGAGGAACCGACTGATATGGAGAACCCGACCGATGGCTGCACTGTGAAAAATGTTGATTAACGCTGCAGCAAGCGCAAACCAGAACAGGCTACCGCTAAGCAGAAATGGCGCATAGGGTTGCCAATAGGGGTAAGCGCGATAATAACCATAGATGATGCCAGCAACAGTAGTTATACTGATGAGTGCATTAAAAATCAATGCAAGACTAAAAATTTTTTTTAAAAGTGTTTTGACTGTGCCAGCCATGTCCATCTTTCTGCCTTGAATTTTCCATTTTACCCTTTGAGGTTTGTTTACACATCTTTTTATAATTACCGCATTTTACAACAAAATTTCAAGCTCCAAAGGCCACAAATACACGGGTCATAGACATCTCAAAGCAAACATCTCATAAGATGCCTCTTCTTCTTTTTTCAGATCTAAAACTCGGTTTGATCTATACAGAATTAACTTGGTAGTTTCTACGATTTATATCAAATTTTATTAGTCAGGTATAGATAAGCACCCTGAGAAGAGAGAGCAAACATGAAGTTTGAAATAAAATACAAACCTTCCTACGCTATGCTGGTAGCCAACTTCGACCAAGATGAAACTCTAACCGCCGAGTCAGGCGCCTTAACCTATATGACACCCAACCTCGAAATTCACACTCGCAAACGAGAAAAAAGCCTGCTGGGAAGCTTGGGCCTAAGCATCATCGGCGGCCAATCCTTCTGGGTAAATGATTACACCGCCAAAAACGGTGCAGCAGAAGCCGCTTTTGTAGCCGCACCTGTGGGCGATATTAAACAACTCGATGTAACATCTGGACATGGCTATATTATCCAGAAATCCTCCTACCTTGCCTCCACGCAGGACATAAATCTAGACATCAAATGGGAAGGCTTTACTAAAGGACTCTTTGGACAAGGTGTATTTATGATAAAAGCCACCGGTAATGGGCCTCTTTTTATTAACACATTTGGCGCCATCGACACTCACATCCTTCAAGCAGACCAAACTTTGATCGTAGACAACTTTCATCTTGTGGCATTTAGTGAATCCTGCCGCTACAAAGTTAAAAAAATAGGCGGCCTAAAAGAAACCCTGCTAAGCGGTGAAGGATTAGTCACAGAGATTACTGGTCCAGGCGAGATCCATATACAAACCAAGAACCTCCAAGAATTCACCGAGTGGCTATGGCTGCTACTTGGTCCTCGTGTCAATCGCTCGTATTCAAGATAACAATCTTTTTATCCTCTTTTTGTTTAAGAATCGGTTGATTGGAAGTGGAACCTTGGGTAGCCTTGGTCTTGGTGCATTAATTGGGTTCTTGATAGCTGTTGTCATGGGTATAATCCTTCCCGGAGCTGGACACATCATAGGCGCCTTCTTAGGTGGTATAGTAGCTGGGTTAATCACGCGGAGCATAATCGGGGGGATTCTCGCAGGATTTCTATTAGGCATTGGTAGTGCTATTATTTTGGCTATTATTGCCTTAATCAGCTTTGCTCTCCATGCCCCATCCGACTGGGGGTTTATTGGTGCGTTAGTCAGCGGCATTGCTGGTACTGCATTAAGCATCATAGTTGCTGTGGTCGCTACTGTGGCTTCCATTATAGGCGGTTTTATCGGAGGCCTTTTGAGTCGAAGATGATTCTTCTGTGGTTGTGTATCTACACCAACAAATCCTAAACAGCACCGTTACTCTGTGTGTCTTTGAGGTGAATACTTTTGGCTAGCATATGGTTAGGTGCATTTGTGGGATTTTTGCTAACAGCTGTTCTTGGGTTTCTGCTCCCCGGTTTAGGCACCTTGATAGGTGCCTTTGCAGGCGGAATCGTTGCAGGTTTGATTGTCCGAGGCGCTGGTCGCGGATTAATTGCAGGCTTTTTAGCAGGAATATTTGGCGGCATAATATTGGGCATTTTATCAATCTTTGGTTTAGCCATCATCGGCGGACTAACAACCGGACCTTTGGGTGCATTAACCGGCGGCTTAGCAGGTCTAGCAGTTGGGTTAATTGGCATTTTGCTTGCAATCCTTGCAGGTATAGTCTCAGCAATTGGCGGTCTAATCGGAGGAGCCCTGCGACCCAAGCACTACCGCCAAAATCATTCTACATACTACTAGCGTTCTATCCGTCCAACATGAAGGCTTTCTAATATACCGGTCTTTTCAGGAATCGTGTCTATTATCATCGTTTCTGATTTTATGATCAAACAACGTGTTAGTTATTCGCCAATTTCAGCACCGCTTCCACTTTAGTGTTTTTTCTGCATAAACTTCAGAGAACCCCTCTCTACAGACGGTGTACCGAGTTTGGCCACAAAAACGCTTCCACACCATTTTCTTTGGGTGCATCGGTTATGTGTCCAATGCGCAAAGTATCATCTACTGGGAGTAAACTACATATTCACACAAAGCCATATCTACACGGTGGCAGAATATGAAAAGACAGTTAGTGCTTTCATATGTGCCCTATTAGTCTGCACATTACTTTTTACAAACATAGTCTGTATTGGTGTTGTGCAGGCTGACTCGGTAGATAAGCTTCCTGCACCCACGTTAGTTTCTGTCACCTACGATGATCGCTCCTATGATGTTCCTGCAAGCACAACCACAGATCCATTTACAGGCAAATCCGTGGAGAACCCTGCATATCATGTAAACAACAGAACCCTGACATTTGTAATTGACAGAAAAAATGCTTTCCGGGATAATCCTAGTTGTTATCAACATTATTTAATACGAATGAAAGGAGCCTTCTCAAATGAATGGAACACTATCACAGAGCTATTTGATCCCGATCCCATTTCTCCGTTAACAACTAAAATACTCTCTCTTCCAAGTCCCGAAAATATGCCCTATGACAGTTACTATTTCCCTTCAGTAGGCCAAGCAGAGTTTCAAGTACAAGCACAAGAATGGGTACAAGTCCCGCCTGGACCAGGTCCCCTAGAGAGTTGGGTAAAAACTTTGTGTGCAGAGAGTAGTTGGAGTAACACAAAAACAGTTAGTTTTGGACAAGATTTAACTGATGGAACACAAAGTCAACCAAATCACATTCCAAGCCAAACTTCAACTAATCAAATCGAACCGCAACCTGAGCTAATAATACAGCTTCCCTTGACTGAGTTTATTTTAGTGATTGTTCTATGCACTACTTTGCCAGTGTTGATTATTGCACTTATCTATACAAGAAAAACTGCAAGACAAAAAAAGAGTGCGTAGTGAGTGCAGGGTTAGTCTTGTTGCTGTGTGGGTAATTTTAGGAGTTTAATTTGTCTTGATTACGGGTTTCAGGTTCTTTAAAGCTTCAATATTGTCTAAAATTTCAAGCTCGCATTTATAGTAGTGTCTGCAGTTGGTTGGAAGGCATTTTTCTAAGTTTTCTTTGTTTTGACAGTCATCATATCCCGAAGTGAACCCTTTGTTGGTACTACGGGTACCGCTATGTTAGGCGTATAAATGCAACTCAAACACTGATTACAGACTCGGTAGTTAAAGTTTTTAAGGATTATACGCTAAATTAGCCGAAGGAACAAGCATTGAAGTACCTTGACTTTATCGAATTAACCTACAAGCCCAAAGCATCAGATCTAATCTGTACCTTCCATGTTGAACCCGAAGGTATAAGCCTAGAAGAAGCCGCCGGCGGAGTCGCTGCAGAAAGCAGCATCGGCACATGGACAGAACTCACCACAGAAAAACCCTACATCAAAAAACTATCCGCCCACGTCTACAGCATCAAAAACAACACTATCAAAATCGCCTACCCCGCCGAGCTCTTCGAAAGCAACAACATGCCAAACATCCTAAGCAGCATCGCTGGCAACGTATTTGGCCTAAAAACACTAAAAAACCTACGCCTACTCGATATCGAATTCCCCAAATCCATCATCACAAGTTTTGACGGCCCACAATTCGGAGTAGACGGCATTCGCAAACTCCTCAAAATCCAAAAACGTCCTCTAATCGGCACCATCATCAAACCCAAACTGGGTTTAAACACAACCGATCACTCCAAAACCGCATACGACGCATGGATAGGCGGATGCGATATAGTCAAAGACGATGAAAACCTCAGCAACCAAAAATTCAACCCCTTCTCCGACCGCCTCACCAAAACCATAGAAGCACGCGACAAAGCCCAATCCCAAACAGATGAACGTAAAGCATACCTCATAAACATCACCGCCGACACCAAAACAATGCTCAAACGTGCCAAAGCAGTCGAGGCCCAAGGCGGAGAATACATCATGATCGATATCCTCACCTGCGGCTGGTCCGCACTTCAAACCCTGCGTAGCCAAAAATTCAAACTCGCTATCCACGCCCACCGCGCCGGACACGCAGCCTTCACCAAAAACCCCACACACGGCATCGCCATGAAACCCATCACAACCATCGCACGCATCATAGGCGTTGACCAACTCCACGTTGGCACAGCCGTTGGCAAAATGTCAGAAAACAAAACCACGGTGCTCGAAAACATCGAAGCCTGCACAAGCAAATCCGGCGGACTCAAACCCATACTACCCGTTGCCAGCGGTGGACTACATCCGCGTCTTGTACCCAAACTGATGGAAACGTTTGGCAATGATGTAATACTGCAGGCCGGCGGCGGCATCCATGGACACCCTGAAGGTACCACTGCAGGCGCAAAAGCAATGCGCCAAGCTGTCGAAGCCACTCTAGAACTGCGCTCACTAACCGATTATGCTAAAAATCACCGCGAACTCGCCTTTGCCCTAAAACAATGGAAAGCCTAAATAACATACAAACCCCCCATTCATAGACTTCATATGGCAATTCATATTATAGTAGTCAACTTTCATACGATATCGCTTATATGTATGACTGCCAATTTAGTGCTATATTGTATGAGGGCATAGTATGAATATTAATATTAAAAAATCCCCGTTCAAATTAAACAATTATCCTCAAACTTTGTTTGTTGTTTCCTTGTTGCTTATATTGTTGGGTTCTTTATTATCTGGTTGTGTGTTGACGTCACGTGCTGAGAGCTTTCCTTTGGAAGTTGCTGAGCTTGTTGAAAATGAGAACTCGCTTAGAGTAGCTGTTAATCGGGCTGTGGGGTCAACTGTTATCGCTATTGGTACAGATATCCAACTTAACGCTCCACTTGTTATTGCAACGGACAAAAATATTACCCTAAAAAGCAGAGGAAATGACGGACTTTTTAGGCTGATTGGGGCATCTGGCGCAGACACTCTTACAGTTGAGGATGGCGGAATATTGGAACTTGCAGGTATTATCGTAACCCATACAAGTGGTGCCACCGGCACCGGAGTAACTGTCAAATCCGGCGGCACACTAACAATGTCTGGAGGCGAGATTTCGGGTAACATCGCCAATCAGGGCGGTGGGGTATCCAATAGGGGGCGCTTCACTTTATCTGGAGGCAAAATTTCAGCTAACACAGCAGATTATGGTGGCGGCGTGTACAACGGCGGTAGCTTTAGTTTAACTGGCGGAACGATTACCAAAAACACAGCCAGCAGAGGCGGCGGCGTAGCCAGCGGTGACAGCAAAGAGAACTACGCAAGTTTTACTATGTCTGGTGGTGAAATATCTAATAATATAGCTACAAATGATCTCACTGGCGGTGGCGGCATTGCTCTTGTCGGCGGTAGTTTCCACATGACTGATGGGGCAATCTCAGGTAACAGCGCCCTAAACGGAGGCGGTATGCACAACGAAAACGGTGTGGTGCGCTTATCTGGCGGTATGATCTCTAACAATAACGCATCAGACAATGGCGGCGGAATTTATGTTAAAAATCTCGATGATCTCTATGTTTTTGATGGGGTGGTATTCTCAGATAATCAAGCCTCAGCATCATACAACCGAGACCATGCCGACGATGAACTATACAACACGCACATAGGCAAAAAAATCACATGGACCACCCCCTACACACAAGGCTACAACAACTACGACATCAGCTACACAAACGGAAAACTATTTTCCAGTTCACAACTTAGTCCAAGCTCAAGTGTGTTCATAGGTGTTTTATTTGTCCTAATTGCTGTCATTGTCGCTGTTGTGTTATTCCTTTATCTCAAAAAGAGACGAAAAAAATAACCTGCCAAATCACGACTGTCTAAGATAGATACATGTTGAAAAAACCCCTGGAGTGTCTGATAGATATTCACCTACTCTTTTAGATACCCAACTATTTTCCCGTAACTTTCACCAATTAGCACACAGGTACGTTTTGTACACCTGTTATGGCTTGGATAAAAATATAAACTGTTCATTTTGTATAAACTTCAAAATTTATATTCTTGGCGTTTCAACTGCTCCTTTTATTGTGTTGAGTCACCTAACTTCAGTTCTATTGTCGCCCCTGATTTGTTGTATTAACTTTATATCCACAAATCGAACTACTCATCAATTGGTTTAAAACAAAAATTCAGCGCCTTAACTGATGATATAAACCGCGCCTAAAACAAAAGAAAGCAAGTTAACTCCTTGTAATCAATTAAACTGCATATATTTGTAGACGGCAGATGCTACAATATCGCTGTTAAGTGTTTTACATGGTGTTTATAGACCGTTTAATGCGGTGAATGGTTGGTGTTTGTGGGTGTGTTAAGTCGTTAGTAAATGTAGCAATCAAGTTGACTATTGGTTGTTGAAAAAACGGCGGGTTGCTAATAACTTGTATCAAACGGCAGTTTTTGTGGTGTTTAACGTCGCCTTTTTAGGGTTTTTTGGCGTTTTTCGGGTTTTATTTTTATAGGAAGGTTTTTAGTATAGTTATTATATGAGACTGTGAAAAAGTCAATAGAGTTAAGTGAGGTTAATACGTTATGTCTGTATTTGCAGCACCAGGAGCATATGACCGTGCAATAACTGTTTTCTCGCCTGATGGTCGGCTTTTCCAAGTTGAATACGCAATGGAACTTGTCAACCGGGGTGCCACGATTTTGGGCATCCAAACCTCAGCTGGAGTAGTTCTGGGGTCAGAGGAAAACATCGAGGTCCTCGAAGAAGCAGGGTATTCATGGAAAATTTTCCGAGTAGACGATCACGTTGGAGCAGCTATCGTTGGTTTGAGTTCTGATGCTCGTGTTTTAATCGATCAAGCGCGTGTCTATGCGCAGAGCAATAAATTGACCTATGATGATCCTATCGACATCGAGGTTGTAACTAAACGTATCTGTGATATCCAGCAAATGTACACTCAGCATGCAGGTGTGCGGCCTTTTGGTGTTTCGCTGATTTTTGGCGGCGTCGACAAGACCGGTTCACGTGTGTTTGCAACTCATCCCAGTGGGACATACCGTGGAGTTAAAGCTACCGCTCTAGGTGCAGGCAGAGATACAGTTATAAACATACTAAAAGAAGAATACAAAGAAGACCTTAGCTTAGACAATACCATAAAGCTGGCGGTTAAATGCCTTGTTAAAGCGCTTGAGGCTCGTCAGTTGCCGCCCAGAATCAAAATTTCAGTTATCCCCGCAGCTACAAAGAAAATGGAAATGCTAAACGACAACACAGTGGAAGACTACATTAAAGAGCTGGGTTCAAGCAAGTGACATGGTATGAGCGAAAAGTTCACCATCGCACGCTTAACCAGAGAAAACGAACACTTTGAAATCTTAGTTAAACCCAACAAAGCCCTAGAGTACCGCAACGGTAAAATCTCCTCAATAACGGAGGTTTTAGCCGCTGAAACAATTTTTAGCGATGCAAACAAGGGTACCAAAGTTTCTGAAGAAGTAATGAAAAAAGCGTTCAAAACGGTGGACTCGCTCAAGATTGCAGATGAAATATTAAAAAAGGGCACTCTCCAGCTTACAACCGACCAAAGAAGAAAGATGGTCGAGGATAAACGAAGACAAGTAGTCGACTTTATTTCGCGGCAGGCAGTTGATCCAAAAACAAACCTGCCTCATCCGCCAATGCGCATAGAAAACGCTATGGATCAAATTCGCTATCCCATTGACCCCTACAAATCCATCGAAGAGCAGGCTAAAGATATCATAAAACTCCTTCGTCCAATTCTGCCGTTAAAAGTCGAGCAGCTCAAAGTCGCCATTAAAATTCCTAGCCAATACGCCGTCAGAGCATATGGTACCGTTAAAACATTGGGCACCATAAACCGTGAAGAATGGCGCGGAGACGGCTCATGGTATGGTGAACTAGAATTACCTGCCGGTTCATACGCTTCGCTTCTAAACAAACTAGGCGACGCGACCAAGGGCAGTGGAGAAGCAAAAATAATCTAAATAATACTATGAAGAAAAGGTTGATTTTATGCCAACATTCTTTGAAAAAAAACAACTCGTGACACCCGGAGAATTACTCGCTGAAGGCGATTATTTACCCGGCGAAAACTCGTATGTGGAAAACGGCAAGATCTACGCCTCAAGGATTGGACTCGTAGACAGCGACAACAAAAAAGTCAACGTAGTTGCACTTAGGGCTTTTTATGTGCCTAAAACGGGTGACATCATCATCGGAACAATCATCGAAGTAGGATTCAACGGTTGGACCGTAGACATCCAAGCACCCTACACAGCACTCCTGCGTGCCTCAGACGTACTGAGCAGACCCTTTAAACCTCAAAACGATGAGTTATCAGCAGTTCTCAATGCAGGCGACTTAATCGTTGCTAAAATCGCATCCTACGACCGGGCACACGACCCCCAACTAACAGTTGCTGAACCAGGTTTGGGAAAAATTACACGTGGTCAAATCCTCAGAGTAACTCCCACAAAGATTCCCCGCATCATCGGACGCAAAGGTTCCATGATATCGATGATTAAACAGGAAACTAACTGCCAAATCATCTTGGGCCTCAACGGCGTAATCCTAGTCACCGGCAAAACACCCGAAAATGAAGAGACCGCCATAATGGTTATCCGTAAAATCGAGGAAGAATCCCATACCAGCGGCTTAACTGACCGCATTACCCAGTTATTGAAAGAAAAGAAACAACAAGTTATAGAGGAAACACAACAATGAATGAAAAATCAGATAAACTGATAGACAAAAAAGGCATCCGTGGCGATGGAAGAAAAGCGGATGAGCTTCGTTCCGTTAAACTTCAAGTAGGTGTACTTCCAAACGCAGACGGCTCAGCGTACATTGAGCACGGTAAAAACAAAATTTTAGCCGCCGCATTTGGCCCAAGAGAAATGCACCCCAAACATCTAGCACAAGCAGACCGTATGGTTCTAAGATGCCGCTATCACATGGCACCCTTTAGTGTACAGGAACGCAAATCTCCTGCACCGTCACGTCGTGAAGTCGAACTGTCTAAGGTCATAAAAGAATCCCTTGAACCCGCATTGTTCTTGGAACTCTATCCAAGAACCGGTGTAGACGTGTTTGTTGAAGTCCTGCAGGCAGATGGCGGAACCCGATGTGCAAGCATTACCGCTGCCGCTCTAGCAATTGCAGACGCAGGTGTCCCCATGAAAGACCTAGTCGTTGCATGCGCTGCAGGCAAAGTTGACGATACCGTGGTTGTTGACCTCTATGATGCAGAAGACAAACTGGGCTCAGCAGATGTTCCAGTTGCATTCATGCCTAACCTCAACGCTATCACTTTACTCCAGATGGACGGTATCTTGTCACCTGATGAATTCGAACAAGCAGTCAACATGGCCATGGAAGGATGCAAAAAAATCTATGTGATGCAAAAAGAAGCATTAAAAACAAAGTACATGGTTGTTAAGGAGATTGAAGAGTAATGTCCTCCCTTGTAACTAAAGTTAAACTAAAACATATAGAACAATTTATCGAGAAAGGCAAACGTCTTGACGATCGCGGATTGATCGACACAAGAGAAATCAAAATCGAACAAGGTATAATCGAAAAAGCCGAAGGTTCCGCCCGAGTTTTTCTAGGTAAAACCGAAATTCTCGTCGGTGTTAAAGTTGAAACCGGTGAACCATTCCCCGATACCCCAAACGATGGTGTCATGACCGTCAACGCCGAACTCGTGCCACTTGCACACCCCGACTTTGAACCCGGTCCACCTGATGAAAAAAGCATCGAACTCGCACGTGTCGTTGACAGAGGAATAAGAGAGTCTCACGCTATCAACACCGAAAAACTATGCATTGAACCCGGAAAGAAAGTCTTTGTCGTATTCGTCGACATCTATGTCCTAAATCACGATGGAAACCTCATCGATGCATCGGCAATGGCCTCTATGGCGGCACTGATGAACACTAAAATGCCAAACTATGAACTCAAAGACGGCGAACTCAAAATCAAACAAGGCTACACACCCCTACCGATGAAGAGCCACCCCATTACAGTTACCATCGGCAAAATAAACAACAAACTCATCATCGACCCCGGACTAGAAGAAGAATCAGTCATGGACTCACGTATAACATTTGCAATCAACGAAGATGGCAACATTTGTGCCGTTCAGAAAGGCGGCTCAAGCTTTTTTACACCGCAACAGATTTTAGAAGCATCAAAGATTGCTCTGGACAAAGCCGCAGAACTGCGCAAAAAACTCAACTGGTGAAAAAGTTGCCTAAGACAAAGAAAGTAGGTCCAACCCGAGGTTT
>WQVG01000040.1 GCA_009781675.1 Candidatus Bathycorpusculum acetigenes | reverse complement strand
TGTTTTTGTTGTGGTTTTTTTGTTTTTGTTTTGGTTTGTGTGTTGTGTGGTTTTCAAAAGATAGATATTTTGGGTATTAATTAAGTGCTGGTATATCTCAATTCTGCTGAGAGTTCAGGTTATCTGACAAGAATGCGTTAAAAGCTTAATGCAACAACCGTAGATATCGGCTTTGCTTGTGTAGAGCAGTCGAGGCGCATAACTTTCAAAAAGATGATCTTTTTCTTGGGGGCTAATTAATTGCACCTTATAACTCATGTTAAAACACCACAAAATCCACTATAGGTAAACCTCGAGCCACGGATAAGGCTTTCGAAACGCCTGATAAATCCGAGCAATGCATGTTTTGTATTCATAGAGTTTTTGCTTGCCGTTCAAGCGTTAAACGCTATTGTATCGCTTGGTACTCTTTGGTATCGTATTGGAAAAGGATGAAGTAATAAAAGAAAAGAAGGTTGTTTAGGTTGGGGGTATGGCGTTTTGGAATGTTATTAATTCCACGTTGAGCGCTGGTTTAACTGCTTCAGATATGCGTGAGGCAACAATGCGTTTGATGCTTTTGTCAGCTGCGATGTCGACGATGCGTTGTGTGATTATACCGTCAAAAACGATTGTGTTTACATCGTTTACCTGTTGGAGTTTTTCTGCGAGTTGACTTACCGGTAGATGTTCAATTAATTCCAGTTTTTCGTTTAAGAGCACTGCTTCGAGTGTCCCTACTAGAGCTTTGGCGGCTTGGCTAACGGCTTCTGGGACAGAGATTTTTTGGCGTTCGGGCATTGGCGGGGTTGGAGGTGTGATCTTTTTGGGTGCTGGTGTTGTTGGAACTGGTTGGGGTTTGTTGACGCCTTCTTTGAGTTCAGAAACTGCAATTTTGCCTTCGATTGCTTCGTTGATTTCTTTGCAGTTGCATTCTTCGATTTCTTTGCCTCTTGGAGCGCGGCCTACGAATTTGACGTTGGTTACTTGGAGGAGTTCTTTTTGGATTAAGTCTCCGCCGCGGTCGCCGTCGAGCAGTGCAGTTGCATTGCGTTCTTTGGTGATTTTTTTGATGGATTCAGGAACTTTGGCGCCTTCTAATGCGATGGTGTTGAATATGCCGCATCGCATTAAATTGATGATATCGGCTCTGCCTTCGACTACGTATATGTCTTTGGCGGCTTCTAAGCCGGGTCCGGCTGGGAGGTCTTCGGGACCGTATTTTTCGACTTTGCCGACTTTCATGGTGTCGCTGATTTCTTTGTAGACTTCATCGACGCTGGGGATGGATTCGATGTTCCATCGGTGGAGGATTTCTTTGGCGCGGTCTATGATTACTTTTCGGCGGGCTTCGCGGATGTCTTCGATGCGTTCAAGGTTGACTTTGGCACTGCAAGGACCAACGCGGTTTATGCTCTCAACGCTGGCTGCGATGAGTGCGGTGGATACGCGGTCTAGGCTTGTGGGGATAGTTATGGAACCGCTGGTGCGGTCATTTTTAGAATGAAGCTCGATTTCGATTCTGCCGATACGACCAGTTTTTTGCAGTTCGCGAAGATCAAGTTCTGGACCAAATAAACCCTCAGTTTGTCCGAAAACGGCTCCAATAACGTCGGGCTTTTCAACTATTCCTTCGATTTCAAATTTAGCGTGTACAACGTACTTTATAGTAAAGGTTTGGGATGTTCCCGTAAATATGCAACTCCTGTAAGTTATATCGATTTAGCTTGACTGATTATTTGTTAATCACATTATAGCGAGTGATTTCCTCGCAATGATGAGACTGATTAAGAAGTTACACACGTGCCATCTAATAATACTTACGGTGTAATCCGACAATGCAGACGATACACTTCACCAAACCATCTCAACACGCATTCAACCACGATTAAAACTTCACTGAATTAAAAAAATGCAACACAACACTAAATAGCACTTCGAGACGCTACTATCTGCCCAACATTATTGTCACTATCTAACGTTGTAATCTCATAATTTCGGCAATCAACCACAAATCACTTGTCTGCAAAATAATATAGTCGTGCTACTCAAGTTGGCATTAAAATGAGCCTCAATCCAGCCCTCTTCTTTAAATACATAAAACAACCAAAGAAGGGTAGAACATCGATGAGTCTGCGCTTAAACCCTGAATACGACAACTTACTGCCTCGGATGTCTGAGGAAGAATTTACCGAGCTCAAACGCTCTATAGAAACCGAAGGGCAACACTACCCTATCATTGTCAACGAAGACCTCGAAGTCCTCGACGGCCATCACCGCTTCCGCGCCTGCACCGAACTTGGAATCGAACCAGACTTTGAAGTTAAACAATTCGATGACAAACTCCTTGAAAAAAAATTTGTCATAGAAGCCAACCTTAGACGTCGCCACCTAAACAACTTTCAACTTGTCGAACTCGCCGTGCCCCTTTTGGAAATCGAAAAAAAATTAGCAAAGCAACAAACTCAAAACAATAAAAACAAGCAAAACCAACAACAAGAGTTAACACCAGATGACACACTGCATGAACTCGAATTCAAAGAAAAACCAGTCGAGGTCGTTGCTAAAAAAGCCGGTGTATCAACCCGGACACTTGAGCGGGGAAAAAAAATCATAGAAAAAGCCAGTGAAGATGACAAACAAAAACTCCGGGAAGGCAAAACAAGCATTGCTCGAGTTTATCAGGAAATTGTGAATGAAGAAAAACCACCTCAACCTCTCGAAGAAGCTAAGATCAAAAGGGAATCTGAGCAGGACTTGCACAACAAATCAGAGCTACGGACACTTCTGGAGCGGCTTCTTAACGGGGAACTATACTGTCCTCAATGCGGTAATACAATGTTTGGATGCAATAAATGCAACAAAACCCTTCAGCAACTACTGAAGGAAACTAAAACTGATCACTATTAACATCAGATATTTGTTGTAACATTTATGCTGTTTTGGTACCTGTTTAACAAAAACGAGTTATCGCTAGAAGGTGATCACCACTTCTACAACGGCTAAGATAATAATCACAATTAACATTAAATAACTGTAGACGCCTAATTGCCCAAACAAACGGACGTAGACTTAAAAACAATATAGACTCAGCGGTTGTGATGGCTCGTCTGTGAAGGCGATTTTGATAACTGGAGAAATAAAACATGCATAATTCCGAACAAGCGATCATCACATTGATTGATAAACAACCTGTGTCATTCATCGGTTCGGTGGATGAATCTGGGTTCCCTAACTTGAAAGCCATGCTTCCGCCACGTAAACGGGTGGATATAAAGGAATTTTGGTTCACCACCAACACATCATCACAACGCGTGGCGCAATACCGTATGAACGCAAAGGCTTGCGTATATTTTTGTGATAAGCAACACTTTTTTGGTGTTCAGTTGATTGGGACTATGGAAGTCTTAGAGGATACCGCTACTAAAGAGATGATCTGGCGTGACGGTGATACCCTGTATTATCCTCACGGGGTGACCGATCCAGATTATTGTGTGTTAAAGTTTACGGCGCAATCGGGGCGGTATTACGCGAATTTTAAGTCGGAAGATTTTAAGGTGCTATAGTGGACAAATTAGGCATCTTTCCAATAGCGCCAAAAAGCTGGAATAATAGCATATGACTTTTCCAGACATAGATATAGGCGATGCTGTCCTGCTTGCAAGGATAATTAAGGTCAGCAAAAATACAGTATTTTTCGGCGGTGCGGGAGTGTCAACTGAGAGCAATATTCCTGACTTCCGCTCGGGAAGTGGATTGTACACCGCAAAAAGGGTTTATGGGCATGATCCGGAGGAACTTTTAAGCCGCACCTTTTTTGAGCGCAATCCCGCGTTATTTTTTAGATACTATAAAGAAAATCTGATATGTACAGGTGCAAAACCAAATGTGGCACACATAGTTCTTGCGAAACTTGAACAGATCAACATGCTTTCAGCGGTTATAACTCAAAATATTGATGGCCTTCATCAAGTTGCAGGAAGTAAAAATGTGATAGAGTTGCACGGTTCAAACCGCACCCAATATTGTATAACTTGTGGCAAAAAATACACCCTAGATTATGTATTAAGTGCTGAAAATTGCGATGGACCTGTCCCAAAATGCAATGTATGCAACGGTTTAGTACGTCCAGATATAGTTCTATACGAGGAACAATTAAACAAAGATATTATGAATTTGGCAATAAAAACAATTGTAGCAGCGGATTGTTTGATTGTGGGCGGCACATCACTTGTGGTGTACCCTGCCGCCGGATTACTGCAGTATTTTAGGGGAACGCATTTGGTGCTTATTAATAAGGATAAAACGCTTTATGATGATCGCGCAGATATGGTTATTCATGACAGTATTGGAAAAATTCTTTCAGAAACAATTGAGCACTTGTAGTTGCCAATTATTTTTCTTGCAGGTAATGTTAAGTATGGCGAGTTTTTAGACGTGTTTTGTGGGGGTTTGATTGAAAGTGAATATCGATTTCGCAATTGACCAGCATTCATATATTCATTGTTATTGTCAAGAATGTTTTACTTAAAGGTTTAATATACCTTGCAATATTTCTAATTTTTGTAAGGAAATTTTGTTTCATATGATTAACTGTGTTATAATTTTAAAAAAACAAACTGATAGTGTTACTAGATAATTTTAAATACAACTAACAAACTAAGAATACGCTAGCGGGTAATCACTAATAGGCTTACCTGCTAACAAGAAGGAAATTATATGAAAAAACAAACTACAAAAAAAATAACAACCATTTTAACTGCAGTTTTTCTCGTAGCAGTCATCGCTCTATCTGCACTTGCCATTAACATCGCTGAAGCACAAATCATAGAGGAAGAATATCCACAATTTCTCTTCATTGGCGTAGGACCCAACCCAGTTGGTAAGGGCCAAACAGTATCAGTCGTTGTTTGGACCTCAGAAATACCCATAGCTGGAACAGACGACAAAGAAAACATAGGCCAAAGACCCGCCTGGAAAGGGATAACCCTTAACATAACAAAACCTGACGGTACCCAAGAAACTGTCAGCCTGCCAACAACTGACCCCGTAGGCGGAACCTATCATACCTTTATACCTGATCAAGTAGGCAACTATACTGTCACAGCATACATCCCAGCAATGTGGAAAAACAGCACTACACGCCATCGACTCTATCTGGCAGATGATACCGAACCCACAATATTCACTGTAACTGAAGAGCCCCTAACATACATATCTAATGTACCGTTTCCAACTGAATACTGGACCCGACCCATACATGGCTTTCTCAAAGGCTGGTACCAAATAGCTGGCAACTGGCTTACCGGCGGTCGAGACCGCTCATACGTAACAGCACCTAACGCGGCACACATAATGTGGTCAACTCCGTACTTCTTTGGAGGAATAGCCGGTGGAGATACTGAAGACGTAAGTTATTACGAAGGAACCTCCTATGAAACTAAATTCGGCGGAGTCTCCATTATAGGCGGATACGTGTATTACACAGAGACATTGTCACACTCATCGACGATAACTAAGATAGTCTGCAGAGACCTACGAACCGGAGAGCTGATTTGGGAAAAGAATCAAACTAGCATAACCGCTTCATTAATCTACCATTACGACGCACCAAACCAAGATGGAAACCACCCCTACATTTGGGCAAGCAACAACGTAATATTAGACCCCTACTCGGGAACAGAATTATTCAGATACACCAATGTACCTACAGGAACAGCAGCCGTTGGACCAAACGGTGAACGGTTAATCTATGCCTTTGGAGGACCAACCACCAACAGAACATGGCTAGCACAATGGAACATGTCAACACCACTAACAACAACTAACATGAACGCTAACGAAATCGCACAATACCGAATAGACAAAGTTGCAGTAACTAACTATTGGCAATGGCGTCCAGTGGGTAAAGTCCACGACGGCAACGACGGCTATGACTGGAACGTGACACTACCGCCAGGATTAGAAACAGGCTATACCATATACGCCCTAAAAGACCGAATAATCAGTGGTTCAGGCTTTACGCAATACGGCGCAGCAGCACCCCATAACAACTTTACACTTTGGGCAGTTAGCACAGAACCAGATTCAGCGGGTAAACTACTCTGGCAGAAAACTTTTGACATCCCCAAGGGTTCCATAACCATGAAATTCAGTTCAGCGGATGTGGACAACGGGCTTGTTGTGGTTTTCGCAAAAGAGACACGGCAGTTTATGGGTATAGACATTAATACTGGAAAACTGCTCTGGACAACTGAATGGCTGGATCAGTGGATGATGTACAGCGGCGGTTCTGAGCAGGCATACGGCAATGTATATGCAACCGGCTACGGTGGACATGTATACGCAATTAATGGCACAACCGGCAAACTCGAATGGACTGTTGATGTTGACAATGAGGGCCTTGAAAGTGTTTATGAACGTTCACCTCTCTCAATGACTGTTGTTGACGGCAAAATCTTTGCACGTTCACAGGAACACTCAATGACACAACCCTATTACCGGACATGGAAAAACTATTGCTTTGATGCTTACACTGGAGACCGCTTATGGGACCTTGCAGGCACTGGACCAGCTGCGGCTTACTCTGATGGCTACATGGTATACCTGAATTATGCTGATCTACAAGTATACTGTATTGGTAAAGGACCAACTGCCATTAAAGTAGATGCATCACCTAAAATCGCAGAAGACGGCAAAGCCATACTCATTGAAGGCACCCTGACCGATATCTCACCTGGCACAAATACATACACAAGCAACGCTCGTTTCCCTGACGGTGTACCAGTAATAGCCGACAAAGACATGAATCGATGGATGGAACACGTATACATGCAATTAGGTGAACCCAAGGACGCATCTGGCGTAGACGTAGTGATAAGCGTACTTGACCCTAACGGCAACCTTAAAGATGTGGCTACAACAACAAGCGATGCAAAAGGCTTCTTCAAAACAACATTTGTACCTGAAGTTCCAGGAGAATACACCGTAATCGCCTCATTTAAGGGCACAGACTCATATTGGCCCACACAATCACAGACATCACTATTCGTTGAGACAGCTAACCCAACAACACCACCACAAGAACCCACAACTGAATCATTCACAGACATGTACATCCTAGGCATAGGCGCCGCCATACTCATTGCAGTTATTGTCATCGGTATATTGACACTGATGGCAGTTAAAAAACGCCCATAAAATAATAACAATCAACCTTCTTTTTTTTGTTTTATTTTATTTTTAACTTAACACTACAATGAACGCTACTCCAAACTGTGCCTAAATGCTATACCGCTTTGATCACAGAAACAATAGATACTCTTTTTAATCAACCATCGAAATGTGTCTGCTTCTCAAGAGAGTTTAACTAAACAAAGGCGCCGATCGGGCTATAAGCAGGTAGCAGGGTCTGTTGTAGTGTTAAAAACGGGCAAATTAGCCCTACTATCGTCTTTAGCATGCCTTATGGATCAACTTTGATACACAGAGTTACCCGCTGTCTGTTTGAGTTAGTTGCTACGGTTGTTTTTTGAGCGTATCCTCTATAGTATTTTGTGTCTGTCTGAACTGTGCTACTAAATTTTTGCCAATGGTTGTTACTTCAGAGGAGCCTCCGCCTTTTGCGCCGCCTCGAACGCGAATAACTAGTGATTCGCCCAATCGTTCCTCGGCAAGAGTTATTCTATGGAGCGCATACCGATATGACATACCCAACTGTTTGGAGGCTTCTAAAACAGAGTGGTGTTTTGCTATTTCTTCAAGCAACTGTGCTAGACCATCCCCAAATACCGCTTCATTTTTGTCGTTTACTATCCAGAGCTTGAAACGATAGTTAAGGGCACACATTTAGCGTTCACATTGGCTAGTGGCATTTGAGCAATTAAGCTTTGCTTTTAACCCACATACAATCCTATGCAACAATACACGAGATAACTATCATCTAAACAATTGTGTGACGTAAAGCTATTTATACAAAAACAAGAAAATGTTAGACTATTAACATAGGAATATGTCTAATGAAAGTTGGCCTATTTTTGGATAGAACATTGGGAAATGAGGCCGAAAATTTATATATGGAATAGTAGGGTGTGCTTAGGAGAATTGAAATGCCCGAAGACAAACTGCAAATTAATCAAATTACCGCTAAGGAACAAATAAATTCGGTGACCAAAAAAATTACGGTTTATGCACCTGATATAGCGGCTAAAGCTAGATCCGGACAGTTCGTTATCTTCAGAACCCATGAAGACAGTGAAAGAATTCCGCTCACACTCGCATCATGGGATAGAGAAAAAGGGACAATTACCCATATTGTCCAAGAAATCGGCTTCTCAACTGTTGAGCTGGGTTGTCTAGAGGTGGG
This sequence comes from Candidatus Bathycorpusculum acetigenes, assembly GCA_009781675.1. Lineage (GTDB taxonomy): Archaea > Thermoproteota > Bathyarchaeia > Bathyarchaeales > Bathycorpusculaceae > Bathycorpusculum > Bathycorpusculum acetigenes. Next base: position 7,794 of record WQVG01000040.1, on the reverse strand, counting down.
GCAAAAAATTCAAAATGTCGTTGGACCGTTGGGAAACCCCACGGAAATCAAAAATTTCGGTACAGCCGCTATCGTATGTGGTGGATTAGGTACAGCAGTAGCTTACCCGATTGCTAAGGCGCTAAAAGAAACTGGAAATAAGGTAATATCGATTATAGGTGCCCGCTCAAAAAATCTCTTTATACTCGAGGATGAAATGCGTGCCCTCTCAGATGAAATTTACTTTAGCTCTGATGATGGCACTAAGGGCCAGAAAGGGTTTGTGAGCGATGTTTTAAAATCCTTAATTGAAAAAGGATATAATTTTAACATAGTATTTGCTATTGGCCCCCCAATTATGATGAGCGTCGTGGCAGATATAACTCGTCCATATGGCATCAAAACCATTGCCAGCCTCAACCCCATCATGGTCGATGGAATGGGCATGTGTGGCGCTTGTCGAGTTACCATCGATGGCAAAACCGAATTTGCATGCGTAGATGGACCAGAATTTGATGCCCACAAAGTTGATTTTAAAGAACTTATCCAACGACTCAAAAGCTACTGTAGCGAAGAAAAATATCTCAGCTCCCTACACTCTACTGGAGGACACTGTCAATGTCAACGCCACCAATAAACGCATCTAAGAATCGGCTAAAAGCAATCCAAGCCGATAAACAACAACCTGCGGTTCGTATTAAAAATTTTGATGAAGTCGTTTTAGGCTATACTGAAGAACAGGCTCTATCAGAGGCTTCACGATGCCTAAAATGTAGAGAACCTAAATGTGTTACTGGCTGCCCAGTTGGGGTAGATATCCCTGGTTTTATAGGGTTTATTCAGCAGAAAAATTATGATGCTGCCATAGATAAAATAAAAGAACGCAACAGCCTGCCGGCCATATGTGGCCGAGTCTGCCCCCAAGAGGAGCAATGTCAAAAAACCTGTATTCTGGGCATACGGGGGGAACCGATTTCGATTGGACGACTGGAACGATTTGCCGCTGACTTGGAACAGAAAAAACAATTGGTTGCTTCTCCAATTAAGGGGTTAGTTGGCAAAAAAGTTGCTGTTGTTGGTGCTGGACCTGCAGGGTTGACTGTTGCAGCAGATCTGGCCAAACTAGGCTATAGCGTCACTATCTTTGAGGCCCTTCATTGTGGCGGAGGCGTTTTGGTGTATGGCATACCAGAGTTTCGGCTACCCAAACGTATTGTTCAATCCGAGATCGATAACATCACCAAGCTTGGTGTGGAATTTCGATCGGATGCTTTGATTGGTAGACTCTTTACCATAGACGAATTATTTGCTAATGGCTACCAGGCAGTCTTTATTGGTACTGGTGCGGGGTTGCCCAAATTCTTAGGTGTTCCAGGGGAAAATCTAAATGGTATCTATAGTGCCAATGAATTTCTCATCCGCGCGAACCTTATGAAAAGCTATGATTTCCCTAAGAGCAAAACACCCATCAAAGTCGGTAAAAAAGTGGCAGTCATAGGCGGCGGCAACGTAGCCTTGGACTCAGCACGTTGTGCAATACGGTTAGGTGCACAAGAAGTCGCAATAATCTATAGGCGTACACGAGACCAGATGCCGGCACGTCAAGAGGAAATTGAGAATGCAGATGAAGAGGGTATTGTCTTTAGGTATCTAACTTCCCCAATCAAATTCAACGGTGACCAAGAGGGTAACGTCAAGTCCATGGAGACTATTTCGATGAAACTCTGTGAGGACGACAACACAGAAAGACGCAATGTCACACCAATCGAAGGTTCACAGACAGTTATGGATGTAGACACAGTAATCATTGCCATCGGACGCACCCCCAATCCAATCATACAAGGCACAACTCCCGGCCTCAAAACAGAACGCGACGGAATCATAACCAACGACACAACATTTAAAACTAGTTTAGACGGCGTCTACGTTGGCGGCGACATAGCAACCGGAGAAGCTACAGTTATCAGCGCGATGGGCACAGCTAAAATCGCAGCAAAAAGCATCCATGAATACCTCTCAAACCCCAAAAATAAGACCTAACATAGCATCCATTAGACGATATTTGGCTAACTTGTCTGAACACAAGATATCCGTTTCAAATAGACGCAAAGCAGGTGCTAAACCGTGATGCCCTTAGCTTCGGCTAGGATAAGGTAGAAAGCGGCTAGTCCTTGCCATTTTCCCCAGATTTTGGCAGTTTCTCGTGCGTCGGCGGCCTTGATGGGGGTACCTCTATAGTAGTATGTTGAGATGACCCGTCTGATGCCAAAGTCATCTGCAGGTAAAATATCCCAACGTTGCATACCTCGAAGTAACGTGAGTTCAGCTGTCCAAGGGCCGATGCCTCTTAGTTCATCTAGCACCCGAATTATACCAGCGGGATCGGGGTTGGTTTTCATGGCTTCAAGGTCTAATCTACCCTCAGTGATACATTCTGCGGCGTTGTGTATGTATTCGGCTTTGCGTTGACTCAAGCCGCATTCCCGTATATCACTAAGAGAGCTATCGGTTAGGGCTTGTGCACAAGGAAAGGCACTGTAGGTTTCGTTGTTAATTTTGAGTTTACGGCCGAATCGTTTGGCAAGTCGTTCCTCGATGGTACGGGCGACTTTGATAGATATTTGTTGTTCCACAATGGCATCAACTAAGCCCTCAAATGCCGTTGCTGTGGTTGGGAACTTGAAGCCGCAGAGATGCTGAGTTATCTTGTGCATGATGGGGTCGTTTTGAACTTCACAGTAGAAGGGGGTTAGGTCGAAGTTTAGGTTAAAGATATAGCTTAGAGTGTCTTTGGCGGCTTGTTTGGTTTGGGTAGTTAAGGGCAAGTTTGATTTAAGTGTGATCGTTAAGCAGGGGTTTTTGGTGGTTCCGCTATGGTGCGCTTTAATCAGGACTAGTGTGTCGTTTATTTGTAGAACTTGGTTAAATTCGCCATCTAAGTAGTTGCGTACAGTTGGGTTGCCGTCTGAGAAAACTTGGCAGGTTAATGCAAAATCTAGGGGTGCTTGGGGTTTGAGAGTAAAGGTTTCGGTGAAGGCCATGGTGAGCTTCCGGGTGCTTTAAGGTGATTTGGGGTATTAAAGATTTTTAACCCCCAAAGCTATAACAACCAAGAGGTGCTCAGATGCGCATTGTGGTTCGAATAGGGGGTAGTGTTGTTGCAAATCCCATCAATACTCAATTGTTGGCTAAATATGCTGAGATTATCGTGTTGCTTAGGCAGCAGGGCCATGAGGTTGTTGTGGTTGTTGGGGGTGGTGCATTGGCACGGCAGTTTATCGGGTTTGCTAAAGAGCTCGAGTTGGACATGAATGCGCAAGATGAGGTTGCTATCTCCTGTTCAAGGCTATTTGCACAGCTTTTTCTCAAAAAGCTTGGTGGATATGCCGCTAACAACGTTTCAGTTACCCTAGAAGAAACCGCAGAATGCTTAAGCAGGGGTAAAGTCGTAGTTATGGGTGGGCTAAAACCAGGAATCACCACCGACACTGTTGCCACTTTGGTTGCAGAAAAAATCACAGCGGATATGCTTTTGAAAGGTTCAGACCAAACAGGTGTCTACAACAAAGACCCCCGCAAACACCCCGACGCAGTTAAACTTGACCATTTAACCTTTGAAGAGTTAGCAGAGGTGTTTGAGCAAAATGAGCACAAAGCAGGTATCCATCAAATCATCGATCCCGAAGCCGTAAAAATTCTCAAAAGTAAACGTATCAAAACAGTGGTTGTAAATGGCTTTGAACCTCAAAACATGCTGGCCGCAGTTCGAGGCGAAAACGTAGGCACAATCATAAACTAAAGCCCACCCAAAGCAAGCTCTCAACTGCCCCATAAATCACAACCGTTCTCATTTAGTTGCAAAAATTGTGGGTCAAGTTAAGCATTCAACCGTATAATCTCTAGTATAGGGGAATTATCGAAATACAAATGGTCTGGGTTTGTGCGGTACCTCTTTTATTTTGAATGAATGTGAAATTTTATCAAATTCAGCAAGTAGTGCTTTTAGGTCTTCAACCATTTGTATTGCCTTTTCGCATGTAAAGTATGGCGACATTGGATAAATTTTAAGTACACCAATTTTTATCCCGTTTGACAATACCTGATAACCGCTGGAGTAGTCTAATGCAAACCAACAGTTTCCAATTTTTTGTTGTTCAAGCAGATAGAGATAGAATTTTTGTATATACAATCCGAAATTGTGCAGTTCACCTTTGTTCAGGCTGTCAAGTTTAAAAAATGAAGGTGCATCAACATGTTCTTTAACTATAAATAAAGTGACAAAGCTGTCACTATTGTCAGTATTGATAACTTGAAAACGAGTTTCTTTTGCTAAAGCACTTTTCAGGCATTCCGAAGCGTTGTAGAGTTGTCCTATTAACTTCTGATAGCCTCTATAGCCGAGTAGTTTCAAATTTGTATAAGCCGCAACCATTCCATTTAATGGACGCGATAACTCTAGGGTATATTGAAATGGAGAATAATTGCCATATTCTAGTTCTTCATATGCTATAGGTTGTTGTTTGCCTTGGGCATATATTTCTGATTTATCAAAAGTCATATAAAGACTTGATGAATAGGGGCAAAAACCTGTTTTATGAAAATCAACGCCAAATGAATCAGCATATTTTATTTCTTCAATACGCCATAATTGGCGTTGAATTTTTGCAGCCGCTGTCTCTGATAACTCTAAATAATTTTTTTTAAAATCGTAATTTTTAAAAAATAAATATACCCAACCTATTACTGAATCTACGTGAACGCGTGGAATATAATCTAAATGGTACTTCAAGACCATCTTGTCACGTAGATTTACAATCGCACGTATGGGGTCAATTGTCATTTGTATCGTTGTTCCGCCATTAGCGGTTATAAGTGCTACTTTTTTATTATCAGATAATGCCCCGTCCAGTTCCTGCTCTAATTCTGATAGATCAATTATTCCCTTCTTGTCTGTAGAAATGTGTAAACAATTTTTTTCGCCGATACCTAACCACCCACCCACTTCCGAATGACACGGATGGCCTTGTTTAGACGAGAATGTTACTATTTCGTCTTTGATACCATAATCAATTGCTTTTGGGTTAATTCTTTGAATACCATGTTTTAAAGCATGTAAAATAGTCGATTTGCCGCCGAATGTAAATATCCCGCCAGCTGTTTTATGATCTGCACCAACAAGTTGACAAATCATCTTTACAACTGCCAATTCGGTAGTTAAAAGATAGCCACAGGATATATCCTGTGCGCCATTTCCATTGTACAAAGAAACATAACTTGCCGCAGCAACCGATGGCAGAGTTGGTGGGGGGTTAACATTAATCATTGCACCATGATGATTCCATTTGAGTATTCCCTGCGCATAAAACGCGAGGTCTTCAAACACAGCATTAACGGTGCTACCCTCTTCGGGTAACGCTTCACGTTCTAGAATGCTTGCATAGTTGCCGTCTATTTCATTTCTCATACGAGGGTTTTCAAGATCAAAATACCGTCCAAACTTTTCATGAAGTTCACGCATTAAATTAAGTATGAGATCGATGTTCATAGAGTCGGGATCGAGGAAATAGTCCTTCATTTTAAGACGCCACGCATATTATAGTTAAGTTAACAATATAACCATAGAACACTATTCCGAAAGCGCGACTTCCACGGCCTGAGCTTGCTTCCCGTCCTCAAATCACGATTTAAACTGCGCAAACAACGATAATTTCTCGTGTACGCTGTTTGAGGTTTTAGTTAAATTATGTTTTCAGGTTCACCACAAAATTTTCCACTAAGACGAAAATTATATACCGTTCTGAGAAAATAAGAAACAGTGAAAAAATATGAAAATCGAAAAAAGAGTACTCGCCTTAATCATTCTCGCTATAGCGATCGGCATAGCCATCATCATACCCATACAGTACCTTCTGATCGGAGAAACAGGCGTAGCCAACGCACAAATCGTACCTTGGTTCAATGTCAATGTACCCTATGCCTACGTTAATTTAAATCAAGCTGGCGGAAACAACACTATGACTTGGGACGGGGTCCACATTCAAGCAATCGCAAACTTTACCCTAACCCCTGAGGCCATTGCGCTCAAGGATGCAGATGCCCAAATAGAATTCTACAGATTCCATGTCTACTCTGACCAAGGCTCAATCGTCAACATAACCTACAGCGTTGCAGTATCCAGAAGCGAACAATACACTCCAGAGGTATCTAAGAGCCCCTACAGTGCAATCACGGGCTCCGGCGGCAATATCTTTCACTTCGCAGACGGAACCACATATGACGCCAACGCAATAATCGGTGACAGCGTACCCGGAGGCGGACAAGTCCTCACTAACATACCTGAAATATTGCCCGAAAGAAACTATACTATGGCAGCCGTGGGTTCTTTTATAGCTAACTATAATGGAGAAGAATCAGTTCAAGCTCTGATTGATCTTAGGAATACTCAAACGCTCTACATTGAAGTGCGACGAATGTTTTCGGTATCATACCAAGAAAACACCGGTTCAACAGTTGCAACCACTTTGGCCAGCAACGAAATTCTGTGTTAGTATTACAGTTGTAAATATTTTTAAGTCAGAAGGCGATATTGGTTGTTACCTATAAGCCGGTTGTTTGAGTTTGATGATGGTAAATTGCGACTTCGAGACAGAGTTTAATGAATTAATAACCCGAATTGAGAATGTGTTTGCAAGCAAATTGAGTTGTTTGTCTGCAAAAAAATACCTAACCGGCCTCATCAGCCCTGTAGAGCGTAAGAATGGGTGGCAGCTATCTGAAGCGCTAGGAGAAACTACACCCTATGTCCTACAACAATTCCTCTACCGGGGACGATTCAGCGCCGACCACCTGCGGGACCGTTTACAAACGTATGTAAATGAAAAACTAGGCGAAAAAGACGGAGTATTAGTAGTGGATGAAACTGGCTTTCTTAAACAGGGGAAACGCTCTTGCGGAGTTAAACGCCAATACAGCGGCACCGCCGGTCGAATCGAGAACTGTCAAATCGGCGTCTTTCTAACATATGCAAGCTCAAAGGGCCACACCCCTATAGACAGACGACTATACATACCCAAAGACTGGTTTGATGACCAAGAACGCTGTAAAAAATCCGGAATTCCCGATACGGCAATGTTTCAAACTAAGCCTGAGATGGCTCTTGAGATGATACAGGCTGCCACTGATGCCGGTGTGTCTTATAGCTGGGTTACGGGGGACTGTGTGTATGGGGATTATCGAACCATACGTATGTGGCTAGAGGAGCAGCGTAAATGTTATGTGTTTTGTGTTTCAGGCAAAGAGTATTTGCAGGAGGAATATCAAAAAGTGTCGGTGAGTTCAATTCTTAAAAATCTAGATAATCAGAATTGGTTTTTGGCTAGTTGTGGTGATGGTTCGAAGAGTGCTAGGGTTTATGATTGGCAAGTTTTGGAAATTAAAATTCCTGTGGTAGAGGGTTGGAAGCGTTATTTGTTGGTACGTAAGAGCCGTTCGGATGGGGAGTTGCGTGCCTATGTTTGTTTTGCGTCTGAGGTTGTTTCTGTTCAAAAGTTGGTTGAGGTTGCAGGCACTAGGTGGACGGTTGAGCGTTGTTTTGCGGAGAGTAAATCCGAGGTGGGGTTGGATGAGTATGAGGTGCAGAGTTACGCGGGTTGGTATAAGCATATTACGTTTGCTTGTTTGGCGCATGCTTTGCTTACGTATCTTTCTTATTGTTCTTTGGATGCAAAAACGATTGCGCAGCATAATCCGTCGTCTTGTAGTTTGGCGGGGTTTAAAAAAAAGCGCGGTTTGCACGTTTGAGTAAGGGTGATGTTT
>WQVG01000039.1 GCA_009781675.1 Candidatus Bathycorpusculum acetigenes | reverse complement strand
TTCGTTTGCGCTGCCTTGAGGCCATTGGTTAGCTGCACCGCCGATCCAGTTACCGGCAAGAATGTGATATAGGTGCATGTTGCTGGCAAGTGGGCGGGTCCAGTAGGCTGGTGGAACAGGAGCATCACTTCTAGTGGGGACGGGTTCAGCCTGTACTTCGAATGAGAGTATAGGGCTGTAGGCCTCACTATAGTTGCTTTGTGCAGTTGAGCTAGCGTTTATGGAGTGCGCAGGGAGGTATGCGCGGACTAGATAGGTACCAACTTTTTCTGTTGGCTTAAAGGTAACATAGCCAGAGCCAATGGGGTCACTTTTGTCGATTGTGAGGGTAGTGTTCACGCCGTCGGGGTCAGTTATGATGATTTCCATGTTTTTCCATCCACGTTCGCCTTGGGTTTGTCCCGCGCCTTGGATGGGGACATCAGCGGTCCAGGTAATGATAGTCAATTCTTGGTCTAAGCCTACAACCTGATTGTTTACTGAGACGTAAACATAGGAGGTGTAGTTGTTAACTTGGGCTGAAGCAGTCAGTAGAGACAGAGGTACTGCAAGAGAAATTACAAGAACAATAGAGATCATTGATAGTATTGCTTTTTTATTTTCTATTTTCATTTTTTTCTTTCCTTTTTTTAATTCATGAGAAAGATTCTATTGAACCTCTCTCAAGGGGGAGGCTAACTATAGTTCAACTTATTAAATTTCCGGTGACCAAAGACAGTTTAACACCCTTTGTCAACAGAGATTAAGGACAGTCAAGCGGTGTATTCCCAAACCTCCAAAACCTAAAACCAGTGGCCAGATCACCATAATATTATTTAACTGCCCCCAATATACTCATAAAAAACAGGAAGACACAGTAATGAAAATATCAGTCATACTAATGTTGGCTCTTTTGTGTTTTGCGGCAGTAACTACCGCTATAACAACGCAAGCTCAAACCCCAAGAATAGGTGTCTCAGTAGGCGACACTTTCCGATACGATTTCATCATCACCTTTACCTCACTGTATGGCGACCCCACACCTGATTATCTCATAGCAGATAATCAAACATCATGGATAGATTTGACGGTTACAGAAATCTCAGCCACCACCATAACCTTTGATATGAAAACACGCTATCGCGATGGAACAGAAGTTTCCAATGTCACAATCTGCGATATCGACACAGGCGAAAACAAAGGAGGACCACCCTTTATCGATGCCAACCTCAAAAAAGGGGATCTGATCAACCCAAAAGCTGATTCGGCATGGTACATAAACCAGACCGAAACGCGAGGTTACAAAGATAGCACCAGAGAAACAAACCTAATTGAATTCCAAGATAGCGCAGTCTTTGAAGAGATCGGAGATTACCTCAGTGTTCTTAGCTACTGGTTTGACAAAACCACCGGGGCTCCAGTAGAATACATCAGCGCATCTGCCTATGGTGGCATGATAATGGGTATAGAATCCAAGCTCATCAGCACAAACCTTTGGGAAGTAGGAGAACATGTCCAAACAGAAACAAACCCACCTGAAAGCTCAATTAATATGATAGCCATTGCAGGTCTAATCATAGCAATAGTCATTGTCATAGGGGTCGTGATTGTTTTTAGAAAAAAACACACAACACAAACCCCAACTAAAACCTCAAACGCCTAACCAAACACAAACCAAAAACAAACTCTGTCCAGAGCCCAAATTTCATTATTTTTCATCATTTTTCTTAGATAGACGGCTTTGCGGAAACTTTATTATGGTATCGGGGAATTTTTAACCTCAAAGTGAGCCTATGACAAAAACGACCGCCCAATCAAACAAAGAGACAGAAGCCTATGAAGAAAGGAAAAATTGGCCGCCCTACACCTATCGGGACTACCCCGATATTAAAGCAGAAACCTACGAGTCCTTCTTAAAATTTTTAGACACCGAAAACACCACAGGAAGACTCATGGAACTACAACCATGGGTATCGGTATGTGACTCCCGATGCGCCTTTTGCTACTTCCCAACAACCGCAGCAAGTAAAGTACAACTAGAACCCTACCTAGACCTGGTTAAAAAAGAATTGGCGATGTATGCTAAAACCAAATACGTAAAAACAAGCGTATTTGACGAAATCGTCTTAGGCGGCGGAACCCCCAGCGTTTTAAGCGCAGAACAGATTATCGATCTAATTGACTTCTGCAAAGCCAACTTTAACACAAGCAAAGAATACTTTATCAAAATCACAGGCTCCTCCAAAACCTTAGCACTTTCAAAAATTGACAAACTCGCCAAATACGGCGTCTACCAAATGGACATGGGCGCCCAAACCTTTGATGACAAACTACGCCATGCACTCTGCCTCCCAGACAGCGCCGCAGACGTTGAAAAAGCCATACAACACGCCCGAAAACTAGACTTAGTGGTCTGTGTGGATCTTATGTATAATCTGCCAGGTCAAACAATGGAAAGCTGGGAAACCACCCTCCAAAAAGCCATCGACCTCGACGCAGAAATCGACGCCTATGCCCTGCATGTTGACCCCGGCACCCTGCTAGAAAAGATGATTGAAAATGGCCAGTCTCCACCGCAAGGGGATTCCGAAGTAGAAAAACAGATGTATCTAAAAGCCTACACTATGCTAACCAAAGCAGGTTACAAAGCAGTGGGGCACGATCGGTTTAGCCGTGTAGAGTGGCATATGCGGGAGAACTGCCTCAACGGTTGGCCATGGGGCGGAATTCTCACAACGGGCGCAGGCTGTTTTATGGGTTATCTCCAACGGTTCAGCTACAGCAACATCGAAGACATCAATGAGTACATGAAAGTTGTCAGCGAAGGGAGACTACCCATCCAGAGACTCTCAGAATCAAATGATGATGAGATGATGCGCCGTGAAATGAGCCGACTCTATCTGCGTCTACCGGTGAGCAAAAAGGAATTCCAAGAAAAATTCGGCAAACTACCCGAAGATGTTTTTCCCAAACAACTCCAAAACCTCAAAGAGAAAGGACTCATCGAAATAGATGACACCGAGATCAGAATTACCAAACAAGGAGAAGTCTGGAAAGGCAACATCGCTTGGGAATTCGCAACCAATCACACCCCCTAATTCTTTTTTACCCAAACTCAATTATTACACTAAGAAGCCTTCTTTTTGAAGAGTTTATGCCCTAAAATAAATAGAGGCCTCGAGCAGAGAGCCCAACAAAGATAGCAACTAGCACACCGGCAGAAACGGTGAAAAAATAAAAAGTAAAAAAGAGAAAGGGAAGTTATTTAACGCCGGGTGGGCTGGAGCCCATACCAGGTCATGACTTTTGCTACGATTGGTGCGATTATACCAAGGAAGATCATAGGCAACATTGCGAGAAATAGCGCATATGCAGGATCTGCTTGTGACATCCATTTTGATTCAGCGACAGTCATGTTGAACAAGAAGGTTAATGCTCCGACAACAAGTGATGCTGTGAGACCGGCACCTAACATGCGTTTGAAATTCAGTGAACCATTGCTTAAGCCGCCTGCGATGTATCCAACAAGTATTCCGCCAACGATATAGTTTCCAATGAAGCTTGGATCGGCATAGAGGTTAACAGACATTCCATAGTTAACAGCCGTGAATTGGTTGTTGTAGCCTGCTTCACCTAGGTAAAGTAGAGTGCCAAGGAGGAAACCGGCTGCGCCGCCTGCCCATTTATTCCAGATTAAGCCTAAGATAAGTGGGATAGCAAACATGACCATTAATGCAAAGCCGTGTGTAAAGATGGGTGTAAGAAAGGCATAGGCAGAAGCACCTTCGCCTGTCATTAGATCTCCTGGTGAGAACCAACCGTCGAGTGCGGGACGAATTACTGCGGGGAATGCAACGATAAGTAGACCGACAATTAGTGGTATGACTAAGCCGTAGAGTATATCGGATAGCTTAAATTTTTCTGTTTCCATTTTTATCCCTTTGACCATAATTTACATCGCGGCATATTTATAAGCTTAATGCTAGTTTGTCTGAAGGACAATTTCTTAAGGCGATAAAAACAGAGAACAATAAACAATTGTCTAAGAATTTAGAACTCTATACGCTGTGATGGATGTTTAAAAAAGATAAAAGGGAAAGGAGGATTATTTCCTTGCCATTTTGACAGATGCTGCTAGGGTAATCTTGGAGGGACAGACATAGGAGCATGTTCCGCATGCGATGCAGTCGTTAGCCCAAAGTTTTTCAGCTTTTTCGAAGTCACCTTTTGTGACGGCGTTGTGGATGGCAATTGGGTGCAGGCGCACGGGGCAGGCTGTGATGCATCTTCCGCAGTGTATGCAGGCTGTTGTTGGTTGGCCTTTTTTGGCTTTGCTCTTTGCAAAGACGATGATGCTTGAGGTGCGTTTAGTTATCGGGTCGTTGATTGTTTGTAGGGCTTGACCCATTAAAACACCGCCGACGACTACACTGCTAATATCGTTTAGGTCTACGTTGTTCTGTTTTAGGATGTCGCTTATTGGTGTGCCGATTTTTACCAGCAGGTTTTTGGGTTCGGGGACGTCGCCGTTGAGGGTTGTGACTCTAGAGATTAGGGGTTCGCCTTCAAAAACAGCGTTTGCAATGGCGTTGATGGTTGCAACGTTTTGTACGATGGTGCCCATTTCGTAGCTGCGTTTGCCTGGGGGGGTTTCATAGTCTAATATTGCTTTCTGCAGTATGCTTGCATCGCCTTGTTGGTAGGTGAGGTGTTTTGCGATGACTTCAGTGTTAGGTTCTTGGCTGAATGCTTCGTGAAGTTTGGGAACAGCCTCAACTTTGCTGTCTTTGGTTGCAATGATAACTTTGGGGTTGCCCAAGATTTGGCGGACAACGCGAACACCTCTGGCGAGGTTTTTGGTTTTCTCGATCATTAGGCGTTCGTCGGCTGTGTCGTATGGTTCGCCTTCTGCACCGTTGACGATAAGGGTGGCGATTTTTTTATCAGCCGGCAAAGATAGTTTGACGCTGGTTGGGAAACCTGCGCCGCCTAAGCCGATGATGCCTGCGTCATGGATGCGTTTGAGGAGCACTTCATTTGTGGTTTTGGCGAGTTCAGATTCAGAGATGGGTGTGAGATTTTTTTCTTTGGTTTTTTTGCCATCGTTCTCTATGAATATGGCTTCAGTTTCGTATCCAAAGCAACTGTTAAAGACATTCTCGATTTTTAAGACCTTACCAGAGATTGGGCTGTGAACAGGAGCACTGACGCGTTGTTTGGAGTCTGCGATTTTTTGACCGATGCTAACGATATCACCGACAGAAACAATGGGAGTGTTGGCTGCACCAGTTTGCTGGTTGACGAGCACAACTGCAATTTTGGGATCAGGGAAATCTTCAATAGGTGTTTTTCTTGCTATGTCTTTTTGTTCTTTTATAACGACCAAGTTTGCCATGTTTATTTCCTCCCAAAGGGCTTGCCGATTCTTATGCGGTCAATAAAGGGCACAGTCAAATTCATGATGATCAATGCTAGAATTGAGCCGCCAAAGAAGTTCATATAGGTTTGTATTAACACTGTCAAGATGCCTAAGCCAACACCGAATATAAGTTGTCCCGTTCCTGAAAAGGGCGTCGTAGCAGGGTCGGTTGCCATAAAGAAGCCTAGAAATATCGAACTGCCGATGAAGAGCGTGAAGAGTAGTCGGGTGAGTAAGTCTGCATCTGCATAAATAGTAGACATCAACACAGACATGATGGCGATTGATACAAAGTATGAAGCAGTGACCTTCCATTTGAAGTATTTGTATCCAAGAGCAAACAAAGCAATACCAACAATGATGACCAAAAGACTCGAGGCTCCACCTGGCCAACCATGGAATTTGTTAAACAGCATAAGAGAGTTGAGATTACCAGCTTCCATGGAAGAGGGGTTGGCAAAGCAACCTATCAGATAGTCACCAAAGCCTCCACCGCCGTTACTGCCAATTATTTCGGTAGCAGCAATGGGACCGGCAAGACGTGGCATGGCTAATCCGCCTGCTTCAAATGAAGCAAAGTGTTCAGATGGCAACAACATACTGCCAAGCATTGGGAGCAATATGAGCAATTTTGCAGCAGCTGCAGGGTTGACAAGTTTTCTGCCACCGATGCCTTGGACTTTCTTAAAGACAACTTGGCCGATTAATGCGATGAGAGCAACAAAGAGAAATGCGTTGGGTGCGGTAAAGTTAGCAACAGGTATTGGATCTGCACCCATAGCCATTGCAGGTACACCAAGTGAGTATGAGAGCGCAACGATTAAACCGAAAACTGCAGAAGACCAAATGTTTAGTTCACTATCAGAAACCACTTTATTGAAAAGCACATCGATGCCGACAGCTACACCCATAGCTATCAGAGCATTGAAGAGCAGAATCAAACCAAGAGGCATCTGCCAGACATTTGAAAGCGTCGGGTAAGAGTCTAATTGGGAATCGGTAGGACAAGAAACAGATATCCAAAGAATCGAGGTGACAATTGTTATTACCAGCAGGGCAGCGAAAGTGTATTGCATAATGCGCGTCTTTGACATTGTACTGGTTATATGGGGGGCGGGATTGACAACTAGTTCATTTGAGGATTCGTTACTCATGTCAATTTAACCTTCTCAAATGAAGAGGTAAATCTAAGCGCTGGCTTATTAAACTTTTTAGAAAAACCAACCTTGACAGACTATGTTGCCAAGGTTTAGACCATTTGTAGGTAACCCACTATTTGCAAAACAAAACGTGCATCAAACCAACATAACCACAAACAACACCAAATCAATGAAACAGAAATAGCAACGACTCAAATCTACCGCAGCTATTTTCGGTGCAACAAACAAGCTAACAGACATCAATAGGATTTGTCAGTCAAGCAATCATGGCGTCTCCAAACTCAAAAATACAACCGGTTATAGCTAAAATAACTAAGAGCAAATTATCTACAAATAGTGTTTAGACTTACCTCTTGAGACAGCATTTTTGTTGTGGAATAAAAAAATGTTTTCCTATAGTAAATTTTATATCGAGTAGGAAATCATTCATTTAGCGTGCAATTAAATGAATCCAATCACTGACCCATTGTTCATGGTTGTTTGGCGCTGTACCCGTAACTGTGTTGGCAGCTGCACATATTGCAGTTACACAAAAGAATACGCCAAAGACCAAGAGTTAAGCACAGAACAAGCCAAGCATATGGTTGATGAAATGGCAGAGTTTGGCTCAAAATGGCTTGGAATCAGCGGCGGAGAACCCCTGGTTCGCCCAGATATATGGGAAGTCATAGAGTATGCAGAAAAGAAGCACGACATGAAAGTCAGCCTAATCACAAGCGGCTTTGCATGGGACGAAAAACGCTTCGATCTGCTCCGCAAATATGAAGTTCACACTGCCATAAGTATCGACGGTAACAAAGAATCCAACGACTTAACCCGCCGCAAAGGCGGCTACGACATGGCAATCCATGCCATGAAAAAACTAAGCGAAGTCGGGCTCCTAGACTGTTTAGTCACCACCATGACTAAAATCAACATAAACCACATGGCACACCCAGCAGAACTCGCCGAAGAATACAAAGCACGCATGCTAGTCTACCACAACTTGGTTCCCGTCGGCAGAGCAAGCGATCACATGGAAGACTTAGCACCCACCCCAGAGCAGTATGAGAAAACATTTGATGAAATCTATGAAATCCAACGAAAACTCTACGGCAAAGTCAAAATCCACGTTTATGCACCCTTTTATGCCCGCATAGTACGCCAAAAAAACCCCGCCAACTTTTGGGCTTGGTACAACGAGGGCTACCTAGGCAAATGCAGCATAGGCGGCAACTATATAGGCATAACAGAAAACGGCGACTACCGAAGCTGCGGCTTCCATGAAGGCTACCGCATCGGCAATGTCAAAGACAAAAAACTAAGAACAGCCTGGGAAGAACTTCAACAAAGCCCCCTACATCTCAAACTACGCGACAAAAACAACCTCAAAGGCAGATGCGGCATCTGCGAATACAGAGAAATCTGCGGCGGATGTCGAACACGTGCAGAACACTACACAGGCGACCTCTTCGCATCAGACCCCGCATGCAACTATATCCCCAAGATCCTACGCGAAGACCCCAAACTGTTTGAAGAACTCCAAAAAAACCCGCTGGGCAAAAAACAATAACCAGCCGCTCCCCATTTTATATCCACTTAAAAAATGCCCAGATCAAACCCAAATAACGCAGATGTTTGACGCTAAATTGAGTTAGCCTCAAATTTTCTACAGCAAAACAACCAAAGAAAACAACAGCCCAGAGGCAGAACAGCAACAAGTAAACAGGACACCATCAATGGGTGAGTTGAGCGGTCAAATAACCTTTTAGGGGAACATTCGCTATTTTCTACTGTGAATCGAAGTGATTGTTGATTCGGTCTTTCTCAACGCCAAAGCATACCTAAAAGGGCAAATCAGCGATTGTTGCATCGCTATAGAAGAAGGGATAATATGCAAAATCGGCAAAGAAACACAGATGCCAAAGGCAGACCAAAAAACTGACCTTCACAGTCGCTTGCTCGTATTGCCGGGTTTGATTGATGAGCATGTGCATTTGCGAGATGAAGGCAAAGCCTACAAAGAAGATTTTACCGCCGGTACCTCTGCCGCGGCAGCAGGCGGTTTCACAACTGTTTTGGATATGCCAAACAATGAACCCATCACTATGAGTGCCCAAACCCTTAGGAATCGTATGGGGATTGCGCAGAGACGGATTTTGGTTAATGTTGGGTTCTATTCAGAATTTCCCCAAACCCGTTCCGAAATAAGAGAAATCGCAAAGCAAGGCGCGGTTGCTTTCAAGCTATTTATGGGGGAGCAGATGGGGGGTGTAAACGTAGATGACGATACCGCCATAACTGAAGCCCTAAAAGCGGCTGCAGAGATGAAAATGTTGGTTGCAATCCACGCAGAAGACCACACCGTGTTGGCAACTAACGTGGCCAAGCTTAAGCAAGCAAAAAAAACAGCCCTAACAGATTACCTGCGAGCACATACTAAAGAGGCTGAACACATAGCTGTTGAGCGTATTCTCAAGCTTAGTACTGGAACAGGGGTGCAACTACATTTCTGTCACATTTCCACCAAAGAGGGACTGACAGCGATTGCAGAAGCAAAAAAAGCCCAAAAAACCATCACCTGCGAAGTCACACCCAACCATTTGATGCTGACCAGTGAGGAACTACAACGTTATGGCTCGCTGACTATTATGGCACCACCGTTACGGGATCGTTTTCAGGTGGAGGCATTGTGGCACGGTTTAAACGAGGGCTCAATTGATGCTATAGGCTCAGACCATGCACCCCACACCCTTGAAGAGAAACAAGCAACCAATATCTGGGATGTGAAAGCGGGCATCCCCGGATTGGAAGTAACCCTGCCGCTTATGCTGACTATGGTAAGAAAAGGCAGGCTTTCATTAGACCAAGTTGTATCACGACTTGCAGAAAATCCCGCGAAAATCTATGGTTTAACAGACAAAGGACATATCAAAGCAGGTAACACAGCCGATTTTACCATCGTTGATTACGATTGCCAATTTAAAATAGACGCCGCTAAATTTAAGTCCAAATCCAAATTCAGTCCCTATGATGGCTGGGAAGTTAATGGCAAACCGGTTAAAACCGTTGTAGGGGGACAGGTTGTCTATGATGAGGGCGAGATTATTGTGAGGGGCGGCACGGGTAGGGTTGTGCAGGGAAGTGCACTGTGAAGTTTCTTGTAGATGGCATGTTGGGGAAATTGACACGTTGGCTACGCATGATGGGTCATGACGTAACCTACAACGTGCAGTTAGGTGATAAGGAGCTTTTAGAGATCGCAAAGGTTGAGCAACGGGTGCTCTTGACAAGGGATTTGGAGCTCTACAAACGGGCGGTCATAGGGGGTCTGGATGCATTTTATGTGGAGGGCCAAACAGAGTCGGAACGGCTTGCAAAAGTTACAAAGTGCTATGGATTGATATTAGAGATTGATATGGACAAAGCGCGTTGCCCTGTTTGTAATACATTGATCAGGCCAGCCCAAAAAGAACAGCTAAAAAACCAGCTAAAACCCAACACTTACCGCTACTATGAGCAGTTCTGGCAGTGTCCTAACTGCGAGCAAATATATTGGCAGGGTGCACACTGGAAACAAATCACAACTACACTCACCGAAGCGCAACAAAAACGGGGCACTATATGCATGACCAGGGAGAGTTCTTTGACTTAGAGAGGCTCAACTAAATAGAGTGTCTGTGGATTGTCGTGTCTTTATTTTTAGGGGTGTTCTATAGATAGGTGGGCTTTGAGTTCTGTTTTGCTGTTAAAGACTTTGCCACATATTTTACATCGATAGGATTGTTTTCTGCTTTTGTCTCCGGCGGTGGGTTCACCTGGAATGGGTATGTTCGGCGGGGGCCGCTCGGGATGTTCAGGTATGGGGGGCATGGGCGGTATGCTTTGGGATTTATTAAAAATCAATCTCATCACATACTGTTTAGCGAGTGGAGGTCTCTTAAGAGTATGTGGCTACTCGGGGTGCAAACAAACAATAAGTGCTAATCTAAAAATAGAAAAGAAGGAAAGATGGCGATTTAAGATAGCCATTTTAGGGGTATATCTTGGAATGTACCGTCAGGTAGTGTGCGCCGTATGGTGATCGGCAGTATGTTTGCATCGAGTTCGCTTAGTGCGATGTCTATGGGATTGGTGTTTTCTTCGGCATCTACCAAGATTGGGGCCCCCATTGAGATCTGCAGGGCGCGTGCGCCCACTATTCTTGCTTTCTCAAAGCGAGTGATTTTTGGGGGTCCTACGTTGATTGCTTTTTCTTGTTGCATTCTACATCATTCCACCAGGCATGCCACCCATACCACCCATGCCCATTCCACCCATTGCACCGCCGGGCATGCCGCCTCCTGGGGGCATTGGAGGAGACTTCATCTTAGCGGTTGAAATGATATCGTCGATTTTTAAGATCATGGATGCGGCTTCATTGGCTGATTTGATGATTTGTTTTTTAACGGCGAGCGGTTCGTAAACGTTTTGTTTAGTCATGTCGTCGACTTTTCCGGTAGAGATGTTGATGCCTGCCCAAGTTTGACCTTTCTCATGGCTTGCGCGGAGCTGGGTTAGGAGATCTACGGTGTCTATGCCTGCGTTCTCTGCTAGTGCTACTGCGATTTCTTCTATGGCATCGGCAAAGATTCTCACGGCGAGCTGTTCTCTACCCGGCAGAGTTTGTGCGTATTTTCGCAATGTACTTGCTATTTCTAGTTCGGGTGCAGCGCCGCCTGCAACGATACGGGGTTCTTCAAGGAGGTCTTTTATGACAAAGAGGGCATCGTGGATGCTGCGCTCGGCTTCTGCGGTTAAGCGTGGGTTGCTGCCTCTTATGAGCAAAGTGACGGACTTGGGGTTTTTGCAGCCTTCGATGTAGGTCATTTTGTCATCACCGGTCTTGCGTTCTTCGACCAGTTGGGCTTCGCCGAGATCAGCGCTTGCCAATGCGTCGATATTGCTGATGATTTTTCCACCGGTTGCCCGTGCGAGTTTTTCCATGTCGGATTTTTTGGCTCTACGGATGGCGACTATACCTTTTCGGGCCATGAAATGCTGAGCAAGGTCATCGATACCTTTCTGGCAGATCACTACGTTAGCACCGGATGCAAGAATTGTATCAATCATCGCCTTGAGCATGGCTTCCTCCTGTTTGAGAAATGCCTCGATCTGTGCGGGGCTTTCGATGTTGAGTTTAGCGTCCATTTCGGGTTTTTCGTTTTCCAAGGAGACATCAAGGAGAGCGATTTTTGCCTTTTCTACACGTTTAGGCATACCACTGTGTACGATTTCTTTATCAAGTACTATACCGCTGATAAACTTGGTATCTGCGATGGATTCTCCGGTTTTCTTCTCGATTTTGACATCGTCGATGTCTGCTTTTATTGCGCCGTTGGGGGTTTTTTCTGCAACAGCCTGCAGGGCTTTAACAGCAATGTCTGCGAGGTAATCTTTGTAGTCAGAAACGATTTTACTTCCCATGGCCGTTACAGCGACTTTTTTTAGGTAATCAGGCTTCGTTATATCTATGGGGATTGCAATTTTATCGAGAGTTTCTAGGGCTTTTTGGGCGGCTTGTTTGTAGCCTTCGATAATAATAGTTGGATGAACGTTTTTATCAAGAAGTTCTTCAGCTTGGCTTAAAAGTTCGCCCGCAAGGATAACGGCAGATGTTGTTCCATCACCGGCTTCTTTATCTTGGGTTTTAGCGACTTCGACTAGCATCTTTGCCGCTGGATGCTGGATGTCCATTTCGTCGAGAATCGTTCGACCATCACTGGTTATGGTGACATCGCCGAAGCCGTCAACTAACATTTTATCCATACCTTTAGGGCCCAATGCACTTCGGACGGATTCAGCTACAACTTTGGCGGCCATAATGTTTCCATGCTGAGCGTCTTTCCCCCGGTTCCGTTTGGAACCTTCTTTGAGAACCATAATGGGAATTCCGCCCGCAGACGTGGGTATTGCTGACAAATCAAGTAAACCTCCAATTAACGCGAACAACAACATGACGACCTTAACAATATAAGTTTTTCTAGGCATACATCCCTCGAATAGCCGTCAACGGCCACTTTGGCCACAACAATCCTCAATTATTAAGTTCTACAGCTAATGATAAGACAAAACAAGAGTTGTAAAGTGGAATTGGCGGGCCCGCTGGGATTTGAACCCAGGACCTCCGGCTCCGCAGGCCGGTGTCATAATCCGTACTAGACGACAGGCCCAACTGTCTTGCTAGCCCTCAAAATTTTGAGGCAAAGGTAGTAAATACGGAGCTTGAACTTAAAAATAGTGGTTCCCGCTCCAAGTTACTTTGCTTCTATGAAGAAAACTATGGAAATTGAGGTCCGTTTTAGCCTTTTAGGGAAGGTTTCCAAACTTGTGTTGGGTTGTTTTGGGGACATGTTGGTTACTGGGGTTCGGGGCTGGTTTTGTTTAGTACACGTTCCAGTGCGTTGATGACGTTTTGTTTGCCCATGGCTAGTACATATGGACCAAGGCGGGGTCCTTGGGGAGCTCCCATCAGTACGGAGTAGAGTACTTTAAAGAATGCGCCGACTTTTAGTCCGTTGTCTTTGGCGACGTTAAAGATGACGTTTTGAATTGCGTCGGCATCAAGGTTATCTTGCAGCCTTATGCTGAGTTCGCTTAGGGCTTTGCGTTCTATCACTGAGAGTTCGACGCTGGATTCTTTGATTTCATCAAAATCTCGGGTCCAATTCTGCGCATATGCGATGCGTTTTTGGAGGTCGGGGGTTATGTTTTGGTCTTTTTTGAGGTAGCTGTAGCTTTGGAGTTTCTCTGTGATGTAGTCGTTTAGGCATTCTTTGGGTGCCATCTTGACAAGAAATGCCAGTAGGTTGTAGGGTACGTGGATGCTTGGGGTTGTGGGGGGGTTCATGACATAGCAATATTGAAAGAGGCCTTTTAGGCGGGTGTCTTCTTTTGGGTTGGTTTGTTTTTTGTCAAAGTAGATGTCTTCTAAGTCGTCGAGTTCATTCATATAGCTTGGGATGTCTGAGACGTCGATGGCGCGGGTGCCTACAAAGCGCTTAAGCATGAGCAGTAGAAGGGATTGGGGGGAGCCGTAGTTGAACCAAACTTGGGGTGTGAATACGTTGCCGGCGGATTTGCTGATTTTTTTGCCGCCCTTATCTAGAAACATTTCGTATTTGGCATGGCTGGGGGGTTCATAGTGGAGGATTTCGCGGCAGATGCGGTCGTTTATGCGTACAGAATCTGCGATGTCTTTGCCGTAGGCTTCAAAGCGGATATCTAGTGCGCGCCATCTTGCGGCGAATTCGGATTTCCAGGTGAGTTTGCCTTCGCCGCTTTTGATATCTACTTCGCCTTCGTGTCCGCAGCCGGAGATGAGTTTGCCCCGGATTTCAAGTCCCTCGCATTTGTAGGTGACTTTGTCGGTTTTGGGGTCAAATTTGTAGGCGCGGGTGGTGTAGAGATGTCCGCATTTTTCGCAGACGGCAAAAAAGGGCAGGACATCGTTGTATGTTTCTTGTCCGACTTCTTGTTTGATGATTTCGCCGACTTGTTTGGCGTTGGTAAGTAGGGTGCGGATTTCGTTTAGTAAGAGGCCTTTTTGGTAGACTTCTTTGGCGCTGTAGTACTTGTATTGGATGTTGCATTTGTCAAGTGCTTCAAGTAGAAGCGAGCTCATGTGCTTACCGTAGCTCTCATGGCAACCAAACGGGTCGGGGATGGTGGAAACGGAGTATCCAAGGTATTTTTCTAAGCTTTTTGCTGTGTCGGCGGGTAGACCAGCGGGAACTTTGCGCAAACCATCTTTGTCGTCGCAGAAGGCAATCAGCTCTGAGTTGCAGTTTAAGTTTTTGAGTGCTAAGGTGACAGCGTAACTTCGGGAGGCGTCGCCTAAACTGCCGATGTGAGGAAAACCTGAGGCGCCCAAGCCCATTTCTGTGCGGATTCTGCTCATGTCACGGTTTAGGGTTTGTTCGCGTTCGATGACTTTTTTAGCCATCATATCGTACCATGTGCCCATGCCGACAATTTCGTCATTCATAACTTTGCCTTCTGCAAATGACAGTGCAGGGGTATAGAAAAATGTTTAGACAAGTCTAATGGATGTCGGCTTTGAGACAGACGGGTTCTTTATCCGGTGGGTATTATTTGTCGTGCTAAGGCAGGTTTTGTGTTAGGGGTTTTGTTGTTTGTGATAGCAGGGGTTTGGTTTTGGGTGCTTGGTTTTGGTTTGGGTGATGGTTGGTAGTTAGTTGGTTGATGATAGCAGTTAAATATTTGTAAATATATATTTGTTTACAGGTGTTTGCTATGGAAGAAAAAACAACAAAGAAAGACCAAACACACAAAAAACACTACAGAGGATGGCTCCCCAAAGAACCAAAACCACTACAACCACAAAGCAACCAAAAAACCACCACCACTATCTCTACCAAAACAACCGGCGGATTAGCCACAGGCACACTAATTTTAGGATTCCTTCTGCTGGCAGGTCCATATTACCTATTTCCCGAGCTGTATGTACCCAAAACCAACCCCAGCTGGGGATACACCACAGCAAACAGCATTGCAGGCTGGACATTTACTGCAGGAGGCATTGGACTTATGCTCCTTTCAATAATCCTTTTCACGCTTTACGCCGTGAAACTGGGAGAGAAAAACCCCGCGTGGATGAATCATAACTGGATCACACCAAGATACACAAACACCTTTGGAAAAAAAATCTACATATCAACCATAGCAATCAACAGCCTTATGATCGCCACATTTCTAGCCATCACCATATTAACCCCTGGAACAACTACCCCAGTTATAATCACTTTCACAGTTCTTATGAACATTGTTAACCTATCCATAGGCATATACTACTACGAAAACTACAAAAGAACCCAGAAAAATAAGGTGCAAAAAACGAATAAAAAAAGAACAAACAAAATCATACGCGGCTGGCTACCCAAATCACCCAACAACATAACACACGCTCATAAACCACCCAAACCCCGTTGGAAACGCCCCGTCTGGATAGCAGCTACCCTAATAGCAACCGTTGCGTTAGCCTTCTTTGCCTATCGAGGTGCAGAGGCACTCAACCACTACACAAACCCCAAAGCCGACGTTACAGCCGCCTATTTTGAGAAAAACACCAACGGTTCCACATCAAAAATAGGCGACGTGATTGAGGTACAAGTCTGGGTGTACTGGCATGGACATGTGCTTCCCGAGTTTATGCGACAGGTAAAAATAGTAGACACATACGCCGAAAACAACTACCAACTCATCGGTGGAAACAACACGCTCCAATACAGCGGTTATGGCGGCAACAAACAATTTGAATACCTACTAAAAGTCGTTGACAACAACACTGAATCTGTTGAACTAACTAAACCCAGACTCTATCTAGACAACACCGAGATACCACTATACAACCAAAGCCAAAACTTTGAATCATAAGAACACTGATTTCAAAACCAGCGACATAAAAACAGTTCAGGGCTAATCTCTGCCACATTCAGGTGCACACATCATGTTTCAGCATTAATGCACCTCAACAGAAAACGCACAACATTAACTAAAACATTCAGATCAATGTTTTTCATATCATCGCAGGAGGTATGAATTATGGTGTCTACTAGATGTATGTGTTTAGCTTG
This sequence comes from Candidatus Bathycorpusculum acetigenes, assembly GCA_009781675.1. Taxonomy (GTDB): domain Archaea; phylum Thermoproteota; class Bathyarchaeia; order Bathyarchaeales; family Bathycorpusculaceae; genus Bathycorpusculum; species Bathycorpusculum acetigenes. The sequence goes on along the minus strand of WQVG01000039.1, from coordinate 106 downwards.
TTTTAGTTTCTTTGTTTTGTCCATGCTTCGACTAGTTTTTGCGTCATAGTATCGTGGAGATCGAGTTTTTGCTGCTTCCAAGTAGTCGTCAAAGTGAGCAAAGTCT
>WQVG01000038.1 GCA_009781675.1 Candidatus Bathycorpusculum acetigenes | reverse complement strand
TAGAGGGGTGTGTTTTTGGTTTGGGTAAAGTAGGTGTTGCAGTGGAGGCATTTATAGACTTGATGTCCAGCACGGTTTTTTCCGTGTTTGATGATGTTTTTGTCTTTTTCTTTTAGGTGGTATCTGCAGTGAAGATTTTGGCAAGTCATATTGTCTGTTTGTCTTGGACGTGTCATGCTTGTACTTAATGTAAACGAACTATATTAACAAATCTGCATTAGGACACTGCCAAAGATTACGAATACACCCACCAGACCACCTATTGCATCAGAGCAACATCAAAAAAACACGAGTAACAAACGCCTAAATCTCCAAATCATACTCATTCTACATACAGCTATCTGCGCTAAGATTTTTAGAAACCGTAACTGCACAAATTATGAGGTAATACAATGTGTAAAATCTTGCTATTGTGCTCTTTTCCGAAAAACAAGCAAAAATTGGCGCATAAAACAACTTTCAACGTATTACCCTATACCGTAATACAAAATAAGGGATTTCCGCTATTTTGGCTTATTTCCCAGAAAGAAGCGTAACAACAAGGTTTCAGATATGGTATTACCCCAAAAACTGGGCAGTTAAGGTTAGAAAATCAAGCAACAACTCAATGGAACATTAGACCGGAAGAATGGATGCGACAAATAGTACTGGTCACTATGTTTGTCATATTAAGGCCTACTTAGACACTCCGTTTCTTTAGAGTAATAATAGAACCCACAATAAAGACCAAGCTGATTATATTGTAGTATGTATAGACTCTTTGGTTTTTGACAGCGTTTGTTTCACTCAACAGCGATCTACCAAGGACATCATCGCGTTGTGCTTTAAGCGGTGCAGTGCCATAACTTGTGCCACTCACAACTTTTAGGATAATATCAGGGTTGGCTTCTGCCACATATTCGGGGCTTATATCACCCATGGTTGTGCTTAGACCACCTTCAGCGACGTTTATTCCCCCTGCAGCAGTCATCAGACCAACGATTGAGGTGTGAGTGGCTGTATACCAGGGAGTCAACCATTCAACATAAACGCGGGGCTGCTGGTTTGGCGGTACGTTTGCAATGCGATCAGCGGCTAGGGTTTGATAGCGGGTTAAGAAATCGTGTAATTCAGTTGCTGTTTGTTCTTTGTTTAAAATACGACCCATGTAGCGTATGCATTCTAGAATGCGTGAAAAGTTGCCAGTACTCTCAATATAGAGGGGGATACCAGCATCTTCTATCAAGTCCAGTACCTGTGTTTTTGTACGTATCATTGAGTCTGCAAGGATTAGATCAGGTTTAGATTCCAGCAACAACTCCATGTTTGGATCATTTGATGATGAGGCAACTATTGGAATTGAGGTAACTGAGGGTGGAGTTATAGATAATTCGTCGCGTCCAACGATGAGGTTTTGGCAACCTATAGCGCAGACAATTTCAGTGAGACCATAGTTGATGCTGACAATGCGATTAATGGGTTGTTTAATTGTTACACTTCGACCTATACCGTCGATTACAGTGATGCTGGTTGGTTCAGGGGTTGGTGTGGGTGAATTTGTAGAGGATGGGGTTGGCTTACTAGATGATGAAGTAGCAACTGTAGGCGGTGTGACTGTGGCGGTTGGCGACGATGGAATGGGAGACATGGGAGAGGGAAACGGGGAAGAAGGCGTGTCTGGATTGTAGAGCAGACTGTAAGCAGTGTATGCTGAGGCGACGATAATTATGATAGCAATAAGCAGGTATACAATCATATGTCCTTTAGGGGCTGTCCGTGTACTTGTTTGGAGTTTGGGGGTTGCTCGTATGGGATTTGCTCTAGAGTTAACGTAAAATTTGTGTGAAATGGCGCAAATTAATCGTTTCATTGTATGCCCTCTATTATGTGTGGATTATCCACACACCCAGTTAATAAACTTTAGTTTAATCTAAGTTTAAGACAAGTTGATTAAAAATAACCCGCAACCACCAACCTTAGCAAAAAACCAACCAATTTACACTCAAAGGCGACACCCATAAACATCCAGTCAATATGTGGCAGCTACCGAGCCAGAGCATACACAGACACTAAAGACTCACATGCTCAAGACCAAGCCTGTGCATATCAACCATAAAAAAGGTGGTAAAGCTAAAACAAAACTACTCAAACACCCCCTTTATGAACAAACAACTAAACAGGAACATTTCCCAAAGAAATCTTCCGGGCACACACTTTTTTAGCTGTGCTATAGCTTTAGCGTACGTTCAAAAAGGAAAAGAAAAAAAGGGTTATACAAATAATTTATGGGTAGAAATAGACGCCTGAAATTGTAGTGCCGAAGTATTTTTCCACCATCTCTGCATGCACAGCTTCGGGGTCTATGTCCATAAATAGATCAGGATGGAACCACTTTGCAAAATATAGTAACCCCACTAGATCACGATCGACCAGTAGAGTGCTTTTGATGACGTAAACCTGATTGTTTTTGATGGCTTTCAAATTGTTCAAACCAGGGCGGCTCATGAGTTGATTATGTAGTTTCTGGAAAGCATCCAAAGTCTCGCCAGACGTGTAGTCTAACATGCGGATTGCAATGTCAGGGTTTTGTTCAATTATCAATTCGGCACTTAGTTGAGGGGTTGTAACTGTAGCGTTTTCACCGACGTTTATTCCCCCTGCGACTTCAATCAGTTTTGTATATGAACCACCTGGACCGGTACTGAACCATTCAGTGTACCATTCAAAGTAGACTAGCGGTTCCTCGTTTCGCGGTAGGTTTGCCACACGCTCAGTGACTAAATTCCAATAATATGCTTCGTAACTAAGAATATCATCGGCTCTTTGTTCTGCGTTTAGGATTAACCCTAGATTTGTGATGTATTGGTTTCTTCGATCGCCTGTTGATGAGTCCTCTATCACTGCAATGCCGGCATTTTCAAATATCTTTCGATTTTCATCAGATAACCTTTCGCTGGCAAGTATCAAGTCAGGGTTCAGTTCGATTATTTTCTCGATATTAGGTGCACTGTCTGTATCGCCTACAATTGGTAGTTCCAAGATGTGCGGGGGAAGAACTTCTTTAATATCAGTGGTCAGCATGCCAGTTATAGCGGTTATTTTGTCGCCAGCATCTAGTGCATAAACAGTTTCAACGGAAGAAAGGCAAACGATACTGTTCACAGGATAGGGCACAGTTACTTTTGCTCCGGTGGCATCAATAACAATGACAAAATCTGGCGATTCACGGGAAGGTGAGCCATTTGGAGATGTTAGAGTGTATACACCAACGCATACAACGCAGATGATTGCCACAAGAACAACGCCAAGGATTACAAATTTATTATTCATTGAAATCCGTGTCCTTATCATAGTTTTTTTGGGTTAACAACTCGCGATTTGCCAGAGGTTTATTCTTGATCAGCGTACAAAGCGATAATAAAGAACATACAAGGTTGTTTTGCATTTTATTTGCTCCTATCAATTGGATAGCAACCAAATCACTAATAAGGTTTAATTTAACTCAAGTTAACATCAGGTTGAATAAGTCAACCCAAATACAGCCCAAAAAACAACAACCAACAGATTAAAAAATAAAAACATAACAATAAAACGTATAATTATAAAAAATATAATTTAAAAATATTAAAAAAATAAAAATTAAAAAATTAGAGAAGCTAGCCTTGTTTGGCCATACTTGCTCACACACTTGATTTCTTTAAAGCCGCCATACAGCCAATAAAGAAGGCAACTCCAAAAATCAAAAGACCCACAAAGGACAACCAAGGAAAAGACAAGCCCAAGACAGTTGCACGCAAAAGATCAGCCGAATGTGTTAGAGGCAAGAAATACAATACAGCCTTAGCTACAGCAGGCAATTGATCCAGTGAAAAAAAGGTACCGCACAAAAAAGTCATAGGTAAAATCACCAGAGTACTAAAGTTGCCCATTCCATGGTGCGTATGGACGACTAATGCTATGAGTACACCAAATAAAGAGAACACAAAGCAGGATAGCAATAGCATCAAAAAGAACAGCGAACTAACTAGTAACGTTGGTGCAAGAATCAAACCTACCAAGTATATGGCAATAGCGCTAATTGACCCTCTCACCACACCAATCAAAGATTTACCTATAATAATCGAATGTGAACGTACAGGAGACATCAAGAGCTCATCAAAACTTTTATAGAAAAATTTGTCCACATGCAGTTTTGATGCCGCACCATTAAAGCTAGTGGAAAAAGCTGTTAAGCCAACAATACCGGGAATAACAAAAGATAGATAATCAAGGCCACCTACGTTTACCCCTCGTCCCAAACCATAGCCAAAAGCGACCAAATAAAGTAATGGAAGCACAAGGCTGGTAGCAATGGTAGCTTTCCAATGACGATGCATATTGCGTAAGTCAACCCAGAAGACTGAATAGATATCACCAAAGGTAGACATCATGGACCACCTACTTTTTCGCCTGTTTGTTCAATAAAAACATCTTCCAAATTTGATTCACGGATAATCACAGTTTTCACTTCTGAGGGCAAACTTTTAACATAATTGGTTGCTGCTTCGCGGTTAGCAAAAAACTGGTAATGAGTATCTTTATTATCTACAAGAGTTTCAACAACTATAGATCCAACTTTTTCACGAAGATTAGCAGGCTCATCCACTGCAATTAATTGCCCGTGATGCATAATTCCAACACGGTCACACAAAACCTCCGCTTCCTCGATGTAGTGTGTGGTAAGAAAAATTGTGGTGCCATCTTTGTTTAAACGGCGCACCAAGTCCCATAAGCGCCGTCTAGCTTGGGCATCTAACCCAACAGTAGGTTCATCTAAAAATAACAATTTAGGCTCATGCAAAAGACTACAAACAATAGATGCTTTCTTTTTCATTCCACCTGAGAGCGTATCAATCATTTTATCAGCATATTCGGTAAGCTCGACATACTCTAACAGCTCAGCAATACGTTGCTTACGCTTAGAAGAACTCAAATGCTGTATACGTGCATGAAACTCCATATTTTCTCTAACAGTCAAATCACGGTCTAAACTCAAATGTTGCTGAACAACCCCAATTACTTTTTTTACTTTGTCAATTTCATCGTGTATATCATAACCACCAACAGAAACGTACCCTGAAGTTGGACGGGTTAGAGTCGTTAGGACTCGAATAGTTGTTGTCTTACCCGCGCCATTGGGACCTAAAAACCCAAAGACCTCTCCAGCACGGACATTCAAATTCAAATTATTTATTGCCTTAACAGAACCATAGTTCTTGCAGAGATTTTCTGTATAAATATAGTCTTGCAAACATGACCCTCATATATTGTCAAATTTTTTTAATGCTTCTGTGACAGCCGTCTTGGCAGTAAAACCAATCAACTCACCCATCTTGGTATGACCACCAGTATGCTTTACCACCACATCCGGATTTACACCTGAAACAACAATCATGCTATCAGTTCCCGTACCAGTAGCCTGCACTTGAGGCAAATAAGTACTCATATAACCAAGATCCTGCAATGCCGCAGACTTAGCCTCAGTGGCAGTCATAATTGCCCTAGCCATAGCACCACAAGTCAGTGTCGCATTAGTTAACAAAATAATATTTATGGTACCGGAGGACAGTTGCATCTGAGTTTTAGTTTCAATCCAGTTACCAGCATCTACACCCATACGCAACGCATTATCACGGGCGCCACCAGTTGCAATGCAACAAACATGAAAATCACCATAAGTCTTTTCACATACTGCCACACACTCCATATTTACACCTGTACTTAGGAAAATAAAGTCGCTATGACAAAGCCCTAAAGTACTAGGTAAATTCTGCGTAAATTGTTCATAACTCTGCAGAGTCATATGGCGTTTTGACAAGGGATCGGGAACGTACACATTACCTACGTTGTGGACTGTTTGTAATCCATCCAGGGTTGATAGTACAGTACGCTGTTCATTAAAAGATACAAGAGTCAAGTTGAGCAATACATCGTCGTATTGCTGGTAAACAACTCGAGCGGTCGCTTCTTTGAATTGAAGATCTATAGGGGTTTCTTTAATACATTTACGCATCTATTTTTTCTCCATTATTTTGTTACTTTCATTAGTGTCTTCAAGCAGACCTTCTATGTTTAAGTAGAGTTTTTGCAGTTCTTTTTTCATTTCATCAGAAGCCTGCCACATACCACGCTCAATAGCCTCCAAGAACCGCTCAACCATATTCTGCAAAGCACAAGGATTAACATCTTTAAGCCACTGCTGCATCGCTTTATCAAAAACATACTTCTCAACCAAAGACTCATACATCCAATCCTCAACAACCTCAACCGTAGCATCCCAACCAAAAACAAAATCCACATTCCTAGACAAATCAGCCGCACCCTGATACCCATGACGCACCATACCCTCAATATACTTCGGATTAAGAAGACGCGAACGAAAAACAAAACAAGTCTCCTCAGCAGTGCTTCGAACTTTTACTCTATTAGGATCAGAGCTGTCGCCACAATACGAACGAGGCGCCTTACCACCCACAACCTTAACAGCAGTTATCATACCACCGTGGGAGTCATACCAGTCATCACCGTCTAAGATATCGTATTCACGGGAATCCTGATTTTTGACTGTTACATTAATTTTTTTTAGGCACCGCTTAAACTGCTCAGGTGTCTGCACCCCGTAAGTCTTACGGGTGTAGGCATAACTTCCCCAGTTAATATAGATGTCACTTAGATCAGTTTGGTCTTTCCAATTCTTAGAATCTATAATTTCACTTACACCACAACCGTATCCCCCGGGTTGGTCACCAAAAATGCGATAACATGCTTCTTCGCGTGCTTTTAGAGCGTTAATACCTTGGTCTGTTTTTTCGGTGACTTCGGTTTCTACATGTTTAGCTATAAAGTTTTGATTATGCGGCTCTTTTAGTCCAGCAACCAATTCAACAGCGGTATCAAGAAGATTAACTACCACAGGAAAGGTGTCTCGGAATAGCCCGCTGATACGCATAGTTACATCAATACGAGGGCGCCTAAGCAGCTCAAGAGGAATAGCTTCTACCCCAACAACTCTACCACTAGAGCGTTCCCAAACAGGCTTAACACCCAACAAATAGAGAATCTCGGCGATGTCATCACCTTTAGTTTTCATGGTATCGGTTGCCCAAATAACGATACCCACAGATTCAGGGTATTTGCCCTCATCTTTTAGGTAACGTTCGAGTAGCACCTCAGTCATTGCAACGCCAACTTCCCAAGAAGCCGCCGTTGGAACCATGCGTGGATCAAGAGAGTAAAAATTACGGCCAGTCGGTAAAATATCAGCCATACCACGGGTTATAGAACCGGAGGGTCCGGGGGGTATATAGCGGCCTTGGCATCCAGAGAGGGTATAGGTTAATTCATCAGTTGTTGATGCAAGCGCAGGGACAAGAAAACCCCCAATATAACAAAGGCAACGCTCAATTTTGGGGTTACTTGCACCCAACACTTCTTTTGCTATAACAGGAATTTGATCTTTGTTAAAATTAGTCGCGTGATATTTTTGGATGAGTTCAAGTGAAAGCGCACTGATTTCATTTAGATGATCCCCATTAGTTTTACCATCAGCACCCAACTTACCACGATGCGCCAAAAGAGCCTCATAATCAAAACCCAACAACTCCGCAATGGACTGCCGCAACGAAGGCACCTCACCATTAGCAAGACGCGTTAAAGTGACAAGGAATTTATCTAGGCGTATGCCTTGGGGAGCTTCGCCCAAAATATGAAGCCCATCACGGATTTGGGCATCAGATAACTCATTAATGTATGCATGGAGTTGCTCTAAAAAATCATCAAAAGAAGCAAAAGCAGCATCATGAGTGAAGTTTAGGTCTTTATCGAGTTTAGCAGCAACCACATTTTCCCAAATCAAATTACGCAAAACAGACAACTTATCAGGATCAATCGTCTTAGCATGATAATACTCCTGAAGCTGAACCTCAATCCTTGCAAGCTCATCATACGAATCAGCATTATGCATAACAGGCACCAGATACTCGATTATGCAACAGTAGCTTCGGCGCTTAGCTTGGGTACCTTCTCCAGGATTAGTTATAGTATAGGGGTAAATGTTGGGTAGGTCAGAGATCGCTATATCAGGAGAACAAGAGTTAGATAATCCTACAGATTTTCCAGGTAACCATTCTAGTGAACCATGGGTGCCTATGTGCATTATGGCATGGGCACCAAAAACATCACGTATCCAACGATAATAAGCAAGATAATGATGCGGCATCGACAAATCGGGACTATGATAAATACTCGCCGAAGTCTCTAGATAACCACGCGGAGGCTGCAAACCAATAAAAACATTGCCGTTTTGTATACCAGCAACCAAAAACTTACCATTATACGTAAAAAGTTTTCCAGGGGGTTTTTCCCAGTCTTTTTCCATCTTAGCCGCCACCTCAGAAGGCAAACAACCAAACCACAACTCATACTGCTCAAGAGAAATTCTATCCAAAGCACGCGCACTCAATTCCTGAGGGCTTGCCCACCGGCGATCATTAGTCAACCCAGCAACAATAACATCCATAAGCGCCTGGCTATTCTCAGGCAACTCACCCAAAACATACCCCTGAGCCTTTAGATCACGAAGAATATTCATCACCGACGCTGAAGAATCTAACCCAAACGCATGACCAATCGTATCATTCCGAGGCGGATAATTATGAAAAATAACAGCTACCCTCTTTTGACTATTAGATAATCTTCGTAATCGACCCCAATTTAGAGCTAAACTAACCGCTTTTTTAGTTCGCTCCTCAATAGCCTCAAATTTAATCAATCTAGCACCAGTTGAGGGATGAGTTTGGCGGCAGTCCATAGCGGCAACAGGCACAGTAATTAAAGTTCCATCAAACTCAGGCATAGCAACATTAGCAGGAATATCCATAATGTTTAGACCCTGCATGCTATCACGCCATTCTTCAAAAGTATTGCAAGAAAGTATAGCTTTGATAATTGGAACGTCTAGTTTTTTTAGGGTAGCAGTTGCGTCTATGCCAGAGAGGCAAGTTGAGAGTGAAAAAGAAATCAGACTGATAACAACATCTACACGCGGTTGACCATCATCTTTTAAGAAGTAATTATCAACCATCCAATCTAGCCCATTCGTACCTAATTTTTCATTTTTTGAACCACTGAAAAATACGGGTAATACATTAGCATCCTGAGTTTCGATTTCGGTGATTATATCATCAATAAAACTAGTGGTTTCGCCCTGCCATTGACTTTGATGGAACCATAATCCCACAGTTAAGCGATTGGTATCAATTTTTTTTGTCATATATTCCTCTAAAGTAGGAATATAATCAAAGTTGGGATGATAGATTCCTTCCCATATGGGTTTAGTTGGAGCTTCAAAATCATAGGTGGTACCTGTGAAGCGGTTTGTAAGGTAGTAGAAGAGGTTTTCAAAGTTTTTTTTGCCGCCGTAGTTTAGGTAGAAAAAGATTTTTTGCTTGTCTTCGGTTTGTACTGTTGTGAATTTAGTTTGGTCTTTGCCGCCAAAGAAGGGGGCAGAAACCATAAGGGGTATCTTTAGAGGTTTTAAGGCTTCAACTAGTTTATCAAATTCTGGCAAATCACCCATTAGATGTACGATGACTATGTGTGATGTTTTAGAAAAGTTGATAAAATCATCTAAAGTGCCAAAATCTCGAAAATCACCACCTGAACGTAGGCATAGCTCAAGGGTGTTTGGATTTTTTTTGTTTATTGTTTTTGCGGCTGATATCGCGGGGAGGATATCTGTTGGGATTGTGGTTGCAATGGCTACTTTGAGGGGTTTCATGGTTTCAGCTCTTGGGGTTTTGTTTCAAATAAGACGGAGGCTCGAGAAGTAAAATCACTAAAATCATCAACAAGAGGCGTAACTACAGGTCTGCCCACAACCGAAGCAGAAACATCAGCACAAATCCCATAAACAGTCTCAATATTTTGAGAAGTTATCACCTCCTCAGGACGACCCATAGCAAAAACACAACCCTTCTTGAGCATAATTATCCGATCAGAGAATCGACTAGCCAAATTCAAATCATGTAGAGTTACAACAACCGAACGTCCCCCGCTTTGGGCAAGACCTCGAAGGATACAAAGAATCTCAAGTTGATGTCTAATATCTAAAGAACTCGTAGGCTCATCAAGCAACAAAAACTCAGATTGCTGCGCAAGAGCCCGCGCAATAATAACCTTCTGCTGCTCACCCCCACTAAGCTCAGAAAAATGACGTAAAGCCAAATGACCAATACCCAAAAAATCCAACATCAAAGCAACAATTTCACTATCACGCTCCCCCACACTCCAATGAATATAGGGTTTCCGACCCATCATAACCACATCAAACACCGTAAAAGGAAAAGCACTAACAGACGTTTGAGGAACATAGCCCATCAACATAGATAATTCCTTAACAGACAACCGCCCGCTATCCACACCATCAATAAGCACACTATTTTGCTTAGGCTTCAAAATACGATTAATACACTTCAACAAAGTACTTTTTCCTGAGCCATTAGGACCAACAATAGCCACCAACTCACCTAAACCAACGTTGAATTCTACATTGTTTAGAATTGGAACACCGGCATAGCTAAATGAAAGATTGTTTATACTCATTTTCAATTGAAACTACGTCTCCTTTTAGATATTAACAGATATATGAAAAATGGAACACCTAGTAATGCAGTTACGATGCCAACTGGAAGTTCAGTAGGCATTATAATCAGCCGCCCCACAGTATCTGCGGCAAGAAGCATAAAGGCACCCAAAAGCATGCTACAAGGTATTAAGTAGCGGTAATCATTACCAATCAACATTCGGGCAATGTGGGGCGCAATCAAGTCTACAAATCCGATGATACCTGTGAAGGCTATTATGCTTGCAGTTGCGGTTGTCTCCAAAACCATGTTGATCGAGAGAACACGTTTAGAATTAACGCCTAAACTAACAGCAACTTCTTCGCCCATGCTTAAGATATTAATATTCCACGCTTGAAGCATCATAAGTATAATTGTAACTGCAACAATGGGTAAGCAAATCAAAATGTTTTGCCAAGATGACGTATAGAGACCGCCCATGAGCCAAAAAACAATAGCTTGTACCGCGTTTCGTTCTGGAGAGATATATTGTACTAAGGAAAGAAGGGCAGAGAAAAGAAAACCAACCGCTACACCAGCCAAGATCACTGACTCTGAGCCCATGCCCCTTATACGTGCAACAAAATAAACTATAACCATAGCCAGTAAACAAAAGACAAATGCGTTACCGATTACAAGGTATCCACCCAAGGTTGCAACACTTATCCCAAAAACCATAGCTAAGGCAGCACCAAAGCCTGCCGCGGAAGAAATTCCCAAAACATAAGAGGAAACAAGAGGATTACGCAAAATTCCCTGCATTGTTGCTCCAGCAGCCGCCAATCCAGCTCCGGCTGTTATGGCCATAACAATTCTTGGTAAGCGGATAGTCCAAATTATCGTCTCAGCAAGAGCTGATGGGGGATTGATTTTGAGGAAAGGAAGAGTTTTGGAAACTATGACTGTCAATGCTTCAGCTATGCCTGGAGAAGAAGCCCCGAAACTAAGTGAAAACAATGCCGTTGCCATTAGGGCTAAAAATATAGAAAAGATAACGAGAATTTTTTTCTTTTTGCCTTTACCGTATAGTCTCTTTAGCTCAGTAGCCGTGGTCATTGATACTCAAACAGCCCTACCGAGGTTAATTCCAGAACTTTGGTCAGGGGTGTTTGAGTTTGGTGTACTGATGCATGTAGAGGAGATAGATAGAATCGAGCGGAGGAGCGGTTTACAAAGAAACTGCCAAAGATACCATTAGCCAATGCAGACAAGCTTAACGCAGATGGCGCCAAACATAAAGTTGATTGTTTTTTCAACTTTTTATCTCCAGGTTAGTTATTGATAGGTATACTGAAGTGATCAGAGCGCAGTTGAGTTTTAACAGCAGAAGCTATAGGGGCTGCACGTAATTCTTCCAAACGTAAGTATTTACTGCCCATAGTTTCAGAAATCTGTTTAACTAATCCAAAACTAAGAAACCCCTGTTCAGTATCTATAGTGATTGATTGTATACCTTTAGAGGCAATTTTACAGGCAATATTTTTAGCTTCTTCAACAGGGTCGCCACCGTAGAGATTGACGTTTGCGCGTCCATCTGAAACTAGCACCAACAGAGGGATATCATCAGTTCGAAGAGAAGAGACAACAGCATCTAGACCAAGTTTCAGTCCATGAGCTAACGGTGTACGACCACCAGTGGGCAAATTGGCTAAGTGTTTTTGTGCTAACTCCACGCTATTTGTAGGAGGAAGAATAAGTTCTGCCGAGTTTTTACGGAAAACGACCATACCCACGCGATCTCTACGTTGATAAGCATCTAACAAAAGTGAGAGAACAGCACCTTTAGTTGCGCTCATGCGCTCTTCGGCAGCCATAGAACCGCTGGCATCGACTACAAACATAATCAGATTGCCCATCTTTGTTTCTCGGATTTTTTCACGCATATCACAGTGCTCAATCAAAAGGGCATTTTGTGGGTTGTTAGCAACGTCTTTTCGTCGCTTCTGGAATGGTGCAGCGGCTCGAAAGGTTGCATCGAAAGCCAGATCAGTAACTTTACCTCGAGGAATCATGCTTGCAACGTAATGGCCCCGTTTGGAATCACTGATTATCTTTGAACGCTGACCGGATCCATGTCGTTCGATTTCATCAAGAACCGGTGAAGAGAGAGTTTTTACGGCGTAGGGTGAATCAGCTTGAAAAACCTGTTCTTCTGTGGGCTTATCTTGGTTATCTGGGTTATCTTGCTTATCTTGGTTATCGGGGTTATCTTGCTTATCATTGTTTGATGAGTCATTATTTGAAGAATCGTTATTGTTTTGTGGCAGAGTTTGTTTGTCGTTATTCCATTTTTGGATGCTGTCATTGATTTGTTGTTGTTCCATTTTTGGTTCTTCAAAGGGTTGGCGTCGTTGGCGATGGGGAAGCACTAGTTCGGCGGCTTCTTTTATGTCTTCTTCGGTAACTTCTGTGCGTCCATGGTAGGCTGCAATGGTGCAGGCTGTTTTGTACATAACTATGTCTGCACGATGGCCGTCCACTGCAAAGTCAGTACAAATTTGTGTTATTAAGTCGAGCAGGTCTGAGCTTAAAGTTACTTTTGGTAGAAGCGTTGTTGCAGACAGGATTTTTTGGCGTATGTTTTCTTGGTCATCTGTTGTTGAGGCAACAAAGGAAGTGGGGTTGCTTTCAAAGGCAATGCGGCGGCGTATTATTTCTGCGCGGGCTTCTCTGTAGGGTATGCCTTTGACTTCGACTGAGAGGGCGAAGCGGTCTAAGAGTTGAGGTCGAAGTTCGCCTTCTTCAGGGTTCATTGTTCCGATTAGAACAAATTGTGAGGGGTGACTAAACGAGACGCCTTCGCGTTCAACAAAGTTTACGCCCATTGCGGCAGCATCTAGCAAGACATCAACTAGATGGTCATCGAGTAAATTGACTTCGTCGATGTATAGGAGATTGCGGTTAGCTTGTGCTAGAATTCCGGGGTCGAAATGTTTTTCACCGGTTTTAATGGCTTTTTCGATGTCAATAGTGCCAACCAGTCGGTCTTCGGTAGCACCAACAGGTAACTCAACCACCGAAACGGATCGTTTGGTGGTTGGTAATTTGTTGGTGGTTGTATTTTTTGAGGCACAAGCTTCACAGAGGTCTTTGGGGTTTTTTGGATCACAATGGAAGGGACAGTTGGTTATGACCTCAACTTCAGGCAAGAGATTAGCTAGGGCGCGTACCGTTAAGGATTTGCCGGTGCCTTTTTCACCTCTAAGAAGGACACCCCCTATTTTTGGGTTGATTACATTTAGGATCAGGGCTAGTTTCATTTTTTCTTGACCGACGATAGCGCTGAACGGGTAAACTATTTTGTTTTGGTATTGCATTTCCTTATTTTCTACCGGTTAAGGAATTAACTAATAAAACATATAAACCATTATTTAATCCAAGTTAATATCAAGTTGATAAACACAGGTTGACAAATATAATCACAATACAAACAAAACTGAAAGCCTCAACTAAATACTCAAAGGTCTTTGAGATGTTGGTAGACGTTTCAGGCAGTAAATATTTAGCGACTTTATACGCAAATAAAAGAGTTTTATCGTCGAAACGTCAATATATTAAAAGCTATTCTAAGAATTTTTTACCGCATTGACTACAATATTGTGCATCTTTGATGCTTGGAGTGCCACAGGCAGTGCAAAATTTTTTTGGTCATCCATAGAATTAACATTTTGGGCATAAGGGCAAGGTACCGGGCAAGCGTTTTGTTGAGGCTGTTGAGGGGGAACGGCCCAGCCAATAAAAAGTAACGCAAGACCCGCTATCCCAAAAGACCACCATGTCAGAAAACCAAATAATATCATAAATACAGCGCAAAGCATGAGTAAAGGACGCATCTGTTCACCAATTATTTTTAATATACATACACATCACATAATATAAGTTTAATTACAATCTTTACTCCACGATAATAAAGGGCTCGTTATACATCCATCTAGCGGTTAAGTAAAACTGTTTTCCCAGACGAAATTAACCAGAGCCCCATAGAACAATGCAGATTTTCAATTCCAAGAGCCCCAAGCCAAAGAAGAACAATATACAAAAAAACAAGATTAGCGCTACACTGTCTGCTGTCGGTAAATAAGTACTAAAAAGTAGGGAGTTCTGTGTTGTGAGTTTAAACACAGTTATGGATAGCAGTAGGTTCCTGTTATGGAGGCATCGAAAAATTGCTGGTTTAGCTGTTCACCTATATCCGCCAGATCGATATCTGAGAAAAGACTTGGCTGGATCCAATTTGCCCAATACAAGTAACCAATTAGTGCACGTGGTCCATTTCGGGCACTAAAGTCACAAACATAGACGCGATTGTTTTTTACTGCATCTACATTTCGAAGTTCGGGTCGACTAAGCAGGTCATTTTTGGCAACAACGAAATCATTGAAGTCATGTGTGGAGCTAGAAATCAGTTCGATAATTACCGAAGGATTTTGTGAGACAACAAATTCTGGAGTTAAGGTAGAGGAATATATTTTTTGATTGTTTGCAATGTTAATTCCTCCCGCCTGATAAACGCCTAGATCACCCCAGGTGGTGTATGGATAGGAGTACCAGTCAAGAAAGACTGTCACTTTTTGATCAGAAGGCAAGGCAGCTATGCGATCTTTGACAAGTTTATTGTATGATTGCGCCCAATCGACATAGGCAGTTACTTGCTTTTGGCACCCTACTATGGCAGTTAAGTTTTGCATTAAGGAGCATGTGTGATCCACTATCGTTGAAAAATCGTACAATTGATCAGGAGTTAGAGTTAGCGGATTTATTGATGGTTCGGGTGCATTTGTATTTGCGATGTAGATGGGTATACCTGCATCTTGCAACTGTTGATATGATCCTTCATTGTAAGTTAGCAAACTGCCGGAAATTATGATATCAGGCTTTAGTTCAAGTATCGCTTCTACATTTAGGTAATAGGCATTTTCACCTACCAGAGGTACATCTAAAATTGGTGGAGGTAAAACGACATCACCGGTGCGACCCACAATCAAACTCTGAGCGCCCATACCATATAGAGTTTCTCCAAGACCTGCATCCAGAACAACAATGCGGTTTATTGGAAGCTCTATGTCAACCGTATAGCCAAGACCGTCGATAACTGTAACATTTGTGGAGGCAACAGTTTGAGTAAACGGTTTTGAGGCATAGAGTTCACTGTAGACAACATATGCAGAGGCCCCCACAAGTAAGGCAACAAGAATTGTGGCGATTACTACCACTTTATTCAATTCTTCACCTCCTCAAACAGCGATTAGTTAAGTTAAGCCCACTTTTGGTTGGATTATCCAATCATTTTATTTAAATATAGCTTAACTTAAGTTAAGCTCAGGTTGAATAAAAAGCCGGATGACCACATTTACTATCGATTACAAAAACAGCTGGAAAAACAAAAGAGCATCTCGATAGATAGCTACGCTACTTGCAACACCAACCTCAAGTAAAACACACAAAAACCAGCCAGAAGAGTGGAAAATGTAAGCCTATCTACACAAATATATTAAAACTAAAAAAAAGTGATGATTTAAGGTTTAACAACAAGACGTTTTATAGTAGCGATAACCACCAAAAGCAACAACAACTAAAATCAAACAACAAATCACCAGCACTATATTATTACCGCTGTAGATACTATCTTGTTTATTGTCTCCCTGACTATCACTGTTTTGACTCAATTTTTGGCTATTACCACCCTGGCTATTACCACCCTGGCTATTACCACCCTGGCTATTACCACCCTGGCTATTACCACCCTGGCTATTACCACCCTGGCTATTACCACCCTGGCTATTACCACCCTGG
>WQVG01000037.1 GCA_009781675.1 Candidatus Bathycorpusculum acetigenes | reverse complement strand
TGTCGAGGAGGCGCTTGAGGCTGAGTTGGGTGTCGAGGAGGCGCTTGAGGCTGAGTTGGGTGTCGAGGAGGCGCTTGAGGCTGAGTTGGGTGTCGAGGAGGCGCTTGAGGCTGAGTTGGGTGTATTTTAGTGTTATTTTTCCTGTCTGTTTATCCCTGTAATTTTTTACTTTTTTAAAATTTCCCCTTCTTTTAGTTCTCTTAGCGTTTTGTCGTCGGGCTATATTTCCTTAAGGTGTTTCTGATAGGATGGGCGTAGGTGCCGAAGGTCATCAAAGTGTTACTTTAAAAATTCCTATAAACTCTGTTTTTAGGTCTATATATGCCACATAAAATGTGTAAAAAATTGTTTAAATATAAAATAATATCGGATATTTCAAATTTTTTTAGCAAATATATTCATAGAACCAAGGCGTCTCTTAGGTTACCTGCACCAGCGGCTGTTTCGAATCAAGAAGAGACAGAGGAGCGCTAAAAAGTTGGTACTAACGTTAGTTTTGCCTCTTGCTAACTTTCTTTGCTCAGAAGCATTACCACCCCTAATTTTATTGATTACATCTGCTTTGATTATCCACCGGGCTCTACCCCTTGTCAGGTCTGAGGGGCCTGAGGAGCAAGCAAGGGCACAAAAAGTTCTCGTTGGATGCATCATTGCAGGTGTACTCATGGCAGTTGCCAAGCCTGTAGCGTTTTGGGTCACCGGATGGAGCGCAACACGGCAACAGGGTTTGCCTACAGAACTAATCGGCGCAGTCGACAACCTTCTACAGTTGCTTATGTACATAGGCGTAGTGGTCGTCATCGCCGGTATCATCTATGGTGGAATACAACTAAGCCACACCAAACCTAAAGCGATAAAAAAACTCAACCATCCCCTTCTCTAGGTTCAAAAATGTTGCTTCAAGGTCTCCTGACACTCATCGTAGCAATCCCCGCTTTTCTTTTCTTAGTGGTTCTTTTCCCCCAAACGCATGCAATATTTGTTCCCTTCTGGATTGTTTGTTTGCTCTTTGATATATCCTCAACTCATACTTTTTACCTCGAAAACCCAAAAGAATTTCAAACAAATGAACGAAATAGTCTCTTCAGTGGCCTCACAGAGCGCTTTGGCTTCAAAAAAGCGGCATTTATCTTCCCATTAGCCATCGAGTTGCCCCTGCTGTTGTTTTTTGCCCTCCTGCCCCTGCAGATCCTACATTCTTATCTGTTCTCTAATGCGCCAAGCAATGTACCGACCTGTCTTATGGCAAGCTTTGGCATATCAGCCATCGGACACCTACAAGCAGCTATCAAAAACAAACACTACACAAGATCCGGGCATAGTTTGGGCCAAAACGTAGCACTGAGTGCTATGTTTTGTTAAAAACTATGTCACCTATGGCGTATTTTCTTCTTCCATCGTTTTTTCTAACTCGGGTTCGCTCTATGTTGTATTTCTTTAGCATTCGACCCAGTTTTGTGTTGTTCCAATGCTTCTCAAAATCTGGTTTGTTAGTGTCTTTTTGGTCTGTGTTTTGCCATAGCAGTTCTCGAATTTGTGTGGTTGTAACATATTTGTTGTTTTGTGTTCTGAGTTGGTTTAGGGTTTTTTCTAGTTCGTTTGTGTCTTTTGAGCTTGTTTGTGGTTGGGTTAGTTTTTCTGCTACTGATCGTCCGGGTGGGGTTAGGCTGTAAAAGTTGTATCCTTGTCCTCTTGGGTCTGTTAAAGCGGTGTTTTGTTGGGCTATAACTATTGGCTTTATGAGGCCCCTTTTTGTTAAGCGGCGGATTGATTGTCGGAGTGTTTTTTCTTTGCGGACTTTGGGCTGATATTTTTTTGGTAGGCAACTGTAGTCTATTTCAAACTCTTGGTATACATCTACCCAGATGAGGGTAGGTTTGCCTTGTGGTTCATCGTTTCTTAGCATTAGCAAAAGGAGCTTTTTTTCTTGTTTGCCCAGTTTAGATAAACCAGATGGCTTCGCCTGTGTTAGCATCTAGGATGCCCTCCCTTGGTGGTCTACATCGTCTGCAGAAAATTTGTTTAGTTTCATATTCTGTGCCCTCTACGGCAAATGCATGATCTGAATTACATTTTTTACAATGAACCTGAAAGGTGTGGGGTTTGAGGTCTGCGTGTTCGAACAGTAAATTCTGTTTCTGCACCACAACTGACATGTTTTTAAAGTTAACGCGGTAATGGCGGTTGCAATCGCAGTTATAGCTGACCTCTACTAGCCAGGCCTGATGCCGCTCTTCTTCTCTATGTGCTGTTTGTTCTATATCTGTCTCTGTTGTCTCAGTGAGGTTGGGTGGGGTTGGTTGGGTTTTATCTTGTTGTGGTTTCCAACTCTGTGGCTCAAAGGGGGATGTCTTGGGTTCTTTTTGTTCTATGTGTGTCTCTGATCTATCACCGGTTTGCTTTGAACTGGGGTCAGCAGTTTTTTCTGATGTGTTGTTTATGTTTTGATCTTTTGTTTTTTCAAGCAGGTGGTAGGGGATGGCTTGTTTAGAATAGAATGGCGGCTGTGCTGGTGATGCTTGGGCTTTTGGTAGGAGGGGATTTAGGGCTTGTAGGAGTGCTTGGGCGACTATGGGTTTTTTGAATTTTGCTACTAAGTCTTGTTGTTGGGCGGTTGGGAAGAGGGAGAGTAGGTGTAGTTGTTCGAGTGTGATTTCGGGGTGTTGTTTTATGGCTTCTTCTAGAATTGGGCGGGTTTGTGTTGTGAGGTTTTCTAATGAGAGTAGCCATTCTATTTCTTTGTTTGATAGTGCGTTTTGATAGGCTTCTTTTAGGTCTATTCCTTGGTCTTGGTCCTTTTTTATAATATCGTAGAGTTTGAACCAGTTGAGTCGTCCTCTCCATCGGTTATAGCTGATACATAGGGCTCTTGTTTGTATGTCGTTGACTTTGTGTTCGATGGCGTTTATGGTTTCCCATCCCAGTTCGTTTGCAATGGTCCAGCGTTGTTCTCCGTCAACTAGTTCGTAATTGTTTTGTGTTATTTTTCTAACCATTAGTGGTGGGGTTTTTTCTGGGCCGTCTTGTTCCATTCGTTGTTTGAGTTTGTGTTTTTCTTGTGTGCCAAGAAAGTTGCAGTTCCAGGGGTTTGCTTTGATCTGGTTTAGTTTGAGTTTTAGCATGGTTATTCCTTGAAGAGGTAGTGGTTGAATTTGATGGCGGCCCAGTCTTTGGGCAGGGTGGGTGCGTAGTGTTTGCAGGTTTGTGCTAATTCTGATAAGCGGCCTGTTCCGGTGTTTGCTGCTTGGGCTAGGGGTTTTAGGGCTAGTTGGTTTGTTAGTAGCCAATCGGCGCCTAGTAGTGCTGAGGCGGCTACCAAGTTTGCTTTTCGGCTTGTTATGATGCCGGGGTTTGCTTGAATAATCTGTATGGCGTAGCCGCAGATTGTGTTTGCGTAGGTGCTGTCGATGAGGTGTGTGTCTTCGAGTTTGGCTGTTATTCGGTTAATGTGTCCGGTTACAAGGGTGGTGTCTGGGATACGGGGTTCGTTTTTTATGAATTGTCCTGCTCGTTTTTCGATTTTCATTAGGTTTTTGACGGTTAAGAGGGTTTGGAGTTTTTTGAGGTATTCGTCTGCGCTTAGGGGGTAGTTTGTGCGTTTTATGGTTGTCCAAATTGACACGACGGTTAGTTCGGTTTTTGTTAGGCGGGTTTTGTGTTCTTTTTGTTGTTTCATTAGACGTCGGAGTTTGCGTACGTAATTAATCGCTAGTGGTTCTAAGTTGTGGGGGAGTTCTAGTTTTTGGATTATTCGATTGATGTCGTGGGCTATGTTGAGTTCGATGCGGTGTGAGGGGTCCATTTCTATGCCTACTGAGTTGTTGGTGTATGCTATGGTGTGGTTGGGTTCTGTTTTGGGTATGCGGTCTTCTGGTGGTGCGAATTCGATGTTGTCTATTACTAATCCGCATGTTTTGCAGACTATTTCTCCATTTTTGTTGTCAACTATGATGGTTTTGCTGTTGCATTCAGTGCATTTTTTGATGTCGCTCACCGTAGGTCTCCTTTGGGCTATGTTGATGTTGGTTGTTGTTTGGTTGTTTGGTTCATTGGTTTGCCTCTATGGTTGTTTGGTTTGTTTGGTTGGTGTGTTCAGTTTTTTGTTGTCTTTAGCTGGGGTGGGTGGGTGGTGTTTGGTTGTGGTGTTGGTTTGTTTGGTTTTGGTGTGCTATTTCTTTGCGGATTAGTTGCATTCCGGATCGGATTGCTTCGTTGCGTGATGTGTAGTGGTTTTTGGTTTCTGTGTCGAATTGTTGTAGGAAGTTTTTGGGAACCAGTAGCCATATTTTTGTTGGATTTGAATTTTTTTGTTTAGTCTTCAAATCATTCACGCTCATACATTTTTTAAATATTTTCATACAAAAGAACTATATAAACACAGATACTACTAGTAATAACGCATTAAATATGTCATTAAATGCACCATTAAATGCATTATTAAATATATCATTTAAAGCAATAAACACACCAAACATCACCGACTAGCGGCAAATCCCAACCCCCAAAACCTTCTCAACCGCCAAAACCCGATGCCAACAACAAATGCCAACAACAACAACAAATGAAATTCCACAAAACTTCCGATAATCTCGACTACCAATCAAACAATTTCCCAACTAAAACGTCCTGCATCGATAAAACGCAGCGGGCCATCGACATATTCTGTAGCAAATGGTCCGCACTTATCCACTTAATCCGGATAAAATATGTGATGTCTATCAGAGAGAAGAGCTAAAACCGGTAAAATTATGAAAATACCTTCCCTAAGCGTGAACATTCTATTGGCTAAAAATGTTCATTCAATAGCTTAATAAAAAACAAGAACATATTCTATAGGGTTATTTCCGACTAATGGGTTAGGGTTGAACCAGAGACCCGTGAAGGCGAAAAATGGATGATTAACTTCCAAAAAATCTGTGTACTTCACCACCTTGCTGAGCTATTAATGTACAGCAAAGGCGCCGATGATACAAGTAACAGAGGGTTCAATCGCCTTCATGCGGGCGGCTTTAGCAGAAGAGCAAAATTTTTGATGCTAACAGGGTTTATTGTTATTGCTGTAATAGTTGCATTTTTTGTTTTCCTGCCACGAGATGTCCCAACCTCACAGAGAGATACACCGATCAATGAAACAAGTCCAACACTGCCGCCTAGCAACAATCAAAATGAAGTATTTGAAAGCATAAAGAACACTAAAGATGTTGCCAAGGAGGCAGTTAGTGGAGGATCTCCGACTAAAAATGGAGAATCTACACCTAAAAAGACCGGGGTCCTAGAATCTACTCAGACAATAGACAACAAAACGTGGCAGACTATAGCGGCGATTGTGTGGCGTTACTATCAACCGGGTGTAGGCGTTGATGAAAACACGGGGCTTCCTTGGTCAGGTACAGTTTCACCCTACATCACAGATTGGGACTTAGGGGTTTACATCCAAGCAGTTCTTGATGCAGAAAACTTGGAGTTAATCAACCGGACGGAGATATGGGGATTTAATGAGCGAATGGACAAGGTTTTAGACTGGTTAGAAACTCGTGAACTAAACAATGCCGGCTATCCGTACTGGTTCTATCGATCAGATACAGGAGAGAATTGGCATGAAAACTCAGACAAGGCCCCAGACGACTATATTGACATCGCAGATACCGGTCGTTTGTTTGTCGCACTAAACAATCTAAGAGAGTATCCCGAATACACTGAGAGGGTAAATGATATAGTTCTTCACGGTCAAGAATATAACCGAACTAATTATGCCAATATAGTTCCCACACTAAAAATTCAAGCAGAAACAGATACAGGCATATATGCATATTACATATTAAGTGGGTTTGCGGCTTTTTGGCCCGAACTTACACCTGAAAAAATATTAGATAACATATTTTCATCCGAATATATTCCTGTAAGCGGCGATGTTGCCTTACCTAGATCAGCAATTTCATGTGAACCTTTGCTTTGCGCATTTTTTGAAATAAAAAACAATGACCCAAGATTAGCAACTTTGCTGGATATGACGTATTTAGCACATGAAGCCTACTATAATATAAGTGGTAAATTCTGTGCATTTGGTGAAGGCCCAACCGATACGACAGGCGATTGGCAATGGGAATGGGTGGTGTTACCTGATGGTCGAACCTGGACAGCGCTAAACAGCGCCCAAGAGACCATAAACTTGCCGCCGATGATTTATACAAAAATTGCCTTCGGTTTCTTAGCTATTTACAACACTAACTACGCTAGAAACATGTGCATCTACCTAGAACAAAACACACAAGACCCCGTCTACGGATTTGATCACGGAGTTGATGAAGCAGGAAAGCCCCTTCTAGGGCAGGGCACCCTTACAAACGGATTAATCTTAGGCGCAGCACGATACTATATAGAAACTCATCCTTAAAGAAAGTCCAGCACACAATCAGAAAACCGTGTTTAACTTCGTTAGACCTTAGACAATAAAATACTGCCGGAGTACACGCTAATGCTTTGTAAGGCGGTAACATGTAATTGCTTAGACGTTGATTAGGTCGTTAGAGATCGTGAAAAATGTTTTTAGCGGAGTAGAACCTATATCAGATTAAATAATGCCTGGTATTTTCTTATAATTCCTGAACTTTGAAGCTAAAAATTTTAATACTCCCCTTGGTTATAAGTAGTCGAGTTGTATGGTGACTGTAGCAGGGCTTATTCGAACGGTAGTTATAGTTAAAAACCCCTTTGCCATTTTGGCCCTAAGATTGAGAAAAAAACCCGTCAAAGTTACCTTTTCAAACGGTGCAGTTTTCCAAATAACTTGGCCGCAGTTTAGATCCCTTAGAGATAATTATGAGCTCGTAAAAAAATATAATTTGCAACAAATAAGCGAGGATATATTCAAAATCACTACAGATAGTTATCAGTTGGTTGGTTCTAGAGTCATGATGTACACCATAGATGAAATGGAAGCAGGGAGCTATGGATATGACTATCGAGGCAAAGTTGTGCTCGATATCGGCGGCTTTGAGGGGGACTCAGCGGCTTTTTTTTGGTCAAGGGGTGCCAAAAAAATTGTAATCTATGAGCCGATGCTTGAACATCACCGATTCATCGATGAAAACATCTCTTTGAACAAAATAAACGCCGAGGTCCACGCTGAAGGTATAGGAAGCAAGGATGGTGAAATAACCGTTGTATATGATCACGCCGATAACTGCTTTGGCCTTGAAACTAGGGGATCACAAAACAAGATGATCATTAAAATCAAAGATGTTACAAAGGTTATTGCTGAGAGCGGTGCAGATGTGGCAAAGATTGACTGTGAAGGTGCGGAAATATCGTTGATCGATGTGCCCAAAGACACGCTCAGAAAACTAGAGTACGTAATGGTTGAAACCCATACACCCCAAATCAGACGCCAACTCATTGAAAAATTCAAAAACTCAGGATTCGTTGTGACTCAAAACGGTAATGAAGACAAAGATAAAGAGATATCGATAATCTCTTTTAAAAGAGTAGATACTGAAGTAATTAATCAGTAATTCCCGGCAAATTTTCTCACAGCATCAACTACAGACTGACAAAAGTGCCTTAAATCGCCTATTTTAAAAAAACAACCCAAACAAACGCTTATGTCCAGCAAAAATACGCGATTTCATCGATAGAGTGAAAGATGTTGCGTTAATATTGTTAACAAGTTTAGAGCTTCATGGTAACGTGTAAGAAGTGTTGTCGAGAAAGTAGTAAAAAACGACATACTCGAAGAAAACAACGCTACATATGCGGGAAATGGACAAATTTTTGCTGAAGGCGATCAACGCATCAGGTATAATTGCCAAAAAACATGTGTACACTGCCTACTCCCTGGGTAAACCTTCCTTAACATAATAGCAAGATTTTGGCACCTAGTCTCACTTGTATACCCCTGTATTGCAGAAGCAGGAGCCAAATACAAACAATAGCCCCTACTTCCCATAGATGAAAACTCTATAAACTAAAACAAAGAATAATGGTGCTCTCAAGCGTTTTCTGTGTTTTCTCTTTTTTTGGTTTCTATCACCAGACTCATGCCTCTTCGGATGGCCTCATTTCTGCTTGCGTAGTGTCCTGAAATTTCTCGATCAAATTCGTCAAGGAAACTCGAGGGGATGTGCAACAATATTCTCTTATTTGTTTTCTTAATTATCATTTTTCTTCACTCTTTATGCTTTTTTATTTTTTTTGATTATAAGCATTAACCTTAAAAAAAATTATTTCATAATCAATCTATTACGAGTCTAGACATATTAAAAATTAGATATATTAAAAATTAGATATATTAAAAAACTGAAAAACAAAAACAGCCCCAAAAATAGCTACCGATAATTAGGTTTGACCCCAGACAACATTCCGATCGATAAGCACACTACCTCGACAAGCACCTACTTGTGTAGACTTCCTTATAGCAACATGACTAAAGTTTTACTATGTATCCGTCGTGTTTGAACCAGTTTTGATGTGGCAGTGGGTTGTCACGCCGGATGTGTTCAAGTTTCGGGGTTGCTTTTGAGAGGTTTTTATATAATTATTACAGCAGTCTAACGACTTATTGATCGCTTCTTTGATTGCGTTGCTTTTTTTTATCGCAGGGGCATCATTGCTTAGGGTTTGTAAGAAAGTAACTTGTAATGCCTTAGAAGCAAATCAGGTTGTTAGAGGTTGTAAAAGACGTTTAAGGGGGTTTAGGAACTGCACCAGTTATCAAATAGTCCTGTTATTCTGTTACAGTTCCTTAGCTTTATTGGCTCGCCATAAAATCAATCTAATCAATTGTCACTGTTTGAATCTATTCTGATCCATCAATAATCAGGATGGTTTAGCAATATTTTTTTAGAACGATTTCTGTTGGGAAAACTTTGAGCACTCCGGGGTTTGTTTTGATTTCTTTGGGTTCGCTGTAGTTTTGTTGTTCGCGTTTTAGCAGTTCAAGTTTCACTCCCAATCCGCCTGCCCCATAACCGCCCAATCCCCAATCTGATTTTACCACACGGTGGCAAGGTATGATAAGTGGAAAGGGATTTGCTGCCATGACGTTTCCAACCGCTCTAGCCCCTCCGCCTACCGCTTTGGCGACTGCACCATAGGAGGTGATGTATCCTTTGGGTATGGCTGAAACTGCACTTAGTACCCTTTGACTATAGGATGGAAGGTGGGTGTCTGCTAAAAGAAAACAATATGTGGTGTCTTTTCCATCATAGAGCTCTTTTAATGCACCAAACAAACTGCTAACCTGCTTAGATGACTGCATATACACCTCCAGGTCTTCTTTTTTTGTGACACTGCTCCGTATGGTGTCTATTGCCCTTTCTTGATCGATGCCAAGGGTTACTCTTAGAATTTCTTTGTCTCTAAGAGTGGCTGTGAAGCAGACACCCTCTGCATACTTAACATACACTTTTATCACCACAAACCCCCATTAGACTATACTGTTGATGTTAAAGTTCCCAATAAACATCCTGACCCTACCTTCCAAATAACGACCACATCATCTACGGAGTTGTTTGTTGTTTGATGGTGTTGTTTTGTTGGTGTTTGCCTCGCAGGTCTTTGTTTGCGACTGGATTAATAGATATAAGTAACCTTAATAGATTGTCTTGTGTATTAAAATCGAAAAGGCGATAATTATGGACGGATATGGATCACAATTACCTCAATTACCCCAAATTCCACAAATTCCACTTATGCCGCTGGTACAAGTCCAAGATCAGCAGCAACAGGGCAATCAAGCCCAACAGGGAGGCGCCTGGATTCCAGGAGCCACCACCGTCGGAATCGTCTTCCAAGACGGAGTTCTCCTAGCCGCTGAAAAACGAGTCACCTACGGCAACTTTATCATGAGCCGAGGCGGTAAAAAAGTCTTCAAAGTCACCGACAACATAGGCGTTGCCTGCGCAGGCCTCATCGGAGACATGCAAATATTAGCCCGCGAAATGGAGGCCCAAACCAACCTCTTTAGCATGGACGTCGGCCGACCCATAGGCGTACGCAGCGCCGCCAAACTCTTGGCAAACATACTCTTCAACCGCCGCTACGCCCCCCTCTTTACCCAAACCATCGTCGGCGGCATAGACGAAGAAGGCACATCTATCTATGTCCTTGACGTCTTAGGCTCACTCATCCCCGACAAATACGCCGCCGTAGGCTCCGGCACAGAAACCGCCATGGGCGTCATCGAAGAAGGCTACAAAGACAACCTCACCCTAGAAGAAGCCAAAACCCTTGTCACCCGCGCAGTCAAAGCCGCCATCAACAGAGACGCACTAAGCGGCGACGGACTAGACTTTGTCATCATCACAAAAAACGGCATCACCGAAGAATCCACAAAATTCTAACTCCCTCTAATTTTAACACCACAGCTATTTGATAGCCGTGAATTCTTTGTTTGAACTTTCTGACACAGAAGGCGAATTCCTAATCAATTTAGCCCGAAACACCGTAAAACACTACCTAGAAAACAACAACCAACAATCCCCCCAACCCAACCCCCCCTCCCCCAAACTGCTTGAAAAATGCGGCGTATTTGTCACCCTTAGCACAATCAAACCCAACGGCACAAAAACCCTAAGAGGATGCATCGGCTACCCCTACCCCACAAACCCCCTAATTGAAGCCGTTATCGACTCCGCCCTAAACGCCGCCACCCAAGACCCCCGCTTCAACCCCATAACAAAAAACGAACTAAACCACATAATTTTCGAACTCAGCATCCTAACACCCCCAGAACTGATCCAAACAAACAACCCCAAAGACTACCCCAACCAAATCAAAATAGGCCAAGACGGCCTAATCATCGAACACAACTGGCACAAAGGCCTGCTCTTACCCCAAGTACCCATAGAGTGGGGATGGAACGAAGAAGAATTCCTCTGCCAATGCTGCATAAAAGCCAACCTACCCCCCGACAGCTGGCTCACCAAAGACACCAAACTCTACAAATTCCAAGCCCTAATCTTTGAAGAAGAAACCCCCAACGGAACAATCAAACGCCCAACACACTCTAACTAACTATCCAACACAGCTTCTATAATTTCTACTGCCCGACCCAATCCATTATATCGACCCGAAAACCTCGAGAGCGCCTCAGCATTTTTTGTATAACGATCTAGATTTGTTTCTAGTTTGTTGACGGCCCCTTGAATTTGTTTTCGGTTTTTAGCAACTATACCACAATTCATACTCTCAAGTTTCGCGGCATTACCTAACTGCTCAGGTTGAGTGGGGATGCAAATACAGGGCTTACCATATTTGATGGTTTCAAAACAAGTCGCATGCCCCCCGCTAAAGATCACAAATTTAGCATTACACATAGCCTCCGCACGCTCTTGAGCTGTTAACCAGGTGTGCAGTTCACAATTACCAATCCTAGCCGAAGCCCTTTTACCCGGTGTACCCAAGCTGATGATGACTTTGCTCTCAACTTTTTCCAACACGGGCTGCAAGATTTTAAGCAACCGACTCCTAGTACCGACCGGCCCACTGATGGGCACAAAAATATGCCCCTGCTTACCCACCACGGGGGTTGTGTCAAAAAAAGCTCCCACATACTCAGTCCTATCAGCAATACCCATATGCCCTATATCCCCAATGCTATACTCTGACACAGTATACGGCGGAGGATTATCCGGAATCACCACTTTTCGACACACCCGATAGTAGCGCTCAATGAAACGCTCCCCCGGACTTAAAAGCGACGAAAACCCATAACTGGGCCGAATCAAATTCTCCACATAAACCGCCGCAATATTCCACCGACCCGCCAACCGTAGTGCATTTATGTCTCCATCTGCAACAAGAACATCTGGCGCTATGCGGCGAATATTTTCCCGCAAATCATAGTAGCGATGAATAGTCTCATAAGCATTCGAATTCTTAATCTCAAACTGCCCCCGCTCCATATTAAAGAGCGGCAAAGGCAAAAACATATTCAGAAGCGACGCTGAAGTCAATATACCATACGCATTCTCATACCACGAAACCGGCGTAACCCGCCCAACATTCCTAAACTCCTCAGCAAGCAACTCATAGGCCCGACCCCCACTAAAAAAAAACAACTCATGACCCCGTTGCTCAAGCCGCCTACCTAGAGAAATGAGACGCGAAACATGACCCAACCCAAGCTCAGAACAACACAGCAACAACCGCATACACTACTAGTAAGTACACGATTATATTTGAATAATCCGAAACTCTACCCGATACTTAACAAACCAACACATAGATATTGGTGGTGTGTTTTGGTCTCTAGTTTGGATGGGGCTTGGGCTTAGGCGGAGGTGGAGAAGCGATTTATGTCTCTGTTACTGGGCGGGGGAGACTGTCTGAAAACTGCACTTTTCGCATTTTTGGTGAAAGAGGGCTGATAAAAGTCTTCTTTTCTTCTTTTTCAAGGTTTTACGCTAGTTTTCGGGCAGTCTGGGGGGGGGGGCTAAAGCAAATAACAGTGCCTAAAAGTGTGTTAGTGCTCTAAGGAGTAAATATATACAAGGTGTTTTTTAGCTAAGAAGAATTATGTTTCATGGCCAAACCACAACATTAACCGCAAATAATCCCCAACAACAATTAGTGTATATGATACTGGAGAGAAAGATATGTGAAGGCTTGCCAGGGGCTATAGATGCCTCCGATTGCTAATCGAGTCAGCGTTTGAAAAGATAGTGAGCGTAAAACCAATAAACGTGGAAACTGATCTTGGAAAATAAGTCAAGTAGCAATGCACTATATAAACACAGAAACACCGTGTTATAAGAAAAAACTACAACCTATTGCTCGCTGTACTGTTATGCCCAAATCCCTAAAAAAACACAACGCATATATTGGGTGCTAACCTCTAAATTTTACGTACATTTTACCGTTATGTGTTAGCGCATCTACGTTAATATATGTCGATATTTAATGTTGCTTTTTAATGGTGTTTATATGAAAAATAATTTTAAACTTATTTCTAAATTAATCAGTTCTTACAGGGGTTTGTTTTTTGTTTATTTGTTTGTACTGCTGATTTCTTCTTGTCTATATGCCTATATACCTTTTGTGGATGCCCAGTCTACTGTGTATGTGGGGAGCGAAACTGCGCTTAGGGATGCTGTGACTAATGCTGTGGGGCCTACTGTTATTGTTTTCACAGCCGATATCCAACTCACGGGTACTCCGCTAAATATTGTGGCAGGTAAAGATATTGTTCTAACCAGTAATAGTTCAGGTGTGTTTTTTAGATTAATTGGGGTTTCTGGTCAAGTTACCATCACAGTTGCCTTTGGTGGGGTGTTAGAGCTTGCGGGTATAACTGTAACTCATGCAAGCGGAGCCTCTGGACGAGGGGTCAACATTGATGTCGGGGGGAGTCTTATTTTAACCGATGGAACCATATCTAGAAACACCGCCCCGGGTACTCTTAGTGCTTCTGGTGGTGGAGTGTACAATGATGGGGGTAATTTTACGATGTTTGGTGGGGTGGTTTCAAACAACACTGCCGCCGGTACCATCAGCGGTTATGGCGGCGGTATATACATCATCGACGGTAATTTTACGATGTTTGGTGGGGTGGTTTCAAATAACACTGCAACAAGCGGCGGCGGTATATACAACAGTGACAGTAACTTTACGATGTCTGGTGGGACGATAGCCAACAACACCGCCAGAGGTACCAGCAACGGTTATGGCGGAGGCATATACAGCAGAGGTGGCCCATTTACAATGTTTAATGGGACTATAGCCAATAACACCGCCGGGTGGGGCGGCGGAGGCATATACAGCATCTATAGTAGCGTTACTGTGTTTAATGGGACAATGTCCAATAACAACGCAGGAACAAGCGGCGGCGGTGTATGCACTGCCGGCGGTAACTTTACGATGACTGGCGGTACCATAGCCAACAACAACCCCACCAGACAGGGAGGTGGCATATACAACGAAAACGGTAACGTTACTATGTATAGTGGAGCTATAACTAACAACACAGCACTTGTGGGAGGCGGCATATACAACTCCTACGGCAACGTTACTATGTCTGGTGGCGCTATAACCAATAACACAGCCAGCGAGTACGTCGGCGGCGGCATATACAACGAAGGGGGCAACGTTACTATGTTGGACGGCACTATAGCTAACAACACAGCTGTGGATGGCGGCGGTGTACACAGCCGTAACGGCGATTTTACTATGTCTGGTGGCGCTATAGCCAATAACACTGCAACAAACGGTGGCGGCGTAACCAACTACGGTAATTACAATAGTGCACAATTTACTATGTGTGGGGGCGTCATAGCTAATAACACAGCATCCGTCGGCGGCGGCATATACAACGGAGGCATAAGCACCATATTTAACGTCTATTATGTCAACCTTACTATGTGTGGGGGCGTCATAGCTAATAACACAGCATCCGAGGGCGGCGGCATATACAACGACGGCTATGGTAACATTACTATGTCTGGTGGCGCTATAACCAATAACACAGCAGAGTATGGAGGCGGCATATACAGCGGTGGCAACGTTACTATGTTTGGTGGTACCATAGCCAACAACACCGCCAACCAAGGAGGCGGCATATACAGTGGTGGCAACGTTACTATGTTTGGTGGTACCATAGCCAACAATACTGCGGATTATGGCGGTGGTATACACAACATCTACGGTAACGTTACTATGTCAAATGGTACCATAGTTAACAACACCGCTAAAATCTACGGCGGCGGCATATACAACAACATCGGTAGTTTTACGATGTCTGGTGGGACGATAGTAAACAGCACCGCCTTCGTCGGCGGCGGCATAAACAACAGTGACGGTAGTTTTACGATGTCTGGTGGGACGATAGTAAACAGCACCGCCTTCGTCGGCGGCGGCATATACAACGCCGATAGCAACTTTACGATGTCTGGTGGGACGATAGTAAACAGCACTGCTTACATCGGCGGCGGTATATACAACAGTGACGGTAACGTTACTATGTCAAATGGTACCATAGCCAATAACACCGCAACAAACGGCGGCGGCATATACCTCGCAAGTGGACTTGTGACGCTATTTGGTGGTATGGTTGTTGATAATTCCGCAATTGTTGATGGGGGTGGGGTTTGGGTTGCCCACCAAGACCTCAACAAACTCTTTGTTTATGATGGGGTAATTTTCTCCAATAACAGCGCTTCCATAGCATATAACCGGGATCCCGCAGACGACGCCACCTACTACGCCCAAATAGGATCCAACGTAGTCTGGACCACACCCTTCACACAGGGATACAACAACTATGACATAAGCTACACAAACGGCACACCCTACATCCTCTACACCGTAACAGTAAACGATAGTTATGCCCCAATAACAGGTGCAGGCGACTACCAAGCAGGTGAGAATGTTACGATTAATGCCGGTATCCGGCCTGGTTATACCTTTATCAATTGGACGGTTAATGAGGGCAACATTACCCTGCCCAGCACTCCCACTGCAACCTTTACTATGCCTGAGGGTAATGTTGTGGTAACTGCTAACTGGCAGGCTGATCAAACCCTAACGGGTATGATTAGTGTTACCAAACTAACCAATCCTCCTAATTCGGAGACAATCTTTAACTTTGTTACCTCTGCACCTCAAGAAGCCTTCAATTTGATCGATGGGGCCGTTTGGGATAGTGGTAATCTCACAATTGGAACCTATACTATCACCGAGCTTGCACAGGCCGGTTGGAATCTAACAGATATTATAGTCGAGGGTACCCCCAACTATACAATTGATCTAAGCAGCGGCACCGCAACCCTCACCTTAGAAGCCGGCCAACATCTAAACCTAACCTACCTAAACAACAACCAAGAAACTAGCTCAATTACCGTCAACAAGGTCACAACAGGTGTCTCGTCGGGTGGTTCAGAGGTTTTTTACTTTGTGGTTTCCTCAGGAGAGTTTTTTAATCTAACAGCCGATGCCAGCTGGAATAGCGGCAGCCTTCCCCCTGGAACCTATACCGTTACAGAATGGCAGGGGCCGTGGAATGTAACAGACATACAAGTAACAGGAACACCCAACTATAGTGTAGATCTAGACAACAGAACGGTAACCTTTACCCTTGAGTTGGGTCAGCACATAAACATAACATTTACCGATAATCTTCTAGGGGTTCCTAAACCGGTGCTTATGTCTTTTAGGGCAGATAAGGTTACAGTGCCTTTAGGTGCTGAGGCGATTTTTGATTTTGTGCCCTCTTTTGGGGCGCCGTTTAGTCTGGGCGATGGGGATTACTTGGTGAGGATGATCACCAATCTAGGGCTCTATTCTGTTACTGAGTTGATGCAGCCCGGTTGGGTGTTAAGTGATATTATTGTAGAGGGTACGCCTAACTATTTGGTAGATTTGGATGCGGGTACAGTATTATTTAATCCTCTGTATTCGGGTAATCCTGTTTTTGTAACCTTTGTTAATGAGGAGTTGGCGGGGTCGGTTACGGTTTTGAAGCAGACGTTGCCTTTGGGTGCTCTAACACAGTTTAATTTCACAACTACTGCTCCGGGTGGTTCTTTTACATTGGCTGATGGAGAGACTTGGAGTAGTGGTAATCTCTCTTCTGGGACCTATGTTATTTCTGAGTTAGCGGTTGCGGGTTGGGATTTGGTAGATATTGTGGTTCAGGGGGCTTCTAACTATACGGTTGATTTGGCGGTTGGTAGTTTGGTTCTTTATCTTGGGGCTGGGGAAAGTGTTTTTGTAACTTTTATCAATGGTGAGCAGGAGCGGCCTTTATTTGGTTCGATTAGTGTTATAAAAGCGGCTTATCCTTCCGATACTCAGACTGTTTTTACCTTTGTTACTTCTGTGTCTGGGGGAATTTTTACTCTGGTTGATGGTGCTGTTTGGGATAGTGGTTCTTTGGCTCCGGGTGATTATGTTGTTACTGAGCTTGGTGTGGCGGGTTGGGATTTAACCAACATTATTGTTCTTGATCCTACCAATAATTCTTATGTTGATTTAGCGTCTCGCAGTGTTTTTA
>WQVG01000036.1 GCA_009781675.1 Candidatus Bathycorpusculum acetigenes | reverse complement strand
TTTTCAAAAGTATTTTTTCCATGGTTTGAGGTGTGATTTTTGGTTTTCTTCCGCTGTTTTTAGGTTTAGGTGTAACATTTCCAGTGGTTAGGAACTGCCGCCATACTCTGCTAACTGTTTGATTATGAATCATTAACCATTGGGCGATTTCTCGTCCAGATTTGCCTGCCTGCTTATGTTTCACAATTGTCTCTCTAACTCGTACTGGTATGGGCTCCATTTACTTCACAATTCACAACACAATACACCATAAACTATAAAAAGTTAAGTTGCTATAGTGTTTGTCGGTGGACAGGTATTTAATTGGTGTACCCTTGAGGCGTTTGTGTTTTAAGCACCTGAATTTTGTATCGTTTGGTATATGTGTGCCCAACCACGAATGGCCAAATAATTGGGACTACAGTCTACTATATTTAATAAAAGACATATTCTCGAAATAACCCGCTAAATAATTTTGGGAAAAGAGGGTATAGTCTGTTTGAGTGTGTACTTGATGTTGTTTTGGGTGTGCGCAATGGCTGATATGTTGTTGGTCAAAACTGTGATAATTTTATACAATGCTTGATGGGCAATGTTTTTTGCTATATACTGACTAAACATCTATAGTTGGCTATGGTTAGTATTTACTGAAGAGTAAAATAGTTTAAACTGCTTGTGAAACGTAGAAGGGGCGAGTAGCGGGTAGATAAACAACTGCCTGCTTGCAGGATTGGATGTGTTGCGGGGATGAATATGAAAAATAGAAAAATGGTGTTTGCATCAGTTATTGTTGTATTTTTAACCGGTTCATTTTTGTATCTATGCGCTGTTGTTGCTGCCGAATCTGCATCTGTCTATATAACAGTTGACTCCAATCCAACAAGGATAGGTGATACCTTTATTGCAAATATAAATGTCGCTGGCGTCGAAGGCCTTTGGGGCTGGACTGTTGATCAAATGTCTTGGAATCCAGATGTACTAAAGGTGACTAGAGTTGCTAAGGGGCAGTTTCTTACCTCTGGGGGTGCTGCTGATATGTTCCCTGCCGTTTTTATGGATAATGCGGGCGGTACATTTCTGTCCAGCCCATCACAGGTATTACTTGAGCGGAGTAGCGTAAGTGGAGGTGGTGTTTTAGCAAGAATCTATTTTGAGGTGATTGGAGAAGGTAGCGCAGATATAACCCTCAATAGTGTGAGGCTTTTAGATCCTACTAATGCCGAGTTGCCTTATGCAATCGACCAGATTCCTAGAATTGCAATCCCTTCTGGTTCGTCTTCTTCGTCTTCTGGGTCTCATGGGGGTGCGGTGATTGTTGTTTCTACTGATAAGTCGTCTTATCTTTTAGGGGATTTGGTGTCTACTTTTGCCAATGTAACTTTTAATGGGGGTGGCGTTGCTAAGTGTGATGTTGCTTTTACGTTGCTTTATCCGAATGGCACTATGGCAGGATCATATGTTGATACTACCAATAGTTCGGGTTTGGCGGGTTTCACTTTTAGGGTTCCTGCGCCTGCTGATCTGTCAGTTGTTTTCGGGGAGTGGTCCATATTGGCGTCAGTTGATGTTTCAGAGGTTGTCATAACTGGAACTACCACGTTTACGGTTGAGTCTTCTCTGTCTATAAAGTCGATTTCGATCCCCAGTTCAATTCAAAGATCCGACCGGGTACCAATCAATGTAACCTTAGAAGGTGAAATTCCAGAAGGATTAGTGTTTACGGCCAGTATATCTGACTCAGCACAGTTGCCTTTAGGCATGTCCCCAGTTTCCCTTAAAGCTCAAACACAGGGCACCACAACGATCACTACAGTGGTTCTTATACCCTCTTGGGCCTTTACAGGCCAAGCCATAGCCTACGTTAACATCTTAACCGCGGCTCCTGAGAAATCCGGTACGCCCTACTGTCCCCAAGCAACCCTGGCCTTTCAAATCACCTGAACTCAAACGTCAGTTAAAAACAGTTTTACCTCTAACCGGTTATATTTCGGTAGGGTTGCTGTTTGTTAGTTGTGTAATGATAGTCTTTCGATTTAACTGTATATTTCAGTTCATTCTTTAAGTTAGTGTAATTGTGTTGTATTGAATGATATATAGTTTTTTTATTGTATATAGAGTATTAGGGGTTACTTTTTATTTAACTCTGTATCATGTTGTATTATGAAACCCTTAAAGTTCTATGCAACGATTACTCTGCTTATTTTAGTGGGGTTGTCTGGCTGGCAATGCCAGATAGTGGACGCAGCCTCAGTATACATTGCGCATACAACCACACTCAACCCCTGGGGCAATGAGAGTGGCCTAGTCTATCGGGGACACCCAGCCGCAGTTAATATAACCCTTACTTCTCTATCTAAATCCAATGTTCAAATCTACATAACCCTGATGGACACTAACAACGTGGCCGTAGCCATTGCAAACACAACCACAACCATAACAGAACAAACAACAATAACTGTGGATATGGTTGTAGCATCCTATGCCTTTGCAGGACACGCCCAATACAATATAGTGGTAACCGATCTCACCTCTAAACTCCTTGCCACATTGATCCTCCCCACATACATATCAGTACTAGGCGATTTCGATTCAGACGGAAAAGTAACCCCAAAAGACTTCCAAATCTTCATAGATGCCTTTGATTACTTTGGTCAATACCAAGAAATCCCCCACCAAAACAAAATATGTGATTTAAACAACGACAAAAAAATCGATTTCACCGACTTAGCCTACTTTGTAGGAAGCTACATAGACGAAGGCAACTCTCCCCCATCATTGCTAAACAACCAAACAGGCAATAGCAACTCCACAAACCCTACAGCATAATAGTCGAGCTAAACATAGTGTCAAACATGATTGCTTACTCCAAATTTTCTTTTTCCTCTCCAATGATAGTAGTCGTTTAAACTGTTTATTCCTATAATGTGTCCATACTTTGCTTTTACTTATAGTGAAAAAGCTCTGACTATAAATTCCCTATTAATAGTAAATATATCTGCTGATGCTGACAGCTTGATGTATGGCAGGCTGACACACAAAACCCTGGGACGTAGAAGCATGAGTTATTTTTATGCTTAGCGGTTTGTTGTGGGATGCTTTGTCCAGTTTAGGGTTACAAAGAGAAAGTATGTGATTGTTCCGTTGATGGCAAGTCCGATGATTGATGCGGGTGCACCTATTATTCCCCGGGTGAAGAATTGTTGGACTTGAAAGATTGTGGCTAAGCCAAATGTAACAACTGCGGCTAGATGTGCTAAACGGTGTTTAACCCATATGCCAAGTCCGATTAGAACAAGATCAATTCCAATGATCCAAGTTACTAAACCTGTTGTTGTGATATTAAAGCTGGTTAGTTCTTTGGTATTAAAGGGGATGCCTGGAACCCAGCTTATTGCCTCTGTAGCTGATTCTGTAGCTGATTCAGCTAGCGGCGCCTGAGACATCAAACTTGAGTCAGAAAGCATAAGCGCAAGGCCTGAAATCAACAACACAACCCCAAAGGTGATGGTGAGCTTAGCAATAATATCGATAACCAATGGATGGCCAGGGGTAAACCCTACGATCTTATCCTTCAACATCTTTAGATCACTTTTCTCCAATTTATCTAACATACGTACCACAGTTATCCAATCAGCTAAGTAACCTCTCATACACCATCGCTATAGCAACAAACGATGCTCTGAGCAGTCGCGAACATATATGCTCGGTTTGTTTTTTTATATTACAACCTTCTTTGGTCTGTAACTAACAAATGCTGACTAGCTAATCACCCAATAAATTCGTTCCCTCAACAGTATATATAGAAAATTGTATTCTATTTAGCTTAATGTGACAATCAATATAATCCTCACAACCCACTAACTTTTGAACAGCTCGCCTTGCACCAACTCGGCGACAGTACAAAGATTAGTGGAGAGAACGCTGTGCCTAAAATCCAAACCAACAAATTCAACTTGTGGTTCACAAATACTCACATCCTAAAAAACGTTGATCTCCAGATAAAAGAAAAAAGCGTCACCGCCATAATGGGACCCTCGGGATGCGGAAAATCTACCCTCCTACGATCCATCAATCGCATGAACGACCTGATTTTAGGCTGCAAAACATCTGGCGAAATAATCTTTGACGGAAAAAACGTCTACGATAACACCAATAACGTATACGAACTACGACGCAGAATCGGCATGGTATTCCAAAAACCCAACCCCTTCCCAAAATCAATCTTTGAAAACGTAGCCTTTGGCCCAAAAATCCACGGAACCGCAAAAGGACAAAAACTCAAAGAAATCGTAGAAAAAAGCCTCCGAGGCGCCGCCTTGTGGGACGAAGTAAAAGACCGCCTAAACGAAAGCGCCTTTAGCCTTTCTGGCGGCCAACAACAAAGGCTCTGCATCGCCCGAGCACTAGCCGCCGAACCCGAACTAATCCTAATGGACGAACCCTGCAGCGCCCTAGACCCAGCAGCCACCTCAAAAATAGAAGCTCTCGTCGGAGCCCTCAAAGAAAACTACACCGTAATAATCGTCACTCACAACCTCCAACAAGCCGCCCGAGTCTCAGACTACACCGCTTTTATGTACGTAGGCGAACTTATAGAATTCAACCAAACAAAGTGTATCTTCGAAAACCCCCAAAGCGAACTAACCTCAAACTACATCAACGGCAAATTCGGCTAAAACTCACATTTTACAATCTCTACTTTTGCTCAATCTCTACTTTTGCTCTACCCCTTATCCCCCGTCTTAGCATTCAATAGCTACTGATAAACTGAAAAATAAACTCGATTACCTTGTAATTATCCCTCTCGAATCAAGACCACACCATACTTTTGTCAATTTGCCCGATTTAGAGGCAATCAGTGTCAGAAAAAATGAGTTTACGAGTTGCCGCTATACTCGAGGCAAACCGTTGCCATTACTTGCTTTTCCTCAGCGTAAATATAAGAACGGATGCAACAGCAACGGTGACTATCAAAGTGGTGACAATCACAAAGGTGTTCCCAAAAAGTTCTGGGTGACCTGTAGATGTGGAGGTATTGGTCGGAGATGTGGGAGTTGGAGATGCATTGGAGGCGTCAACCGGAAGAGTTGGCGTAGTGTCTGGATTGGTGGGTGTGTTCGGTGTTGACCAAGTTGATGGCGGAGGAGTTTCTGATATCGATGTAGATGTTGATGCGGGAGCTGTCGATGTTGGAGTGGGTGATTGGGGTACTGTGGGGGATCCTAAAATCTGAACGTAGATGCTTCCACTATTATCCTTAAATGATGTGTCATGAATTCTAAAACTGATTTTAGAACCGTTGCCAACGATTGTATATCGATAAATATGTTCTGCATTAAATGCGTCCCACTGCTTAGACCCTACTGTCCAGCAGTCTATATACAAGCCATTTTGTCCGCTTGTATGAGTTGCCCAATTGTCCTGTGTTGTATACATGGCATCCTGTTGATAATTTATTATAGGCGTTCCTCCTGTGTTATATGTGCCTGAAGCGACAATCTCATAGCTTATCCCATCTTGTAGCGCGATGTTTGAAACAACACTTGTACCATCTGATGGAATCTGAAGATTATCTAGAACATCATCTGCGGCATCTACCGCAATGATTTCGCCGACGACACAAACACAAAACAAGAGCAAAATGCTAAAGAGAGTAATGCTTTTTTTCTTCATGAATAACAATCCCTAAGGTTCCCAAACTCCCTAGCGGTTCCATAGCTATAAGCACTTTTAACATAGACTCAATAGATTCAATAGGCCCTGAGTTACATTCCACCCCTGGCTAGCTGAGTGTCACTGTTT
Source organism: Candidatus Bathycorpusculum acetigenes (assembly GCA_009781675.1). GTDB lineage: Archaea > Thermoproteota > Bathyarchaeia > Bathyarchaeales > Bathycorpusculaceae > Bathycorpusculum > Bathycorpusculum acetigenes. Next base: position 11,532 of record WQVG01000036.1, on the reverse strand, counting down.
GCAGATATACCCCCGTTGCCAAAACCATTACATTTACCCCTCTTTACACATATGTACCATTTTTGGTCATCCTAAGTTGGATTTGTTTGAGCAGTGACTATCGGCATAATCGCCATTTTCTTAGTCACTATGTTTCATCGGTTTTAAGACGGCAATTCCTAAATTAGCATCATTTAGATATTGGGTTGCCGCTTTTTGTATATCTTGGTTTGTAACCGTCTGAATTTTAGCAACATATTCTTGTAGGCCAAATTCATTGCCAAATTGAGCTTCCATATAGCTAATTATCTCAAGTGTATCATGTGAATCATCCATGCCTCTTAAGATGCCGCCTAGCATAATCTGTTTAACCCGCTCCAATTCCTCTAATGGAACCAAAGTACTCTGTAGTTTTTCTAATTCTTTTAATACAAGTTTTTGGGCTTTAGTTGTTTTTTGCGTGTTAACCGCACAATTAACGCTCAAATACCCAAAATCTGAACCCTTACAATGCGCTGAATTCACATCGTATGTGACTGCCTGCTTCTCACGCAATTCTATAAACAAACGTGAGCTTGTGCCGCCTCCAAGTAAGGTACCAATTAAATCCAACACAGGTGCATCTCTATGTGTGGCGTTTATGGTTTTAGCCCCGATGCTTAGATAACTCTGCGTTATGCCTGCTTTTTCTTCCACCACCAACGCCTTCGGTTTGTCGTTCTCACAAGCCACCTGAGAGGCTGATATTTTCCCCGTTTTCTCATTGTTGGTAAAGTCTTCAAGTATGATGTCGAGGGTTTTTTTATTAAATTTGCCCGATAAAACCATCATCATGTTTTGAGGCCCATAATTGGCTTTGTGTTCTTGTGTCAGCTGGGGGAGTGTTAGCTGTTTTATAATTTTTGGATAACCTCCAATCGGACGACGAATTGGGTGGTGCAAAAACAAATTTTCAAGCAACAGTTCTTCAACTTTTATGGTTGGAGCATCGGCTACCTCTGAGAGTTCATTTAAAATTATTTTCTGCTCCATCTCAAACTTTGACTTCTCAAAAGCATCCCCAAAAAATAACTCTGAGAGAATCCCTGCCGCATCCACTAACTTCTCGGGCAAAACATCAACAACACCTGTAACCTGCTCGCGATCAGTGTACAAATCCATTACCCCACCAAAATTCTCAATACTTCGCGACAGCCCAATACGCTGTTCTGAACCACCTGCCAACATATGCTCGATAAAATGAGCCATACCCGCAAACTCTGGGGGCTCCTGATTGGAACCATACCTAACCGCCAAGGCCAACTGAGCCGTATTTGCCTGCTTACGCGGATAGAGCAACACTGTTAAACCGTTAGGCAACACCATCCGTTGCCAAACCAAACTATCAGACATATCAAAGTCTACAACATGCAAACTAAAAAAGCTATGAACAATTATCGCGTGATCTTTTGTTTCCCCCTTTTAATCATCTCGTGAATAACCATAAAAATCTCCATCTCTCCTTCTTGATTATACTCCCTACCAGTGCATCTCCAACCACTTGATACCTATCAATTCACCGTCTACTACACAACACGCTTGTTTTCTTCAAATAAGATAAAAAATAGCGACTTCGACATACATTCAAGCGAAACCCTCCAAAGTCTCCTTTTAATCATTTCAAACTTTATATAATCGCACAATACTCACTAATCCTTCCTTAACAGGGGTATAAGCATGATAGACGTCAGTGGCCTCACCAAAACATTTGGCAACCTAACAGCTGTAGACAACCTAAACCTCTGCATCCAAAAAGGCGAGGTCTTTGGGTTTCTTGGACCCAACGGTGCAGGCAAAACCACCACTATTCGCATGCTTGCCTGCCTCACTGCACCCAGCAAAGGCACCGCCACCATCGCCGGATACAACATTCATAACGACTCCCAAAAAGTCCGTCAATCCGTGGGCATATTAACCGAAAACCCCAGCCTCTACGAACGGCTCACAGCCTATGAGAACCTGGACTTTTTTGCCCAAGCCTACGGCGTAGCCAACCCCCAAGAACGACAAACCCGAATTCGTGACTTACTCGAATTTTTTAACCTCTGGGAACGTCGAAACGACAAAGCCGGCACCTTTAGCAAGGGTATGAAACAAAAACTGGCTATTGTTCGCGCCACAGTACACCAACCCCCTGTTTTATTCTTAGATGAACCTACCGCAGGATTAGACCCTGAATCCGCAAAAGAGATCCGAGATCTAATGGCTCAGCTAAGCCGCCATGAAAACCGAACTATTCTACTATGTACCCATCATTTGGAGGATGCTGAGAAGCTGTGCCAGCGTGTGTTAATCATGAACAAGGGTCACTGTATCCTTATCGGTGCACCTGATGAGTTACGGGATAAACTTAACCCCACCCCCATAATCCAAATCGGTCTAAGAGAACTCAACCCCAAAATTACCTCTGCTGTCGAAAACAACAAACACACCCAAACAGTCCGTATACAGCAGATAAACACTGAGCTTCTGGTAAGCGTTAAAGATGCCCGGTTAGCAACGCCTGAAATCGTGCGCACAGTCGTTGAAGCCGAAGGCCAAATTCTATCAGTGAATGTATCTCGCCCATCCCTTGAGGATGTCTATCTTAAGCTCATAAAGGAGAAAACCACCCAATGAACATCCACAAAGCCTGGTTAGTGTTTAAGAAGGATTGGCTAGAAATCAAGCGTAACTGGCAGGTGCTCTTGCCGATAATTATTCTGCCGCTCATATTTGCAGTGGTTTTTCCACTTATAATCTCAGTCCTTAGCACCATGCCCGCCGACGAAATGAACGCAGGTAATTTTCAGATACCGCTCTCCCTTCTACCCATAGATACCCAAACACTCATCGAACAGATGACCCAAGCCCAACTCCTGGTATATGTCCTAGCACTCTACATATTTGCACCCATGTTCCTCATAATCCCCATAATGACCTCAAGCGTATTGGCCTCCGACAGTTTTGCAGGCGAACGCGAACGCAAAACAATTGAAGCCCTCCTAGCTACACCCATCTCTGATAGTGAGCTCTTCTTGGGCAAAATTCTAGTAAGCTTCATCCCAGCTATGATCGTTACAGTTGCCTCGTTTGCTACCTACACAATTATACTTGATATAGCCACTATTGGTTTATTCAACGGTATGTTGTTACTTCCAAACCTAACTTGGCTTATCATGATATTGGGTGTTGCACCCACATTAGCACTATGCAGTATAGGTTTAACAGTGCTAATATCTGCTAAAGTTAAAGGCTTCAAAGAAGCCCAACAAATAAGCGCCCTACTCCTGTTCCCAGTGCTGGGGCTTATGTTTGCACAAATTTCCGGCATCCTCATCCTTGGACCCACCATATTAGTTGCCCTCATGGCCATATTTGTTACTTTAGACGCCGCTATATTCTATGTGGGCATAAAGATTTTCCAACGTGAAGAAATCCTCTCCAAAATGTAACCCTAACCAACCCTAACTTTTGTTGATCATAACATGATTCTTAACCCTCAAAATAATAGAAGCGTGGCAAACCCACCGGCTGTATATATGACGTGTTTCCATGACAGTGTTTGCAAAACTTAGGAAAACACCGCTACATCAATAGTTCAATCTACCAAGTTACCGATAAAAACTACAAATATCTATTTTGAGGGCTAACTGTGCAGATTTTGCGAAACCCCTTTAAAAGACATAGTGTTCTAATGTAGCCCTGAGGTTGTAGGCTTTATGGCAAAACAGCATTTATCCAACAGACACAACCCATCAAGCGATTCCCCAGCTGTTGCTATAAAGCCAACTTTAAGCCCCGATGAGCTTGTGGGGATTTCCATCGATGAACTCTTTGAACACCTAAACAGTTCTCCCCAAGGCCTCAACTCTGAACAGGCAGACGAGCGCCTTAAAATTTATGGCCGAAACGAGCTTGCCGGCGAACCTAAACATTCAATCATTAAAGATTTTCTCTTACACTTCAAGAGTCCCTTGGTTATCATTCTTTTGTTTGCCGCAGTAATTTCGGGTTTGCTCCAAGAAATCGTCAACATGTCCATAATTTTAGTTATCATATTTGCCAGTGTAGCACTTGATTCCTATCAGGAAAGCAAGGCCGGCAAAGCCGCTGAGCTACTAAAACAAAAAGTCACAACCACCGCTACTGTGCTAAGAGACGGAGTGCGCCAAGAAATCGGGCTTCCTGAAATCGTTCCCGGCGACGTAATCTACCTCTCAGCCGGGGACATCCTCCCAGCTGATGCTCGCGTCATATTAGCCAAAGATTTATTTGTCAATCAATCGTCTCTAACCGGAGAATCCTTTCCCGTAGAAAAAGTTGCCGGATCTGTGAAAAAGGGCGGCTCGCTTGTCGATTGGAGCAACTTTTGCTTTATGGGAACCTCCGTTGTCAGTGGTTCTGCAACTGCGGTTGTTGTTAAAACCGGTAGCGCAACCGAGTACGGCAAAATCGCCAAAAAACTCGTTGAGAAAGCGCCTGAAACCGAGTTTGAACGCGGCATAAAGAGCTTTGGTTTCTTTATAATGCAACTCACCTTTCTCTTTGTGGTCTTTGTCTTTCTAGTCATAGCACTGCGCAACCCCACCGAGCGAGGCGTTGTGAGTGCTCTACTTTTCTCGGTAGCCCTAGCTGTTGGATTAACCCCTGAGTTGTTGCCGATGATCATTACCATCAACCTATCACGGGGCGCAATGGCTATGTCTAAGAAAGGTGTCATCGTCAAAAGGCTCTCTGCCATTGAGAACTTTGGTAGCATGAACGTTTTGTGTACCGACAAAACCGGTACACTAACCGATAATAGAATTAAACTAATCCTAAACGTCAACATAGACGGTAACGAAGACGATAAGGTATTTCTCCACTCTTTTCTTAACAGCAATTTCCAAACTGGACTACGCAGTCCCCTTGACGAAGCTATTCTCAAACACAAAGAAATCGACACCTCCAAATACCAAAAAATCGACGAAGTTCCCTTTGACTTCATACGCCGGCGCGTCTCAGTAGTGGTGGAACACGAAGGACAGCGCTATTTCACCGCTAAAGGTGCACCCGAGGAAATTCTCCGTGTCTGCTCATACTTTGAGCTAGGCGACTGCATAGCAGATCTAAATGAGGAAATCCGCCAAAAAATCGAACAGAAATACCATGATTACAGCGCTCAAGGCCTCCGAGTTTTGGGTATCGCATACAAACGACTAAAAGAAGACAAAGCAGTTTACTCCATAAATGACGAAAACGACATGATCTTCCTTGGATTTGTCGCATTTCTTGATCCCCCCAAAGAAACCGCTAAACAATCCATCCATCTGCTAAGTCGAGCTGGTATCGAACTCAAGGTTTTAACAGGCGACAACGAACTGGTTACCCGTAGGGTATGCGAGGAACTTGGCTTTGAAATAAAAGGTGTCGCCTTAGGTAGCGATATAGCCAACCTAACCGATGACGCCCTAATGGCAATCGTCGAGGAAGCCAATATCTTTTGTCGTGTCAACCCCGTACAGAAAGACCGCATAATAACCCTGCTCAAAAAGAACGGTCATGTCGTAGGTTACATGGGAGATGGCATTAACGATGCCCCCTCATTAAAAACCTGCGACGTCGGAATCTCGGTAGACAACGCCGTTGATGTTGCCCGCGAATCTGCAGACATAATCCTCTCCAAAAACGACCTCACTGTCCTAGCCGAAGGTGTACTTGAGGGACGCAAAACCTTTGGTAACACCATGAAATACATCCAGTTAGGTGTATCTTCAAACTTTGGCAACATGTTTAGCGTTGCCGGTGCCGCTCTCTTTCTCTCATTCCTACCCATGCTTCCTGTTCAAATACTGCTAAACAACCTGCTCTACGACTTCTCCCAGACCACCATAACAACCGATAAAGTCGACAACGAATACCTAGAACGACCCAAACGCTGGGACATCTCCTTCATACGCCGATTTATGGTATCACTGGGACCAGTGAGTTCACTGTTTGACTTCCTGACCTTCTTTAGCATGCTTCTTATCTTCATACCCTTCATACCTTTAGCTATGACGACGGCGGATCCCGACTATTCTGTGCGTATGTTTCAAACTGCCTGGTTCATTGAATCCATAGTGTCGCAAGTCTTAGTCGTTTTCGTCATCCGGACACGCCGCACACCGTTTTGGAAGAGCAAACCAAGCAAATACCTCATGATCAGTAGTATAATCATCATAGCATTCGCTCTATTGTTACCGTTCTCACCGTTAGGCCGTATCTTTGGCTTCGAAGCGCCCTCTCTTATGTTCTACGCCTTTTTGGCACTGCTGATGGGTGCTTATCTGTTGGTTGCAGAACTCGTTAAAAGTTGGTTCTACAAACGCAACGCTTACCGCCTCGAACAAGTCCTAGTTCCAAAACGCGCTTATTACCTGACCCGCAACGCAAAACTGATGCAAGACATGATCGCTGTTATAAGTCTCCGTGACGAAGAAGAATTCACCATAAGTTCCCTAACTGATGACCTAAACATCATCCTCTCATACCCCATAAACTTCAACCAAGTAGCCCGTAACCTCCAATACCTAAGACGCTCCAATCTCATAAGTGTAGACTGGACCCAACGCACCGTCAAACGAGAAAGGGCACTAAGCGACTATGTAGGAAACAGCATCATCATGGGACCAAACTGGGCTACGGTCGGCGAAGAATGGCGCAAAATAAGTGTCATCATCCAAAACAAACACGGTGCAGTTAACGCAGAATTCACCGAACTTCTACCAAATCAATAATAACTAATCCACTAGCACGTATTCCTCTACATCAGAATCATCAAACAGCATGATCAATCAATAGACGTTTTTAGTAGTATGCTAATTCAGAATACCTAATTAAAGTAGAAAAAATCGTGCTAAATCTACATATAATGAGGCTTCTTTACAGGAGAAAAATCCGCTAAACCTCATCGATAACAAATAAAACAACTAACCCATAAAAATATTCTATGTTAGCACACTACTCGTTTGTTTGACTACATTTAGTTCTGCGGTAAGGCGTAGAAGTGAGACTACTTATGTACTGGCTGTTAGCTTATCGAGTTGTTCTTTGTTTAATCCTTTTCCAGGAGTAGCGTCTAATCTTTTCTGTACTTTACCCTCTTTGAACAGCAACACGGTTGGATAGTACTCGATATCGTATTTGTCGCATAGTTCCGGTTTAGAATCAATGGGTAAACTTATGCATTCGTCAGGGTTGGTTTTTGAATATTGGGTAAATAGTGGGAGAAACTGCTGGGAAAACGGGCACCAAGTTGCATAGAATAGTACATATGCTTTAGGCTTAGATTCTAACAATGTTTCAATGTTTTGATCGGTTTTTATATTTGGTTTTTTTATCATTTTTTTCTCTCCGTATGATCTTCTTCAGGATAGTGGCTACTGTCACAAAACGGTTTATTTGTCGATTTACCGCATCGACACAGTGTCATGCGGTTTCTGATTTCGTAGAGTTTGCCCTCGGTACTATATACAGGAATCCCGCTCCTAACCCAAAGTGGACCATCGCGTCCAATGCTGGGGTCCTCGATTAATCCAATTGCTTGGTCTAGTTTTGGCTCAACTGCATTGCCAGCCTCTTTGTCTACAATGGCAAGGCGGCCTGAGGGGCAGGTGCATGCATTTTCTATGCAATTTTCTTTGATTTTTGCTTCATTAGTTTGGGATATTTGATTCCAAATGTCGCCGTTTCTGTGACAAAAACGTGCGGACGCACAGAGAATTTCGGCATCTTTGAGGGTTATTTTGGGGCCTTCTATGGAGTTTGCCATCGTTTCAAAGGGGGTGTTCTTACTGGTTTCAGTACCTTTGAAGTTATTTTTTATATGTGTTCCATCACAGAAGGGTTTGTTACTTGTTTCGCCACATCTGCAAAGGGCATAGTTCGATGGGGTTTCGAGTTTTTCTCCAACCACCCACTCTGAGGGCGTTATTGAGTGGTCACATTTGATAATCATCCGGTAGAGCGGTATGCCGCCTAAAACCATATAGGGACCGTCTTTGGTAACTTGAATTTTGCCGTTTGACTTAGGTTCGTCTGTACCTGTGTTTCCCATATTTTTCATATCCCTTTTTGAGGATTTGTTCCTCATTTATATCTGGTTTTAGATTTCTATTGCTATAAGCTGTTTGTGTCTGTAATATGTCAGTCACATGAGGCATCAAGGTTCACTGGAGCAATTTAAAAAAAGTTTGGTAGCACAATACACCAACATATGTTAATTAACAAAATTTCATCTGAAATAGGTTTAGGTGATTATGTTTGTCTGAAGATAAAAATAAACCGGCCTATGATGATGGAAAAGATAAAACTCCTGATGAAGAAGTCAAAAAGTCAGATGAGGATAACGTTCCTTATGCCTCAAGGGCTATCCAGCGGGATTTTAATCGTCTGCTAAACCAATTTCAACGGGACTTTGACGACTTCTGGGGTGTATCTTCAAGACTAGGACGGGACGTAACATCAAAAGCGCGTGCGTCCATAGTTCCCTTTACGGGTTTAGGCGTTCCCTATGTGGATCTAGAGGATCAAGGGAAAAATTATCGTTTGACCGCGGAGTTACCGGGTTTTAAAAAAGATGATATGACAATTGAAATGACTGAGGATTCCATTACGATAAATGCTAAAAAAACGCATACCGAAGATCAGAAAAACAAAAATTACGTCCGACATGAACGGTCAGCCCAAACATACTACCGAAAGATCCATCTGCCCGAACCCGTGCGTTCTGACGATGCAAACGCTAACCTAACAGATGGTATTCTAGAGATTTCACTGCCAAAAAAGGCGCCGAAAGAAACTAAAACGTTGACAATCACATAATTGCCCTTTTGGGCACCTTCATAAACGAGTCTTCACTTGTCAAGCTGGCGCTTGTAAGGTAGGGTAGCAGAGAATGTCGATGATCGTTAAAAAAGGGAAGGGTTAGTAGTTTTCTGTCCAAATTTCAAAGTATGCTCGCGGGTGGGCGCAGGTAGGGCATTTGTCTGGTACTTCAGAGCTGGTTATAACCATGCCACAGTTTCTACATTTCCACTTGGTGGGGACGTCTTTTTTGAAGACTTTGTCTGTCTGGACGTTTCCTAGTAGTTTGCGGTATCGGCGTTCATGATTTGCCTCCACTTCTGCAACCATCAAAAACGTCTTTGCAACATCAGCAAAACCCTCCTGCTTGGCTACTTCTGCAAAGTTAGGATAGAGTGTACCCCATTCGAGTTTTTCACCTTCTGCGGCTTCTTTGAGATTATCAGCAGTTGATGCAATGATGCCTGCCGGGTATGTTGCTGTGATTTCTGTCACACCACCTTTTAGATGCTTAAAGAACAGTTCAGCGTGTTCTTTTTCGTTTGCAGCAGTTTCCTCAAAGATGGCTGCTATCTGTTCATATCCTTCTTTTTTAGCTACACTTGTAAAAAAAGTATATCGGGTTCGTGCTTGGGACTCGCCTGCAAATGCGGCTAAGAGGTTCTTTTCTGTTTTACTTCCAATAAATTCCATAGGTTTAGACTCCTGTCTAATTTATTTAAAACAAAAATAAAAGACTTCCCAAAATTCAGACTGCGTTGTTAAATGCTTTTATTTCTGCTTGAGCTTATCTGCTTACCGGATGATGAGAAGGCATTAGCTAGACTTCACAGGATGAAAACTCAGAGTTACTCTGACGGTTTCGTATTATAATCTCTAAATGCCATGACTACACAGTACAGTATAGGCTCAAAACTAAGGACGATCATGAACGGATGACTTCAAGGGCGATTTCGTATGGTTATTTGCATATCCTTGCTGGTGAACTGTAGTATGTGTGACAAATTATTTGATGCTGAGATCATAGAAATGATCCTTGATAAACTCCCATTCTGTTTTCAGAAAAATTATTATCATCTGACTCTGCATTTTCTTTTTTAGTTCCAATTCTCTCCGTAGTTTTATTCTATTTATTCTGTTAATGATTTATGATATATGTCGAAATTTGGATTAATCCATATTAAGATTGTTCCTTTTACAAATCTACAACTTGTTTCCGAGGTCTTATATGATCGCAAATATCAAATTTAAGTCTGGCTCGCATGGTGTTTACTATAGAAATTCATTTTTGGTCTCTTTACTGCTTGTGTCGTTGGTGTCTTCTTTGTTTGTTTTTGCGTTGACTGTAGGGGCTGAGGATCCAGTCATAGAGCACGCGGTGCTTGTTGGAACTGAAACGGAACTTAGGGATGCTGTTAAAAATTCTGTGGGGCCCATTGTTATTGTTCTCACTAAAGATATCCAACTTACTGGCACTGCGCTTAGTATATCGGATGGTAAGACTGTCACTCTGACAAGTCATGATGGTAATGGATTTTTCAAGCTGATTGGTGCAGATTATGCAAATACCCTTATTGTTGCAAGTGATGGCGTATTGGAACTTGCGGGCATTACGGTAACACACAGGAGTACTGTTGTTAACGGCAGAGGGGTAACTGTCGAATCCGACGGTACACTTATCCTCTCTTCTGGCGAAATCTCTGGAAATACAGTTAGCACCTATGGTGGCGGTGGCGTATACAACAACGGGGGCAATTTTACTATGTTTGGCGGCGCAATTTTCAACAATACAGCTATTGGTAGCTATTGTTTTGGTGGTGGTGTGCACAATAACCTCGGTAACTTTACTATGTTTGCTGGTAAAATCTCGGGTGACACCACTGGGGATGGTGGTGGTGTATACAACAGCGGCAATTTTACTATGTTTGGCGGCGAAATTTCTACTAGTACAGCTATTGGTTCCGATGGTGTCGGCTATGGCGGTGGCGTAGCTAACTATGGTATTTTTACTATGAGCGACGGCAAAATTTCGGGTAACACCGCTAAAATTGGCGGCGGCATATCTAACAGCATTTTTTCCTACTTTAATATGTCTGGGGGTGTGATTTCTAACAATATCGCCTCTTCTGGTGGTGGCGCGTATATCTCAATGATTAGCGGTTTTAGCTTTTTTGGGGGTGTGATTTCAGGCAACACAGCTGATTATGGCGGCGGTGTATGTGGTGGTTTAAGTTTTTTTGGGGGTGTGATTTCTAACAACACTGCTATAGATGGCGGCGGTATATATCTCGACAGCGGCCAAGCAGAGCTATACGATGGTGCAATTTCAGATAACACAGCATCAAATAGTGGTGGCGGAATCTGGGTTCACGTTCAAAGTCTTAATCTGCTCTCTATTTCTGACGGGATAGTGTTTTCGGGTAATCGTGCATCTGTAGCAAATGATCGGCATCCCGATCATGATGCGCTGTATCGTGCACAGATAGGCACTAATGTTGTTTGGACGGCCCCGTTTACTCAGGGCTACAACAACTATGACATAAGCTACACAAGCGGACCGCCAATCCCAGACATACAACCAACCCCGAGTCCTAGTCCTAGTGCTAGCCCGAGTCCTAGTCCTAGTGCTAGCCCGAGTCCTAGTCCTAGTGCTAGCCCGAGTCCTAGTCCTAGTGCTAGCCCGAGTCCTAGTCCTAGTGCTAGCCC
>WQVG01000035.1 GCA_009781675.1 Candidatus Bathycorpusculum acetigenes | reverse complement strand
TTGTCTGATCCATTTTAGGATTGCTGTGGCAGTTACACTTAGTAATCGTGCTATGGTGCGCAGGGATAAACCGTTTATGTAGAGCAGGGTTGCAGTTAGTTTTTCGGTTTCGCTTTTTCCATGTTGCCGGGTGGGTACAGATTGCTCACTGTATTCTTTGCATTTTTGGATCCTGATGGGTTCGGGGGAGGCGCGGTTTTTGGCTATGGTGTCTTTGGTGGAGCGGCAGGTTTTGCCGGTTCGGCCGGATCGGCATTTTATGCGTAGTAAGGGGGCTTTTTGCAGGTAAGTATTGTAATACTCACAAACGTTGTTACTATCAGTTAGTCGTTAATTGGGTGGTGTGGCTGGGAGTGGAGTTGGGGCGGGTTTGTTTGGTTGTTGGTGGGGTTTGTTTGTGTTTTGTGTTGTTTGTTGGGGTTTGTAAAATTTGCTTTGTGTGGTTGTATGGCAAAGGGTTATTTGCCCTATTGTCAGCGCAACCCTGCAGTCAGCTAAAATGCTATCTTCCCAAGTTTGCACTTGTTAAGTTCATGACATTGAAATAATTTCGAGGAAAGATAAAAGCATATATAATGAATAATAGACAAGAAACATACTGAATGATATTGTGCCATTTAGTGGAGAAAGGAAGGGCTAAAAATGAAAAAAATCTTAGTTGACGACGCAAAATGCCTGGCCTGCAAGTCATGTGAGATCGCGTGCCGCGTGGCGCATTCCGATACAAAGACCCTTTACGGCGCCATATCGGAACAAATGCCGCCGGCCGGCGGGATGCACGTGGAACAAGGCGGCAAAGGCAGAGGGTTTCCACTGGGGTGCCGGCACTGCCAGGATCCTCAGTGCGTCAGAGCGTGTGTCACTAAAGCGTTGTATATGAGCGCTGACGGCATAATCCTTAACGACAAAAGGCGTTGCATAGGCTGCCTGATGTGCTTTATCGCCTGCCCATTCGGAGCTATTGAGAAGGGTGCACATAAGACCGAAGCCTATGCTATAAGCAAGTGCGATCTGTGTACATCATCCGGCCAAGAACCCGCCTGCGTAAACGCCTGCCCCACAAAAGCACTTGTTTTCGAGAATCCAGATGATTTCAGCAAAAACAGGCGGGCAAAATATCTGATAGAACTGGCGGCTTCATCCGAAGCAGCAATATCTTAAAACAGGAGACACGTAATATGACTAAATACTCTCGTACTGCCGACCGTTTTAATAGTTCAACTATTGATCCCGCGGCAGCAGAAATGCTGGAAAAAGCAAACCGAGAAAACGTACCTACAACATGGGACAGATTTGAGAAACAGAAGCCTCAATGCGGTTTTGGGGATCTAGGCCTTTGTTGCCGTAACTGCCTTCAGGGCCCATGCAGGATAAATCCCTTTGGGGAACCGAAGGAAGGCATATGCGGCGCAGATGCCGATCTTATCGTAGCCAGGAATCTGTTGCGCACTATACTGGGAGGCACTTCTTCCCACACGGATCACACCTATTCGGCAATTCAATGCCTAAAGTCAGCGGCTGAAGGCAAAGCCCCTTATCCGATTAAAGGTACGGATAAAATAAAATCAGTCGCCGCAAAACTGGGCATAGAAACGGAAGGAAAATCAGACGGCGATGTGGCCCTGGAAATCGCGCTTACGGCCTTATCAGATTTTGGCTCATATTCCGAGGAACCGATGAAATGGCTGAAGGTAACGGTTTCACGGGATCTGTTTGAAAAATGGGAAAAACTTGGCATTCTTCCTAAAAATCCCGATCGCGAAATAAGAACCGCTATGCATCAGACCGCAATGGGTGTTGACGGCTCGCCTGTAAACCTGCTCTTATCCGCGCTTAAGCTGGGACTTGTGGACGGGTACGCCGGCCTGCAAATGGGAACAGATATTCAAGATATACTGTTCGGCATACCTTCACCCGTTAAATCAGAGGCGAATTTGGGCGTTTTAAGCCATGATAAGGTCAACATAATAGTTCACGGGCACATGCCGGAAATATCTGAAAAAATTGTAGAATGGGCCAGAAAGCTGGAGAATGAGGCGATTGAGACCGGTGCCGCCGGCATCAATGTAGCGGGCATTTGCTGTTCTGGCAACGAGGTGCTTATGCGCCAGGGCATACCGCTAGCGGGCAATTATCTGAGCCAAGAGCTGGCGATAATCACCGGCGCCGTAGACCTAATGGTTGTAGATGTTCAATGCATAATGCCATCTATTATGAAAGTGGCTTCATGCTATCACACAAAAGTAGTAACCACAACGCCAGTCGGGCAGCTTCCCGGCGCGCAACACATCCCCTTCACACCTGAATCCGCCGACATAAAAGCACAGGAAGCCGTACGCATGGCGATCGCCGCTTTTGGGAAACGCGGCCCCGCCAAGGTGCAAATACCGGTACATAAGTCGGAGGCCTGGGGAGGCTTCAGCGTTGAAGCTATCACTGGTGCCCTTTCCATGCTGGACGCCCAGAACCCCTTAAAACCGCTGGTAGACAACATCGTAGCCGGAAATGTGCTTGGCGCCGTTGGGGTTGTTGGGTGCAATAATGTAAAAGTGACGCAGGATCAAAGCACAATAGAACTGGTTAAGGAGTTACTGGCAAATAATGTACTTGTTGTGGCTACGGGCTGCACAGCACATGCCCTTGCGAAATATGGTTTCCTTTCGCCCGAGGGCGCCAAAAAGTACGCGGGAGAAAAACTGCTGGCCGTGCTGACGGCCGTGGGGGAAGCCGCCGGGCTGGGCGGGCCTTTGCCTCCTGTTTTACATATGGGTAGTTGCGTTGACAATTCCCGGATAGGGGATCTGCTGGGAGCCCTGGCGGCATATCTTGGCGTGGCCATAAAGGATTTGCCAGTTGCCGCTTCCGCGCCGGAATTGCAGCATGAAAAAGCGGTTTCTATAGGCACCTGGGCGGTAACCCTTGGAGTAATGACCCATGTGGGAGTGGTTCCTCCCATACTTGGCAGCCCCCTTGTGAGCAAGGTATTAACTAATGACGTCGAGGGGATGACCGGCGGCAAGTTCTATGTCGAAACCGATCCCCATCAGGCCGCCCAGGGCATATTGAATCATATCCGCATCAAAAGAAGGGCATTGGGTATATGATACTGCCGCGGGAAAGGCTTTTGGAACTGTTTCAGGCCTATCCGCGGGACAGGCGCTACGCCTTGCCCCTGCTTCAGGACATACAAAAACAGTGCGGATATCTGCCGAAGGAACATATTATAGAGGCCGCGGGATACCTGGGGGTACCGCTGTCGCGGATCTACGCGATGGCTACGTATTATCGTTCTTTCAGCTTGGAACCTCGCGGGAAATATGTTATTAAAGTCTGCGACGGCACAGCCTGCCACATAAAAGATTCCAAAAATGTGCTGGAAACCCTGAAAGGGCTTTTGTGCGTGGGTGTGGGTGGAATGGATAAAGACGGGTTGTTCTCGGTGGAAACGGTTAACTGTTTGGGTGCATGCGCGCTTGCGCCCGTAATGATGATAGGCGAGGAATATTTTGGCAAGCTTACGGAGGAAAGCATCACAGAGATCCTTGAGGGGTTTCGCAAAAGAGAGGCGGTAGTCGCCGGCATATGAAAAAGACAATTCTGGTATGTTGCGGTACCGGTTGTATTGCCGGCGGAAGCTTGGCTGTGGCCGCCGCCCTGAAAGAAAAAATATCGGAGTTGAACGCGGACGCCGCAGTGGAGACGGGCATTAAACAAACGGGTTGCAACGGTTTTTGCGAACACGGCCCGATCGTAAAGATTATGCCCGACGATATTTCCTATTATAGAGTAAGGGTCAAGGATACCGCAGAGATTATCGGCAACTTGGGCAAAAAACCTGTTGAACGGCTTTTATACCGGGATGACGCCGGAAAACGGGTAAAAAGTCAAATGGAGAATCCCTTCTATGCCACCCAAAAAAAGCTGGTGCTACGAAATATCGGTGATATCGATCCGGGCAATATTAACGACTATATATTCCGCGGGGGTTATGAGGCCCTTAAAAAAGCTCTGTCGACACCGCCGGAGGATATTATTTCGGAAGTCGAGAAATCCGGCCTTCGCGGGCGGGGCGGGGCGGGCTTTCCCACGGGGCGTAAATGGCGTATAGCCGCCGGTTACGATAATTTCCCCAAGTATGTGATAATGAACGGCGACGAAGGCGACCCCGGCGCGTTTATGGATCGTTCCATACTGGAAGGTGATCCCCATAGCGTCTTGGAGGGAATCGCTATTTGCGCCCTGGCCATAGGCGCTTCAGAAGGGTTTCTTTACATACGCGAGGAGTACCCGCTGGCCCTGCGCAATGTGAAAAAGGCGCTTGCGGACGCTGAAAATGCCGGTATCTTAGGTGATTCCATATTCAATAGCGGGAAAAGCCTGCATTTGAGCGTAGTGCGCGGAGGCGGGGCCTTTGTCTGCGGCGAAAGCACTGCTATGATAACTTCAATAGAGGGCGGCATCGGCCAGCCGCGCGCGAAATACCTATATCCCACGGAACAGGGTCTATGGAATAAGCCCACGGTTATGAACAACGTGGAAACCTTCAGCAATATACCGCTGATTATCGGGGACGGCGGAGCGAAATTTGCGGAAATAGGCACAGAGAACAGCAAAGGAACCAAGGTATTTGCCCTGGTCGGCAAAATCAGAAGAAGCGGACTGGTAGAGGTGCCCATGGGCACTACCCTGCGGGAAATCATTTTTGATATCGGCGGAGGAATCCCCGGAGAACGGCGTTTTAAGGCTGTTCAGATAGGCGGGCCTTCCGGTGGGTGCCTGCCCGAATCGCTGTTAGACGTTTCGGTAGATTTTGACACCCTATTGAGCTACGGCGCCATGATGGGTTCCGGCGGCATGATAGTGATGGACGAACGCACGTGCATGGTAGAAGTCGCAAAATATAATGTGGAATTTCTGGCAAAGGAATGCTGTGGCACCTGCGTCCCCTGCAGGGAGGGCTTGCGGAAGCTACTTGACATACTGACAAAGATATGTGGGGGAACGGGAGATAACGCCGATCTGGAAATGGTGGAAAGCATCTGCGAAGCCCTTAAGGAGACTTCGCGCTGCGGCTTGGGTAAAACCGCGGCGAACCCTGTGCTTACCTCATTAAAATATTTCCCCGGAGAATATGAGGAGCATATTGCGCAAAAACGATGCAAAGCGGGGGTTTGCGGGATGGGGGAGGCAAAATGAACATACAAATTGACGGAAAAACCTGTATAGCCGAACCCGGTGAATCTATTTTGGAAACGGCGCGACGTAATAATATTGACATTCCGTCTCTGTGCCATCATGAAGCCTTACCGGGCCTGGCTTGTTGCCGCTTATGCGTGGTGGAAATAGAAGACGCCACCGGCAACCGTTTAGTGGTAGCCTCTTGCGTGTATCCGGTTGCGGAAAGCGTTACGGTATATACAAATACGGAAAAGATAAAAAAGCATAGGCGTACCAATTTAACTCTGCTTGCTGGGCATGTACCGGAGGTGAAAGGCGTACTTTTGGCATACTGCCGTGAGTACGGTGTTATCCGAGACGATTCGCATATGAAGGCGGTCGTTAAAGAAAAATGTATTTTGTGCGGCCTTTGTGTTACGGCTTGTGAGGCGCTGGGAAATTCCGCGATTCAAATGGCTATGCGCGGTATTGACCGGGTGGTGGCGCCGCCGTTTAACGAGCCCTCGCTCAACTGCATTGGTTGCGCTTCTTGCGCCAGGGTCTGTCCCACAGACGCCATAGACTGCGAAAGTGTCTCCGGTAATAGAAAGATCTGGGGCAAAACCTTTTCTCTGGTAAAGTGTGCCGCCTGCGGAGAGCCATACGCCACAGTCGACGAATTGGACTGGCTTAAAGGGAAGCTTCTGGATACCGAGCTTAACCTGGCTTACTGCCCTAACTGCAGAAGACGGGTAAGCGTTAACACAGGTAAATAAGAACAGATCCAAAAATATGACGGTTCCCGCACAACGCGCTTCATGAAGAGAAGAGCCGCGATAACCTTTCGTAACTCTTTTATTTTTACGCACACAGACGTGCAAAGAAATTTTGCGGCCCGCGCAGCGGCTGGATACGGGTAGGAAAGTGTAACTGCCACCGTATCCTAAAATGGATCAGACAATATGCCATCGAAAATTACGAAAAACCCAAACCCCAAAACAACGACGTAGAATAGGGCTAGATGAGATGTGGCACTATTTAGAGTCAAAAAAACAAGCTTTGGATTTGGGAAGCATATTGTCGCACTACACCTCGACTCATTGACTGGGACTGGGGGTCGTGATAGCAGAACTCTTTGGTGAATGCTTATCGACTACAACAATGGAATGTGAAAATATTTTTGCTGATCACCGGGAGGCTTATGTGAAGCTTGTTCCGGCGAGTTGCTTGTTCAAACCAAAGCTGAGACGTTTGGGGTGGAGCGGGATAATTTTAGGCAAAGGCATTGGTTTGCGCGGTTTCGTAGAAAAGCTTGTGTCGTCTCCCGCTCACTATGACTGATTGATTTAACTGTGGCTTTGTATGCCAAGTTCTGGGTCAACGGTACATTTAACGAGAAAATATTATTTAGTTAACACTCTCAAATAAAAATGTGGCACAAAATAAATTGCGCATATTTTTGTGCCCTAGAGGTAACTACTTATCTATATGCCCTTAGAACTGCCTTTCTAATGGGGGGATTATTGGAATCTGGAAAAAATATGTAGCCCTTGGTTAAATAGATGTTATATCCGTATTGTGATACAAAATTTGAAATTTCAAAGTCATCTTCTGGATTATGGTATGTGCATATGGCCATTTTATCAATATTTACAAAGCCTGCATTATCCTCTATTGTTCCGCCATGTAAAGCTTGTTTTTCATATCCTTCTATGTCCATTTTCAAAAAGTTCACTTTATCTATGTTGTATTCTTTAATTAAGTCATTTAATGTGATGTGATTATCATCGCTTATGTTGGATAGGTATTTTTGTATTATTTCCACTTTTTCTTTATAAGGTGAAAACGTGTGTTTCAATGCCTCACACCATGCGGCATCGCTTTCTATGATGTATACCTTGCTTGCCTGTTCAATAACGCTTAACGCGAAATTGCCTTCGGCAGCACCCACATCAATAATAATTCCGTTATTGGTCACTCCAAAACTGTCCTCATCTCTGTCACTGACTTGTTTGGCGTCTGAGTTCATAACGCCAACAAAATACTGGTCGTTTGTTAAATATCTGTGCGGTGAAGCATAGTCCTGTTCAAGCGATACCGAATTAAAAGAGCGATACACTGAAATTTCATCCATACCGCTCTTATAAAAAAGCTTCTTGTTGTTATCAACTAAAACATAAAATAAGCCGGTGGCTGAATCCTTTTTGATTTCAAGTTTCCTTGTAAAATATTTTTTGCGGATTAGCTCATTCATCTCAGGAAACGTGACAGGACCTTTTTCCTTTAGAAGCGAAAAAACTCTTAGTATGTCTGTTTTTTTTGCATCATCATACCTAAATTCGTCTAAATGGTCTCTAAAATATGTCTCCTGCTGTTCGAAACATGTTTTAAAAAAATCTATTTCTTTGCGTCGTCTAAATCGTTCAATTTTTTCTCTGACCCCAAAAGGAGCAAATTTATAGTACATTTTTTTTACTGTTATATTTGTCATTTGCTCGCCTATCAAATTTATCTGTATTGTATATTGATAAACTTTGTAATATGTATTTAGTCATTGAAAGGTTTATGAGCATGCACTATTATTATATTAATGTAGTAACACTTTTGCGGCATTGTTTATGGCCCTTTAGATAGAGCCAAATACATACACTTTGTGAGAAGTATTTTCTATACACTGGGTCTAAGAATGCGTATTTGTGTATCGAAACATTTATTTTAAAATATGTCTTCTCTAACAAGACATATGTAGAGACAGTCTTTGTAGAAGAGATGTGTATGGATATTAAAGTTGACTTGGTAATGTGGACCTACAATAGTGAAAAAACTCTACCCGCAGTACTTAAAAGAATAGAAGAAGTTATCCCTAAACAACATATCAACCGAAAGATTATGACCGACGATAACAGCACCGACCAAACCAGAGAAATCGCAAAAGCATACGACTGGGAAGTCCACCTAAACAATGGCAAAGGTGTCAACGATAACACAAAAACCGCCCTGAGCCTTGTAACCGCTCCATATTTCTGCAGTTTCGAACACGACGTCATCTTAAACCCTGACTGGTGGCAGAAAATCTCTAAACACATAGAAGACCCAACCGTCGCTGTAGCACAAGGCGTTCGAACTTCCACTAATCAAGCCTTCCGATTAATCGACCACTACAGTAACCAACGCACCGACTTTGGGCATGAAAGCCTAGATAACAACATAGCTAAAACTGAAGAAGTGCGAAAATTCGGATATAATGAAGTGGGAACCCCACCGATGATGCAAGCCGCAGGTCTAAAATGGGTTTTAGATCGTTCGGTAGTTTCTGATCATGTTCGAAACAGTCTATGGAGAAACATCATACATGACTACGAGATGTCACTATATTTTCCCACACCCCACCTGCGCTGGCAAAACCTAAAACTCTTACTAACAAGCCCCATACGAGCAATTCATATGGCCCATAAAACCAAATATCCCCTAATGCTTGTGGTGTACCCACTGGATCGGTTTGCAATATTTTTTGGGACCGTTCGAAAAACAAAAAAAACACGAATAAAACCTAATGACTTAAATTAAAGCTAAATTTTCATTATATTTAGCTTCACGGTTGTAGATATCATTAAATGTACATTAATTATGATGCACTTGCAGCAGAAAGTAGGGGTATGTGATATGACTCAAAACGGTACAAACCAAAATGCGTATTCTGTAGCATCGAAAAAGAGAACTATTATACAAATTATTGCAATTATCAGCATTGTTGCGGTGGCGGCTGCAATAGTGACGGTGATATTTCTTGCTTCTGTAAACAATCAGGAATCTTTTACAGATGATACTTTATCTGGTCGGTATATGACTGACAGCGGCGGTTACATAGAATTTATAGCAGGAAATAAATTTATGGCAGGTCATCCTGAGCTTTCCTCTGAGCCAAGTAACGGAACTTATGTGCTAGAGGGAAATCGTCTATTACTGACATACACTTCTGAGGATTTTTTGGGTGCGGGAATTCATGGGACGGTTAGCGAGGACAGATTGGAAATTATGATGCATCATACACTATTTGTCAAAAAATAACGTCTAACCGCTGACTTCTAAAGCAAGAGCTAACGCGTATACTTGAGGTTGAAGGATGAATACTTACGCATATCAAAGACCGGTGGGGAAAATCGAGGATATTTCCGAGTTGCGGAACGAATTTATCGTCACATATGATACCAAAAATAAGGCGGAGGCGGTGCGTTTTGGTTTGTTGCTCGGTCGACACCTTATCGACATCACCGGTATAGAACCTTGTGAAGAAATCCTCAAAGCATTTGACGCTATGCAAAGATGGCTAAACGGCAAGACCAACTATCACGAAGCGCGAAACATCGCCTTTTGTGACCTATACAAATGTGCGCGTGAGGAAAACGACCCGATTAAACTAAAATTTTACAAAACAATGGCACAAATAGCTTGCATTCCCCATGTAAAATATCATGCCCTATGGGCAACCGACTTCGCGATTACGCTTATAAATAAACTATACCCCGACAATATGGATGAAGTAAAAAAAGAACGCGAATTACAAATTAAACTGATAAAAAATGTTTAATTATTGAAACGACCTAGTATGGTTGATAATATAACAAGGCGGAAAACAGATGGATTACCTGAAAAATTTCAATGAAGTTATGGCAGAATCAATGGTTATTGCGTTAGCGAGTAGCGCAAATGATGTTCCTAATGTGCGAATTGTAAATTTCATTTATGAGAACGGCCGGGTTTACATAGCAACCGGCAAAAGCGCTAAACTTGCAGAGTTTAAGCAAAACAACAAAGCGGCGTTCACTACAATCCCGCAAACAGCAGACGGCACAAAACACGTTCGGGTTAAAACCGCAAGCGCCAAAAAAAGCGAAATGACCGTTGCCGATATCCATGACAGGTTTGTTGCAAAACTCCCCTTCTTTGAAATGATTTTTACTCAAATGGGACATGAAATGGAAATTTGGGAAATCTGCTTCAACGAGGCAGATGTCATAGTGGATATGCAACACGAAGGAAAAATTAAACTGTAAATGAGAGCGGCTAAAATGCATAAATTTGATGTATTCATCAATTTTAACGGTAATTGTCGTGAAGCAGTAGAGTTTTACGCAAAAGTATTCAAAAAAGAACCAGGTCAGATTATGACTTATGGGGACGCACCCTATGAAGGCGGCAACCCTGCAGATAAGGATAGAATTCTGTATGCGGACTTGCCCATTTACGGCTCTAACATGATGCTTTCAGATAGCCCTTCCCAGATGGAATTTGTCCGTGGCAATAGCATAGGTATGTCTATTGGCGATACGGACGCCGACGAGCTTAGACGATTATTTGATGAATTGAGCGTTGGAGGCGAGGTTCAAATGCCACCCCAAAAAACTTTTTGGAGCGAACTCTACAGCATGGTTACGGACAAATACGGCATTTTATGGCATTTAAGCCTAATCAGCGAGGATGTAAAGTAAATCACCCATTAACTTTACATCTCTTATAATGACGCTGTAGTGTTAAAACCCCAATTAATGCCACCGTTTTAAAAAAGAAGCTGATGGCTGATAGTTTTTCTATCAGCGTTATGTTTTTGTGTTCATGCCTCATTTAGCCTTTTTGAGATCTGGTAGATTTTGTTCGGCTGGGGAACTAAACAAGCGGTTCTATGCAAATCCTTCTCTATAAGTGCCGCAAACTGGTGCTGACTCTGCACCGATCCCGTATGATAGGGTACAGCAAGTTGGGGTCTAGTTAATCGTGCAATTTCAAAGCCTGTCTCTGAGGTTGCACTAGGTGCGATGCCGACCGTACAGAAAACCACATCAAACTGTTCTCTTTGTCCCATTGCTTCTAGTTCAGGAAAGGGTAGGCTGTCGGCTGTATGGTAAACCTTGACTTGATCTTCACTTGTTATAATGTAGGTTACGGGCGCTTGTGCTGGATGATTACTCTTCTCTGTTCTAATCCCAACTTCGCCGATTTTAAATTCAGCACCGGGGATGGCTTCTTGGAGTTTATCGGCTGGCAGGATATGCTGGAGTTTTTTAGCTGACGCCAAATCAGCAATGACACTACAACCGGTCTGCTTTTGAATTTCAGCGATTAAGGGTGGATCAAGATGGTCATAGTGTTCATGAGTGATTAAGAGCGCATCAAGGGCTTGGATACTTTTAGCCTTTATATCCACAGGATCAATTATGAGCGTTATGCTGGGTGTTTTAATCAGAATTCCTGAATATTGATTAAACCAAACAAAAAAGATGTTATTGGTTTCGGGGGTACTTTGGATTGACATCTTTCCTCAAATAATATATACCACACACAGCTTAAAGCACTTACGTAAAACAACTATACGCTTTAATGACCTGTTGTTTCATTTTTATTCCCCTGCAACATCTTCTACAAACCGACAAAATGCCAAACTAAAACAAGATAATAAAAACAATTGATAGTCTCTTTAGTTTTGTTGGTGTTTTTTTCGGTATGCTACTATGGCTAGAGTTGTGATAAATATGCTTAGTAGTAGTATTGTTGCTGTAGTTACATATTTGGCGGGTATGGTGTTTGATGAATCCGGTGGGGTTGAGGAGGGTGTAGGTGAACTGTTTGATGAATCCGGTGGGTCTGAGGAGGGTGTAGGTGAACTGTTTAAATCCCCCACTTCTTGAATTCTAGCAAGGGTAGCTATATTGTAGGGGTGGATGAGTGGATAGCGGTCTATTCCTCTGCCTAAAATGGCTACGCCTGATCCTTGTGTGCCTGACCATGGTATGTGATCAGATTCAACTGTATAGGCTGTGTTACCTATACCTGGTCTGTTTGTTTCTGAGGCGTTGGGATATTTTGTGGTGTAGTCGCTCCAATAGTTTCCTGTTGTGCCATTGTCCCAGGTTCCGGCAGGAAAAATCGTGGAGAGTCCTGACACAAAGGGTTGGTCAATGTGGAAATAGAGCACTTTATTGTTGTCTATAAAGTTGTTTAGATAGATTAAGTGGTGGCCTACTGAGTTGGCTCCAAGTTGTCTGCCCACGGCTAGGATTTCGTTGTTGTTGATGATGTTGTTTTGGGTTATTGTCGTTCCGTCACTGTTTATTATGTTAACTGCCCTGGAGTTGTTGGCTATTTGGTTGTTAATTATGAGGTTGTTGTTTTCTGTGTGAGTCCATGAGTCTTTAATATAGATTCCATCCCCATTTTGTTCTATGATGTTTTTGCTGATAATGTAGTTAGTGGCATATAATGCGATGGCTCGAATGTTATTGGTGAATTGATTGCATGTTATGGTGTTATTGTTGTATGCGCCATATATTCCTGCGGTCCAGTTGGAGATGTGCAAGTTAGTTATGGTTATGTTTCTTGCCGTTAGCGCTATGGCTGTCGTATTGTTATCCCTATCAGGTCCTTGGAGGGTATGGTTTGCTCCGTTTAATGTGATGCCGTCTCTTTGAATTTCAATGGTTGATTTGAGGTCTGCTGTTAGCGTATAGGTGTCAGCGTCTCTTTGAATACCCCACGAGGGTTCAACGGTGCCATCTGGGAATATCGTGATGATTGAGGGCTGAGCCTCTGCATTTTTGACAACTATGTTAAGCGAGCATAATAATACCAAAATCAACATTATTGCCGCAATGGTAACTTTCAATATCGTTCCCTGCTCTAAAATGCATAAACGTATTTTTAGTTCTAATCTTGGAACATAGTGTTCCAGTTAAGGAACACCATAATGTCAAAGGCATGATTTGTGAACAATCAAAATTTGGCTGTGTCGGGCGTAGAGCCGCGTTATGGGCTGGGTAATGTTGGTTGTAAAATTGTGGGGTGGTGGAAGTTAGTAGTCTTCCATTTGGTAGAGGTCCAGGTCGAGGTTGAGGGTTTTTTCTGGACCGTGGCAGTTTTCTAAATCATAGAGACTGCTTGTAGCTTTTTCAAGGGTGCTCTTTTTTGTTGTCATTTTGGCTTTAACCATCCTTGCTTTTACTTTAGCCGCTTTGGGTTTGCGGGTTAGGCTTGGTGCGGTTATGACTATTGGGGTCTCGATGATTGTGGGTGTAACTTCGATTTTTGCGTCGTCAGGGATGAGGTTGCATTTTAATTCGTCGAGGTGTTTAGTCAACGCCTTTGCGCCTCCAGACTTCTGCGCTGATTAAATCGCGTATGGCTACTCGGATGGCTTCGGCTCGGTTGGGGTAGAATCTTTCGTCTACCAGCTGATCCAAAGCTTTTATATATGTTTCAGGTAGATACAGAGTGATTAGTTTCAAGTTAGTATTCTTCCCTTGCGGCTACAGCTATACAACGTTATTGGGCCCTTATACTCCTACATATCATGAGGCAAATATGTACATAACATGTTGGTTCACATCTTTATAAATAAAAATAAAGATACATGTCAAGTATCTGTTAATTCCCGACAAATACACAACACGTTTTTATGTCCAGAAGCAGCAACTAACAAGAAAACAAATGCACACAATTTTCATAAAAAACTACGGATGCTCAAGCAACACCGCCGACGGCGAAACACTCGCAGGATGCCTCAAACAAGCCGGCTACACACTCACCACAAACCAAACACAAGCCGACCTCATAATCTACAACACCTGCGCCGTCAAAGGCCCAACAGAAAACCGCATCATAAACGACATAAAACAAACCCCAAAAAACAAAAAAATCATCATCACCGGATGCTTACCAAAAATCAACCTCGAACGACTAACCCGCGAAACAACCTTCAATGGCGCCACAGGTCCAGCCGCAGGCGAAAAAATCATAAACATAGTCAAAGAAGTCATAGACGGCCAAAAACCCATAGCCCTAACACCACCCAAAGAAAACCCCCCTCTCACCCTACCCAAACTACAAACCAACCCCCTCATCAGCATAATCCCCATAAACTTCGGCTGCCTGGGAAGCTGCACCTACTGCTGCGTCGTACACGCCCGCGGACACCTACAAAGCTACAGCATACCCCAAATCACCCAACGCATCCAAACCGACTACAACGCTGGATGCCAAGAATTTTGGCTAACCTCCCAAGACACCGCCAGCTACGGCCAAGACCTAAAAACCAACCTCGCCAACCTCCTCCACGCCACAACACAATTAACCGGAAATTTCTACATCCGCATAGGCATGATGACCCCCAACCTAATCACACCCATACAAACCCAACTAATCAACGCATTTAAAAACCCCCACATATTCAAATTTCTACACCTCCCCCTACAAAGCGGCGACAACACCATCCTAACCGCCATGAACAGATTCTACACAGCAAACGACTTCCAAACAATCACCCAAACCTTCCGAGAACAATTCCCCAACTTAACCCTAGCAACAGATATCATCGTAGGCTTCCCCGGAGAAACAACCCAAGCCTTCAACAACACCCTAACCCTCCTAAAAAAAACCCAACCCGACATCACCAACATCTCCAAATTCTTCGCCCGACCCAAAACCCCTGCCTGGCACATCAAAGACGGCTTAGTAGACAAAGAAGAAATCAAACACCGAAGCACCCTCACCTCAGAACTAACCAAAAAAATCTCCACCGAACGCAACAAAAAATGGCTCGGCTGGAGCGGAGAAGTACTCGTAGACGAAAAAGGCAAAACAACAGACTCCTGGATCAGCCGAAATTTCGCCTACAAACCCATAGTCATCAAAAGCAACACACCCCTGATAGGCAAAACCCTACAAGTCGAAATAACCGAAACCTCACCCACCTATCTAAGCGGCAAAATCCTCAAATAAAACACCAACAACCCAACCAACATAACAACAACCAACAACCACAAGCGTGTGTTGTGGCGTTGTTGTTATGGTGAAGTTATGGCTCTATAGACCGCAGTGGCGATTATTTGGGCTGCTGGTTCTTTACCCCAGTCACCTGTTGTTTTTGTGGGATGCACACCATCGGGAAAATATTCTGGATAATCACGCAAAAGCGAATACACATCAATAACCTGTAGATTAGTTATACTAGCCACCTGTTGGATACTTGGAATTATGGTCTGCTCAAAGTATTTAGGGCTTATACGTCCCTCTTGATCACTAAAAATCGGCGGAGGCTGCACCAACCAAATTTTTGGATTACTTGGCAACCTCTGAAAAGCATGTATTAACGTCATATAGTTACCCACAAAGGTACTGTTGTATTCAAACAAACTAGGCTGAGCATCATTTGTTCCCAACATAATAACTACAATATCAGGATTAAACCCTAAAGCACTTTGAAAACTCTCTGTATCCATATAGGGCGTCTCAGACTCCAAAGCAACTGTCGTTCCACCAACACCAAAATTACGCATCTCATAACTCTCCCCCAGCTTATTCCCAAGATCATATGGATACTCAGTCGATTGGGTAAGACTATCACCCACACATGCAACCCGCAAACGCGAAACCGAATCCGTTTGCCCATCTTGCACAAGCAAACCAATTAAACAAGCCGTTATCCCTGATGAGGCAAGCAAGATAATGATCCCAACTGTCAATATACTTAACACCTTTTTCTTCAAGTTAACATCACAGTAACATATCGTATTAAACTGTATAAAGATAGGCACGATTTAAATATAAATTTTTTCACAAACCCCTCAACATAGCAACATTAAGCAACTAGCCTATCTAAGCCAGGTATTTTCTTAAGCAAAACAAGAATACCCAATGAAATAAACAACGTGATGACCACCAGCAACGGAACCTCGATTATGGGGTTGAGCACTTCATGATTGAGCATAAAACCCAAATAACCCCGCTGGATGGTTTCAATAACTATAACATGAACAAAAAAGATCCCAAATGTGTTCTCACTTATTTTTTTAATCAACTTGTTAAATATATTGGAATTGACTTTCTGTTGAAGCGATGGCGGCTTAACCTTGAGCAACAACAGAAACGCCATAACAGACGCCAAAATCACCGTGGGACTAAGATATGCCTGAAAAAAGTACATACCCTCACCAGCACCGGAAGCCGCCAGTGCATAAGTACTCAACACAGTCAACCCGGTTCCCAAAATCATAAGCGCCCAAGCAGTTCTACGCCGAATCTGCACCGAACAGAGGTATAGGCCTAAAACAAAATATCCTACATACCCCGATATGACAAAGACATTACTGTTTAGCTGATAGGGAAACAGCGTCCCTATAAAGGGCAGAAGAGATGCACCGATGAACCATAACACCAGAAAATACTTGATCAGTACCTGGTTTGCATAACCCATAATTACCCGTAGAAGGGGTGTCAATAGGTATAGTCCAATGATCACATAGATATACCAAAACTGGGTGTAGGCACCATTTAGTAAGCTCTGAACAACAGCATCTGCAGTGAAAGGTATGTTTTGGACTAAGAAAACCCAAACAAGATAGATACCCGTCCAAAATATGAACGGCAACCCTATCCTAGCGAAACGCTTTTTGAAAAATACACCTAAACTCTCATCTTTTTCAGGTTGCAGCAGAAGCAAGCCAGTTAACATCAAAAACAATGGAACCCCAAGAACCGCAAGACACTGATAGATATCCACTGCAGACCAGCTTGCCATCCCAAGCGGCGTCAACCGACTTAACTCTTGACTGGTTATCGTCCATCTGCCTGCCGCATGAACCATAACAACAGCTATAATGGCTATTGTTCGAATCAAATCAACATGAACATCATTCAGTTTAAGCTGATTACGTTGCTCCATCACTGACCTAGGGGCACCATAAGCAAATCATACCGTATATAGGTTTATTACCAAAACACAGAAAAACTCCATCGCTCTCAGCGTTGCTTAACAATTCTCTTTTACCTGCCTCGTATCCATACTCTTATACAGGTTGACAAAATTTCCAAAGAAACTGATAACAAAAGTGGTCAAATTTTTTCTCCTTATTTAAAGATGTTTAGTGATTGTATCTCTGTTACTACGTAGGCTTATATGTAACGGTTGCTGAGCTTCTATTTAGAAAGGGCTTTTCTTGAATAGAGTGATTCTAAAGAAGGCTGACCTGTCATCTCTAAATGACACTCAATCAGGGACCTCTCCATATCGCAGTGATGTTTTAGCGTTGGATGGGGCGTTGATTTTGAGTGGTCATCAGCCTACTTTTTTGCCTTATCCTGGTTTTTTTTATCGTATGTTTCATTCTGATGTTATGGATATTTGTCCTTATGAT
>WQVG01000034.1 GCA_009781675.1 Candidatus Bathycorpusculum acetigenes | reverse complement strand
CTCGGGTGCCTTAACTCAGTTTAACTTCACAACCACAACAACTCCCGGTGATTCTTTTACGTTGGTTGATGGGCAGACTTGGAATAGCGGCAGCCTCTCAGCTGGAACCTACACCATAACAGAATCAGCCCAACCAGGCTGGGATCTGGCAAATATTCTGGTTCAGGGGGCCTCTAACTATACGATTAATTTGGCAACCGCTACTCTAACCCTCCACCTAAATTCTGAAGATGTTTTGGTAACCTTTCTTAATAGTGAACAGTTGTCTCCTCAATTGGGTTCCATTACGGTCCTAAAGGCGGCCTGTCCCACAGATACCCAAACAACGTTTAGCTATGTTACTTCCGCGCCGGAGGGCGTCTTTAGCCTAATTAACGGTGGTATTTGGAATAGTGGTCCTTTGGCGCCGGGTAATTATACTGTTACTGAGCTGGCTCAGCCAGGCTGGGATTTAACCAATATCATTATCGTAAATGATTCCGGTAGTGGTTCTAGGGTTGATTTAGCTTCGGGTACGGTGTTTGTTGATTTGGGTTTGGGGGAGAGTGTAACTGTGCTCTATCAAAATACTCAGCAGGCTCCTGATTTGGGTTCGTTTAGTGTTACCAAGGTTGCTTGTCCGGTGGGTTCTTCTGAGAGCTTTAGATTTGTGACTTCTGCGTCTGGGGGGGAGCTTTAGTTTAACTGATGGTGCCAGCTGGAGTAGCGGTATGTTGCTTCCGGGGATCTATACAGTAACCGAGTTGGTACCTCCCGATTGGGAAATCACAAACATCCTACTCAACGACCCCTCAGGAACCTCCACAGTAGACGTCGCCACCGGCACCACAACCATAAACCTCCAAGCAGGCACCCACGTATCAATAACCTATCAAGATACACAGACCCCGATTCATGGGGGCTCGATCTCGGTTGTTAAAGCAACCTGCCCCACCGATGCAACCGTGGAGTTTAGTTTTGTGAGTTCGGCTTCTGAGGTTGGTTTTAGTTTGGGCAACGGAGAAGTATGGAACAGCGGCGAACTAACCCCCGGCAGATACCTCATCACTGAGGCTATGCAGACGGGCTGGATGATTTCTGATATTATTGTTGTGGATCCCAGTGGTGCCTCTACTTTTGATCTTTCAACCGGCACCGCAACTATCAATCTCCAAACAGGTACCCACGTAACCATAATCTACCAAAACACAGAGCAAACTCAACCAGATTGCAGTAAAGAACCCGGTCAATGCCAAAACAACAACTGTACACCGAACCTCCCATGCCCCTCACCCCAACTCCCAAATTTATGCTAGTAAAATAATAATGCCCCCTCGCCTCTTGCTCTCAAGTCAACAAGCACACCAGCGCCTATAAGGTATATTCCCAAATTGTAGTGTTGGGTTATTGTTGTGAGAAGGGGGGTGGCATTATTATTTTGTTATTTTTGTTATAATCGTTATTTTCAGGCACTTCGATTCATCCTTTTGACGGTTTGTTTTCGTTCCCTTTTCTCATTTATGGCACATATCACATTTTTGTGATGTTAGGGTAAAACAACAACAGCACATAAGCTTGACGAGCACAGGTTCAACGCGTTTCTAAATTATCATGATGGTTCCGAGGGTAGGGTTTTGTCGAGGTCGTTTTTATCGATATCTTTGATGAGTAGTTTTTTCTCCTTTGAAGTTATGCCGGAAATAAGTTCAACTTGGGTATGGAAAAGTTTAGTGAATTCTTTGAGGATTTCTCTGTTGACTTTACCTTTTTCAGGTTCTTCAGTGGCATGTACGACTATTTCTTCGTTGCTTCGTTCGATTTTGAATTTAGAGCTGTTAGGTTTAACAAAAATGGTTATGATGATGCCCTGGTCGGTTTCTTTTATGTTCATGGTGTTATGCATTCAGACTCGCAGGGTGTCTCAGTCTTTTGTTGCGGCTCAAGTGCCCAGCTGAATTTGCTACGCAGAGTTTTGGGGTAGAATTTTTCGATGTCAAACTTTACTTTCTTTGCCCATTTTATATAGGCGGTTGGGTCGATGTAGCTTTTGAGTGAAGTGCCCAAGTTGTATTCGCGGGTAAGTTTGGTGAGTTCCAAGTCGAGTTTGGTGCGTTCAATACGGGTTTCAAGTGATTCGGTTTTTTTGCCCTCTTTCTTTTTTGCTTTGAGTAGTTGTTGGAGGTTTTTGAGGTTAGTTTCTTTATCTGCGACACGTTGGTCAAAGGTGGGGGGGATTTTGCGTTTATGGTTTGCGACTTCGGCGACTTTAAAGTTCGCCATTTTAGCGGCATAGCTTTTTTTATAGTCAGGGTCAGTTTTGGTTACTCCGCTTTTCTCTAGTTCTTCTTTGACAGTTTTGGTGCATCGCCAGGTACGGAAAACCTTTGCAGTTAATTTTGGCATCTTTTCTGAGAGAAAACGGCTGACTCGTTTGCTGTCAATACCTTCAAAGAGGTATTGTTTGCTTGTATCGGCCATGAATTCTTTTAGGTTGCGTGTAACTGAGGGGGGGGCTTTGTATTCTTTTGTCCAACGTACGCTGTCTTTGCCTAAGAAGTCAAAATGGACAGTGTCATCTTCAATTTTTATGTGTTCGGCTCGGAGGGTGATGGCGCCTACGGTGTCGGCTTCGTCGGGGTCTTTTTCGTCGCCCACCCTCATGTTGGGCACCAAGATAAGCCACGATACGGTTGCGACTTTGCGGCGTTCAGGATCTTTGGCGTCGAGGTTTTTGAGAATGTGTTTTTCTATAGTGCTGATTTGTTTACCCAAAGTTTCGGCTTTTTGGAATTTTTCTTTCTCGCGATTTTGTTTGAGAAATGCGGTGTCGCTGAACCATACGTATTTGACTTTGCCGGTGAGTTTGTCAATCCATTTGGCGACATACATCTTGTCAGGTTCCCAGATGGTTTTCCAGCATTCCAGTTGGGGTGCATCAGGTGAGAGGTTGAGGGTGATGTCGGTTTGGCCGGGTCCTTCTTTCCATCTGCCTCGTTGGGGGTGGTCGCCGCGTCCGGCAAAAAGGCAACTAGGTTCAGCGGTCCAGTTGGCAACTTCGAGGCGTTGTCCGTCGACTTCAGCGTAGCCGTATTTGTCACGGTATTCTTGGCGTTTAATTTTGCGTTCTTCAGCTTGTTGCTTTTTTTCTTCTTTGGTGAGAGTGCCTTTTTTGGTTTTTTCTTCAAGTATGAATTTTTGCACTTCGCTGAAGTCAACTTCAAGGGGTTGGCAACAAGTTTTGTTTGGGGCCGCTTGGGGATTTTCGATGGCGTTAAGATAGGTTGGGATAAAAGAATCTAGATAGTTTGCTTGGGGGTTTTCTTTTTTTAGTTGGTCGAGGAATTCGCGCATAAAGTTATGGGTGAAAACCTTGTCGGGTGGTGGGATAGTGGTTGAGAGTACACGCCGGTTCCAGGCAACTGCCATAGGTTCAGATTTCTCTGTTAGTTTGAGTTGTTGACCTGTGATTTTTATGTTGAAGCCTTTTAGGTCATAGGGAGGGACGTATATGCCGTTATGTTTTAGGCTTTTCATAATATGCTTCATAAGCGTAACCTGTACACAACAAGTTTTTTTGTGACTTTGCTAAATAGTTTATAGCTTTTTTATTGCTACACATGAGCTTTCAGATATTGCGTCAACGGGACTTAAAAACTTTGGCGCTACAGAGAAAAATTTAGGGCATAAATTTGCGTTTCGTCGCGCGGTCATTTTGTAATTTCTTATAGACTTGTTCAACGTTTTTACGTTCAACATACCCTTTGTGAGGACGAAAACCACCGCTAAAGCCGCCAGGAATATGCATCAATTCATGGATAAGGGTGCGCTCTTTATCCTCGGGGGACATCGGGTCAAAGATTTCTGAGATAACCTCGATGATATATGAGGGCGGCATATTCATCACACCCTGCCAGATTTTTCCTAAGCCGTGGATGCGGGCGATGGTACGTCGGGCTTTGCTGCCTCGACTACGGACACAGAAGACGTATTGTGGCACGACATGGTAGAATTCGCATTCTTCTGCGAGCTGGTCAACTTGTTTTTTGATTTCGGGGGCTTCAAAGTACTTAATCGGCATCCCTTTCCCTCTTTGTTACTCTATGGATATTTGCTTAATTAAAAAGCTTATTTTCGCTGAGCCAAGAAAGGTCAGATTGTTTGGTTAGTAGTCTTTGGTTCTCCAAAGCGTTGCCACAAATACCACCTTGCAACCAGCATTCAATGGTACGGCCAGCTGCTTTTTTCTCTAAACTGGCTGTAAAATGGCTCTAACCATGCCTTTCAATGAAGCAATCTGTAGTTTGCTACATCTTAAGCAATCACCAATCTGCATTTTAAGTTTTGCAACCCTTACTACATCATTTAAGCAAAACTTTATAACAGCGCCAAACGTTTTGAGTCCTAAAAAGGTAGACGCAAATGAAATTCGGCACATACATGTTTGAAGCAAAGAAAGTTCCAGGCTTCGAATTTGATCTTTTCCGAGTTAAACCTGAAGTCGGTAGACGAATGCCCCCAAAAGAAGACATGCACAGCAACATTGCCATTTTTGGAGACAACGTAACAGCACGCATCCATCCTGATTGGATTAGCCAATCTGATCTGGGCCCCGCATGGAGAACCAACGACAACTTTAACGTCCGCTGGGAAGTCCTCTGTGCAACACAACCCGAACACCGCGCTGAACAACTAGACTACATCGAAGAAGTTGCACGCAAAAGTCAAGGCATCTGGCTAAACAGCATCCACTTCGCAGAACACGGCCACTGCATCTGCCCCCGTTGCAAAGAACTCCAAAAGAAAAGCGGCTTAAACTGGTATGAATGGAGACGCAAAGAAGTCACAGAATACATGGCACAAGTCAGCGACCGTGTCCGCAACCGGGCAAAGAAACCTTTTGTCATAGGTGTCCTTCCAGACCCCGTCACCAACTATGAACGCTTCGGTGTCAACTTTGATGATCTCGCACCTCTCACTGACGAATTCCTCGTTGTCATGTTCAGCAAAAACTATGCTACACCCTGGTACTGGGAAATGCTCACACGCAACTTTAAGAAACTCTTCAAAGACGTCAAGCTAAACATAGCACTCTACGTTATCGGCCCTGGCGACGACCCAAGAGAAACCCCAACTCCAAACGAACTGCTCACAGTCTCAGTCCGCATGGCACGCGCAGGTGTAGACGGTCTCTTATACCTCACTGACAAAGCAGCCCAGATGCAAGAATTCCAAAAAGCTGCAATCGCCCAAAAAGACACACGGGATCGCCTCGTAAGCTACGGCGGAAAAGCAGGCCAAGAAGTTCTTGACCTAGTCACAAGCTGGGAAAAACTCTAAACTAATAACACAAACAGGCTTTAGGCCAGTCAACCTTTAGGTTGAACAGCCAAGCTGCCCTTTTTATTATTTAAACCACACCCAATCAACATAAAATTTAGTCCTTTCTCAAAAAGGATCCGCCGTAAAATAAGTGTAGATTTGAAGTTGTGGTCAACGTTTCCTTTGTTAATAAGAGGTAACTAGGGGCAATGTGTTTTTGTAGGTTGCAGGGGTAAACAATGGTTGAAAGAGATTTCTATTTAAGTAATCCGTGTATTGCTGTTTGTAAGCAGGGGTATTAATGTGGCTGTTGAACAATTTGTAGTTGGACTAACCAGTGTTTTCTGGTCAGCAATAGCGCTGGCGGTAATAGGGGTTATTCTGTTGGTTCCAGCCTTATTTAGCAGACTGTGGTCTGGTCCAAAGCTCGGTCCGATTTATGCATGGACATCTGAAAATCTCAGAAAAAAGATGTTTATTATCACGGGTATAATGTTTATAGGAGTAGGGGTAATGGTTCTGGTAAGTTTTGGGTATGCAACAATTACTGTTGATTCAGGATATGTAAATGTTCATCCACCACTTACTTTTGGAGCGGGAAACATCAACATCACCTCCGATGAAATAGCTTCAGCCTATGTTGGACAAATAGGCGCAGAAAACCTAACTTTATCAAAACAGCAGGGACAAAGTACGGGTAACGACCGTTTAGGTGTATTTACGCTTGGAGATGGACAAACAGCCTATGTAATATCCAACAATCCCACAGCCTTGATCATACAACTAACTAATGGTCAATACGTAATACTTGGAACCCCTGATATAGATGCGCTGGCCTCAAGTTTTTCACAAAACGTCCACCCCCTAAAGCCTTAATAGAAATAAAATGAGACCCAAGAATTAGAAACAAATAAGTTGGCTTACGCCAAGTTGCAGCTGTTTTTGGATGGTTAAAATTTAGTGTATGTAACCTAAGTGTTTGTTTTGAGATTCGTTGATTTCTTTGAGTGATTCGTACTGTGCTTCGATGAGGATTTTTAGGGCGTCGATGTTCTTTTTGATATCCTCGAGCTCTACTCCGCTTTGCAGAACTCCAGATTTAACCAGCTGTTCTTTTATATTATCGACAGAGACTTCAAGCACCTTAACTTTGAAGGCGAAAATCTGAAGGGAATACAGCAAACTCAGTTGGGAATTAAGCCTCTCTATTCTGTCGAGTTCTAAGGTTTTTTTGAGAAAAGCTTTGATTTTCTGTTCCTGTGTGGCTTCAGGTTGTTGTTGAAGTTGCTCATATAGTGCAGCCTGCTTCCGGATGGCTTCTTTGGTTTCATCTGCTCTTTTTTGAACTCGTTTAACCGTCTTATCAAGCAACTCTAAAACTTCATCCATACATTCTTATCTCCAACACGTTAACCATATGCTTCCAAGAACGTTAAGACCCCTATATATAAATTAAACAGCTCTAGTTCCTGTTTGTTTTCAACTCCAATGTAGAGGGAAGGTTATGATTGATATCGATGGAAGCGAAAAAAGCGGAAGCGGCACCATCTTGCGGCTCGCAGTAGCCATGGCCGCTATTAAAGGCCAATCTTTGCACATAACCAACATTCGCCATAAACGGCCAAATCCCGGCTTGAAGCATCAGCATCTTGAATCAGTGCTAACGGCGGCTAAACTCTGCAACGCAGAAGTGAGGGGGGCCTCGTTAGGTTCATCTGAGCTTTGGTTTACACCCAAAGAAATCCGAGGCGGAACCGTTGAGGCAGTGATTGAAACTGCGGGAAGTATTCCAATGCTGTTTCTCTCCACGCTACCGATCTGTCTTTTTGCGCATATACCAGTCCATTTGCATGTGGCTAGAGGCGGCACTGATACCCGCAACGCTCCAACCATCAACTATCTGCGTAACATACTTTTGCCGGTGCTGGCAAAAATGGGCATAGAGGCGGAAATCACCGTACAAAAGTATGGATACTATCCCAAAGGCGTAGGCGAAGCAACTCTGAGGGTAAAACCCACCCCCTGCTTGATGCCGCTTACCCTTGAAACGTTTGGTAACCTCAACGCGGTAGGGGGGGTTTCGGTTTGTACTTTTCTTGCTGACCGCCAGGTTGCACAACGTCAAGCTAGAGCCGCGCAAGGCCTTCTTTCACAAAACGGCTACCAAACCGATATCCAAGTTGTTAACGATCAGTCAAACCCCATCCAAAAGGGCAGTTCCATCACACTGTGGGCAAAAACCAGCACAAGCGTAATTGTTGGTGCTGATTCTTTGGGGGAATTACAAAAGACTGCCGAGGAGGTGGGCAGAGAAGCCGCGCAGAGACTCATCACAGAATTGGCGGTTCAACCCACGGTGGATGAGTTTTTGGCAGATATGTTAATACCTTATATGGCGCTTTCAGAGGGCAGATCTGTTTTTCTAACCCGAGGTATCACAGAACACATTGAATCTAACATCTGGCTCATGGAGAAGATCTTAAACACTAAATTCACTCTAACTAAACTTGATTGTCTCTACCGAATTGAGAAAATCAGCTGATATGTCATGGTTAAAACTGCAGTTTGCCTAAGGGTATCCAAAAAATATGGGGAGAGCGCCATTGCCTTAGCAGGTAAAATGGGTTTGATAGATAGATCTTTGAGTATCAGCAGAAAAAGCGAGTATCTTCTTATTCCCCTTCTGCGCGATCCCACAGACGCAGAAAAAGAGACTCTAAAAAAAGAAACTGCTCATAGGGCAACACCAAAAGGACTCGAACCCATAACCATCGAAAGAGAAGAGTTTAAAGAAAAGGTGCAGCCCTTCAAAACTCTCACACAAGCGCTCCAAGATCAGTTGCCCACAGATTTGCTGGCGGTTCTGCCTCAAGCCTTTGATATAGTGGGTGATATAGTCATCATCGACATTCCGCCGTTGCTCAAAGCGTATCAAACCCTGATCGGTAAAACTATCTTGGAAACTCATAGGAACATAAACACAGTGCTTGCCAAAGCAGGTGATATCAGCGGGGTCTATCGTATCCGTGACTATGATCTCATTGCAGGAGAAGCTAAAACAAGCACTGTGCATCGGGAATTTGGTTGTGTTTATCGTGTGGATGTGGCAAGGGCATACTTTTCGCCTCGGCTCAGCCATGAGCATGAGCGGGTTGCCTCGCAGGTGCAAGCAGGGGAGGTTGTGGTGGATTTGTTTGCGGGTGTGGGTCCGTTTGCGGTGCTGATAGGCAAGCAGCAACCAGAGGGGAGGGTTTATGCGGTTGATTTGAACCCTGATGCTGTGGAATTGCTTAAAATCAATGTCAAAATCAACAAGGTTGTTGATCGCGTGTTCCCTATCTGTGCAGATGCCAAAGAGATCGCGGTTGGTGAACTCAAAGGTATTGCGGATCGCGTCATTATGAATTTGCCTGAAACAGCTATAGATTTTGTGGATACCGCATGCAGAGCCATAAAACCTGAGGGCGGGGTGATGCATTTTTATGGGTTCGTACGTTCGCCTGATAGCGTGAACAATCTTATGCAAAGATTCACAGAGGCCATAAAACACAGTGGAAGAACGGTAAAGACGTTTCTCTATACCCGAAGCATACGTGAAACGGCACCATTTGAGTCACAGGTTGTTTTAGATATACAAATCCAGTAGCTAACTAAGAACCGGTATTCAATAGCAGAGCCTCCCTTCATAAAAGTTAAGTAACTGCGCAGCTTTTTACTTGCTAACTCTAGTTAAAGGTGCCAACCGTGGACTATATTGCGAAGTTAGCTGTAATTTTGTTTATAGGCCTTGTGTTGTTGCTTATTTTTGTATTATTAAACATGTATGCAACTAGACAGAAACCAAACAAATTGCACTATAGGGTTGTTCCAGTTCTTTGTTTCTGTATTCTGGGAAGTGGGATCATCAGCTTAGGTCAACACTTTTGGGGCATTTTTATTATGGTCATTGCCACAATCCTTGGATGGGTTCTTCTCCAAGGTGTGCCTAAAAATGTTAGAGATGAAGAAGCTGAATTCACAAAAACTTTTGATGCCACAGAGCCCATATGTGCTAGAGATTTTTTCTCAGCCAGATTACTCGCAAAGCTTGAGCGAAAATATGGTGAACAAAAAGCTATAGTGATATATTTAATTCCGGGCATAGGCCTCCTTATTGTAACTGTATATTTTGTAGCGTTAGCAGCAACGTGGATAAGCGGATCGGGGAACTACAGCTCATCATATGGGGCAGCGATATCTGGGTCAATGTTTTCGTTTTATTTCATTGTTCGTAACTATCGGGATGCAAAAAAAAGCCTAAACGAGTCTCAACAGATTGCTCATAAAAGTACCACTAAAAATTTGCTTATGGCAGCAGTGACAACGGCGGGTTTGCTTTGTGCGGCAATTTTTCTTAGCAATTCTTGGATAAAAATTGTGGCAATTGGCTCAATTGTTGCTATGAGCATTGTTTGGTTGGTATCACATGGTTTGCTTCGACGAATACTAAAGTATGCATTATTCGCTGTGATAATTTTTTCTATAAGCTTTCCAGTATTTGAGGGCTACCTGTTTTGGAATGCTGGCTATCCCCCAACCTTTGGTACTGCACAGCCAGATGTTACCCTTTCCTACGACAATATATTGGCCGTATCGTTAACTGAGTTAGTGCAAAGTATCAGAAACACGTCTACCTTTAAGCTTCTTATGCTAGAACACCCTGGCGAAGTTACCATTGAATCTATCAAGTTAGATACAGGTTTCAGAGGTGGAAGGATTGATGTTCAGCTTTCTCAGTCGTCATTTGATAGTGCTTTCGGATCGGGGGCAAACAGTATTAGGTTTAGTGCAAGTGGTGGGGGAGTTTATCGTGCCTATTTTTCTTCATGGGTTGGTACCACATTATCTCAAATGTATTCTCAACAGCAAACATCGGATGAGGCTCTTCAACAAATTGATAATTTAGGGCTTCAGTGGTACTACGATCACGCCGTGGAAGGCCACCAAAACAAAACGGGGGCAACACCAGAAATAAATGCTCTGCAAATCTCTATTCAATGGGAGAGCCATACAAATTACGAGGGGATGACATTGTTAATGATAGGCTCATCTGAAAACAATGGTCGTAGTAGGGGTGTTTTCTTTGCTAATTTCCAACCGAATGGAACACTAAACTACCTCTATCCCTAACTTCCCAAATTTAAAGGATATAGTTTGTCATACATCTTGTTTTTAGTTATTTTTACGTTTAAGGTTGCGTTTGGCCTTTTTAGTGTTACATCAACTACGTAACATAAGCAATACTGCTCAACACAGTCAACTAGAAATGGTGCAATAATGTTGGGTATGTTGTGTTTTTATGGACCGTTTAATGATTTGAATACATCACTGTGAAGCAGATTTTGCTCATAGTTGCCTGAGGGTGATTTTGTTATGTGGTTGTAGGGTTTTGGGAGGTTGTGGTGGTTAGGGTTATTTTGATTTTCTGTTGGGGGTTTGTTAGTTTTTTTACAAGTTCTCGGGATAGATTGTTTGAGGCTTTATCTGCTTGGATGGCTAAGGTGCGGTTGCATATAAAGTGGCTTTTTCTGATCACCAAGTCAGTTGGGTGGGTTAATTGTAGGTTTGGTGAGCCTGAGGCTTGAATTTTTTCTGTTGTGTTGTCTGCTTCGAGTAGTATGGTGAGTTTTGTGTTTGGTTGGTGGAGTGTGTTTTTGAAGTCGGGGTGTAGGTCTGTTATGGTTTTATCTGCGGCTACGGCTATAATGCAGTTGCCGGTTGTTGAGAGGTGGGGGTCTTTGGTGATCATGAGTGTTGTGGGGTGGGTTGCTTGGAGGTTTTTGTGTCCGTAGGCCCATATGATTTCGGTGGTTTTGGGGGGCACTATTCGCGGACCTCAATGGAGTCGACTTTGCCGTCGCCGTCTAGGTCAAAGCCTATGATTACGGTTGCGAAGGTGTCTTCGCCTTGGTATTTTTCTAGGGTTTTTTTCCAGAGGTTGGTGAGTGCGATGACGCAGGCTTTGGTTCCTACGGCTTTGTTGCCGGCTAGAACGATGATGCGTTTGGAGTTATCCCAGGGGTTGATGATTTTTGCGATTAGGCCGGTTACGTCGGAGGTGTAGGTTTGTTGGGTTTTTTTTGATGTTAGTCCGCCGAGTAGGAAGCCTTGTTGGGAGGATTGCATGTTGAATTTTATGGGGAGGTGTTCGTTGATTTCTTGCATCAATAGGTTGGTTCCGGGTCCGCCGACTAGGATGAGGTTGTTTTTTTCTTCTTTTTCGACTTTGACGTCGACGTCGAGTTTTACTGCGAATTCTGTGGGTAGGCGGGCGAATTGGCCTATGAATAGGGCTAGGTGTGCGGCGTAGTGTCCGTCGCGTGCGCTTGTTTTGAAGGGGCCGTGGGGTTGGGGGCTGCCGACTATTATTTTGCCGTTGAAGGTGCCGTTGTGGATGAATTCTTTGAAGAATTCTTGTAGTTGGCCGGTTATGTCAAGGATGCAGAGGTTTTGGATGGGTTGGTATCCAAGGGGGAATTCGACGCCAAATGCGGGGGAGACTGTGCGGTAGTATTTTGCGGTGGCGCCTTTCTTTTTTTCTTCTCGTACTACGGTGATGGCGTTGGCTTTGGCGAGTTTTCGGATGTGGTAGTATATTTTTTGTTCGTGCATGCCTAGTTGTTTTGCGATTTCGAGGGGGTACATTTCTTTTTTGGAGAGTAGGGTGAGGATTTTCCAGCTGAGGTTTCCTAGGATGGTTTTTAGTTGGGTTGCGGTGAGGATGCTGATTTCTTTGGCTTGTTGGGTTTTGTTGTCGTCTTTGAGAAGCAGTTTCTTGTCCATGGTTGATCAGGGATTATCAGTTGAGGTCCTATAAAAAACCATAAGTACAGAATCAGTATATCAACTATAAAGAGTTATTTCATTATAAATATCTAATAACATATCATGCATGAAATATAAAAAAATAATTTATAACGGTTCACATAAATTCAACAACAAAACGCTAACTGTGTTGCCTGCAAATAAAAACCAAACCCAAACACCTAAAAAAAAGTTTTTAACAGTCAAAGGAATGTTGTAAAAATCCTTAATAGCCATCCAGCTCAACCATTGCAACAACAAAAAAACAGGAAGAACAAATCATGTGCGGAATTTTTGGCTGTGTCTTAAAAGAAGGCAACGCAGCACCCATAATCCATTCATCCCTAAAACGACTCGAATACCGAGGCTACGACTCAGTCGGCATCGCCACCCTAAACAACAAAGAAATCAACATAAAAAAAGACCAAGGTAAAATCGACGAAGTCCACCAACTCCTAAACCTCGACGACCTACCCGGCAACATAGGCATCGGACACACCCGATGGGCAACACACGGCGCACCACTAAAAATCAACAGCCACCCCCACACCGACTGCAAAGGCAACATCGTCGTTGTCCACAACGGCATCATAGAAAACTTTTTAGAACTAAAAGCCGAACTCCAAAACCTCGGCCACACCTTTGCATCAAAAACAGACACCGAAGTCATGGCACACCTCATAGAAGAAACCCAAAAACAAAACCCCAAACTCAGCTTCCAACAAGTCATCCTAGAAAGCCTCAAACGCATCGAAGGATCATACGCCTTTGCCATCCTCTCCACACAAGAACCCGACAAAATCATCTGCGCCCGAAACGAAAGCCCCCTGGTGATAGGCATCAACGGCAATGGCGTCTTCTGCGCCAGCGACGTTCCAGCATTCCTATCAGTCACCAACAAAGCAGTCATGATAAACAACGGCGAACTAGTCACCCTCAGCCCACAAGGCTATGAAATCAAAAAAATCAGCGACGCAAGTCCCATCACAAGAAACCCAATCACCATCGAGTGGACACCTGAGATGGCAGTAAAACAGGGCTATCCACATTTTATGATTAAAGAAATCCATGAACAACCCGAAGTCCTCCGCAACACGCTACGCATCCAAGACCACTACCTCGACCTACTATCCACCTTCCTTGACCGCGCCAGCGAAGTGTTCCTAGTAGCATGCGGAACCAGCTACCACGCCTGCCTAGCAGCCTCATACATGTTTTCAAAACTGGCATATCTGCCCACCTACCCCG
Source organism: Candidatus Bathycorpusculum acetigenes (assembly GCA_009781675.1). Lineage (GTDB taxonomy): Archaea > Thermoproteota > Bathyarchaeia > Bathyarchaeales > Bathycorpusculaceae > Bathycorpusculum > Bathycorpusculum acetigenes. The sequence goes on along the minus strand of WQVG01000034.1, from coordinate 3,988 downwards.
TATACGCCTCAGAATTTTTAGAACAACACGGTAAATCCGTCAACATCGACAGCACCATCCTTGCTGTAAGCCAATCAGGCGAAACCGCCGATACCATTGCAGCCGTCATCTGCGCCCAACAACGCGCAGCAACCGTACTGAGTTTAACCAACGTCATCGGCTCCACCCTCACACGCATAAGCCGCGTCTACATCGGCACCCAAGCAGGACCCGAAATAGGCGTCGCAGCAACCAAAACCTTCACCTCCCAACTCTCAGTTCTAGCCCAACTGGCCTTAAAATTAGCCAAAAAACGCGGAAAAATATCACAAGACGAAATCGACTGCCTCGAAGAAAAACTTCAACAACTACCAACCGTAGTAGACAAAATTGTAACAACACAAGAAGAAAAAATCAAACAACTAGCCAAAAAATACAGCGGATCAAAAATCTTCTTCTACCTAGGCAGAGGCATCAGCACCGCCACCGCATTTGAGGGCAGACTCAAACTAATGGAAATCGCCTACATCCCCTCCATAGCATTCCCCGCCGGCGAAAGCAAACACGGCCCAATCAGCCTAATCGAAAATGGATTCCCCATAGTATTTGTGTGCCCCAAAGACGACACCCACAAAACAGTCATAGGCAACATCATGGAAATGAAAGCCCGAGGCGCCCACATACTAGCCATAATCGAGGAAGGAGACGAAGACATAAAAAGCCTAGCCGACGACTACATCGAAGTACCCAAAGACATCCCCGCAGTACTCTCACCCATCCCATACGCAGTACCACTCCAGCTACTGGCATATTACACAGCTGTCGAAAAAGGCTACGACCCAGACATGCCCCGAAACCTAGCAAAATCAGTCACTGTAAAATAATTCATACACATTTAGCCCTATATGAAAAACTGCAAGCAACCTTGTAGCAATATTACAATTTTATTTATATATTCACAATCACCCAATACATTGGAAATCAGGTATTAAATAAACTATCAGTTAACCATTGAACCTCAGCAGGGCCAGTGTAGCCCATGTTGTAAATAGTTCTACCTTCATCCATTCCGTTAAATTCAGTAGTGCTAAATTCAAAGTCTAACTGAAAAGTCTGCGTTGAATGTGAGGACCCCAGAGTAAAGCGTCCACTGTTTTGGGGCTCAGCAGTTCCAACATTCATAGGCGCAATCATTCTCCAAACGTAGAGATGGAGACAGAAATGAGAGTAATCTATGGTAATTGGGTCTCCGCTATCGTAGGTGACATCTATAGACAGAGTCACTTTTGTTCTACCCTTATTTTCCACTCGGTTGATTTCTGTGTAGTTGATTGTTAGATGAGTCGAGCCAGGGGTTTGTGTGGGCTGAAGCGGAGGCGTAAATTGCGGCACTGTATTTTCAGGCATTGTGGGCACTATGGTTGGAGATATGAATGAAGAATCTGGGACAAAGATATCACCGTTTTGAGATACAACAAGCAACAGAGCAGTGAGGCTAAAGATTAAACTCAGCGTCACCAACACATAGAGGATAATCGTGGAAGGTTTCATTGACACTTTAAGGCTCTGCCAGCTAATATCATTTACGCACACACCCCACAAAAAGCGCATTTAATTGCATTTTACAAAAAATGCACTACACAATTAAATCTTATGAAAATCTATCAACAATTTATTGCAACGCTATTTACAAATTTGCAAGGAACAGATAATGGGTTCTCGATGAAAGGGCACTTAGCAACTCGTTTTCCGTTCCTACTACTCACCTAATTTAGTTTGTTAAAAAAGAAGAAAAAACTAACCCACACGCCTAAAATACAGGCTATCTCTATCCAAACCATTTTTCCAGAGAAGTCTTGCTCTTTGCTTTTTTGCTTCCCGCGGTCATGCGCTCTATTGATTTTTTGATACGCTCCTCTCCAAACTCTTTTTCGCCGCACATAAAATCGATAATAGCTTGCTCGTTTGGGTCTTTCCAGTCAAGCTTGTAGTCATCGGTGATTTGGGGATTTAGAAATTCTTGGCGTATTAACTGGGGTTCGCAGGGAAACAGGGCGTTTTTGATGAAGGGGAGAGCGGCTTCAAGGGTTTTGTGTTGTTTGATGAGTTTAAGTGCGGTTTTAGGTCCGATACCCTCGATGCCCTCGGGGTTAAAATCGGTTCCAATCAATATACCTACATCAATTAGCTGCTCATAGGACAACGCACACTCTCCAAGAGCTTTGCGCAATTCAACCACCTCAGGAACCACTTCGATGAAGGTTTTTCCCCGCCGCCTCCTCCCTGAAATGGTAACATTGCGTAAAAGTTTAGGAGCCCCAAAAAGCAGACTGTCGTAATCTTGACTTGCACAGTAATCAGCATCACCCTTCTTATTTAGATAAGCGGCCTGCGCTTCACCTTCACTGGGTGCCTGAATCCATGGCAACCCCATCAAATCCAGAACTTTCTTGCTCTCTGGCACCATGTAATCTTTCATAGTAGTAGCTACCGAAGCGTACAAGCGCATTTTTTCTTTATCGCCACTTGCCTGCGCCTTAGCATAATTTACCATAGCTTCAGCCTTGACTTGGCGACGACGTTGGACCTCAGCAGCTTTGAGTTCAGGAGATTTACCATCAAACACATAAACAGGCCTAAGCCCCATCTCAACAAGATTACTTGTGCGGTAGAATAAACCACTTAGATGGCTGGTGATTTTACCGGAACTATCCTTGAGGGGTGTACCATCGGGTTGGCGGATTATACTGAGGAACTGATAGATAGTGTTGTATGCATCTATAGCGATAACTTTACCACTGAGATCTTCGAGCTTGACTGGAGTTTTAGGGATAAGATCTTTAAAGTTTACGCCCAAGTGATTCCCCATAAAAATAGGCAAGAGCCAACCTTAAGAGGTTTACGAAAGCAGGACCAAAAAGCAATGGTTTAACTGCAGTACTTTTGTCCTTTAAACAGTCTCAAATAAATTCGGGGGTCAAAACATTAGCAACTATTTCCGCTTTGCTAACCATCAACTCACAACAAGAGTTGTTTTATTTTCTTCTTGAACGGCATTTCTAGAAAGTGGATGTGTATGTCCCGAAGTTTTGTTAATGCAAATTGTCTTGCAATTATCCAAGGCGTGAGCTGAGGGTCTACCAGAAATCTGTAGAAATGTGAGTGCTGGATTGCCTATTCTGTCATGGATGGATGGAAAAAGTAAACGATATATGACGAGCCGATTTGATTTCTTTATTTGTAGAGTGGATATGTATGGCTATTAAGTCTACAGCTAGTCTGCAGGGTTCACGGTATAGAATTCTGTTAGTTGTTTCTTTGATCCTTGTGGTAGTGGGGTTAGTTTCTTTGTTGGCTTATAGTTTTTTAGCGGCAGACGCTGGCTCTATACGGGTTAAGACTGCGTCTGAGCTTAGGGATGCGGTTAATAATGCAGAGGTGGGGGTCCATATCGATATTGCACTTACTATGGATATTTCTGTTGGTTCTGCGTTGAGTATTCCGCCAGGTACAAACATTACGCTAACAAGTGCTACCGGGGGCATGTTCAAGCTGATTGGTTTAGATGGTCAAAATGTTATCACCGTTAATGACGATGCCGTATTATCGCTTGATGGCGTGATTATTACTCATAATGAAGGCGATAGGGGTAATGGGGTAGTTGTTAATGGCGGGGGTACATTTATCATGCTTGATGGTGAGATTTCAGGCCACAATAATGTTAACGCTCGAGGTTGGGGTGGGGGTGTGTGGATTAACGTTAGTGGCGTTTTTGAGTTAGCTGGTGGGGTGATTTCGGGCAACATTGCAACAAATGGTGCGGGAGTCTACAACGAAGGCGCGTTTAAAATGTCAGGCGGCAAGATCACAAACAACACAGCGACACATTGGAACGGTTACCAAAATGATGGCAATGGCGGCGGCGTATACGAAGGACCTGCGGGATCCTTTACTATAACTAACGGTGAAATCTCAAACAACACCGCAACCTACGGCGGAGGAGTTTATG
>WQVG01000033.1 GCA_009781675.1 Candidatus Bathycorpusculum acetigenes | reverse complement strand
TTTGTTTTTGTTTTGGTTTGTGTGTTGTGTGGTTTTCAAAAGATAGATATTTTGGGTATTAATTAAGTGCTGGTATATCTCAATTCTGCTGAGAGTTCAGGATGCACCATAACTTTCAGAAAAATAGCCCACAAACAAGGCCTCAAACAATAGGCGTTGTTTGAATCAAACAGTGGGTGAACTACCCCAAAAGGAACAGTTGTGAACCTTTGGGGTGTTCTTGATTTCAGCTGATTTTACAAGCTGTCACCAAAATCAGCCTTAAACTTGGCCGTCAATTTTTCCTGCCAATCCGACACTGGCGCCAGTTTGCCCATAAAGAAACGCAAAACTTTGGGTTCTTCTATAAATTTCAATCCACCGATGAGTTTACGGTTTTCATAGAGCCAGACGATTCTGTCAATTGCATATTTAATCTGTGAGAGTGTAAAGACTCTGCGTGGAAGCGCTAAACGCAAAAGTTCCATGTTAGAATAATGCTCAGAGCCATCCGCTTCCCGCTCTTCAGAGATGGTGCCGCGTTCCATACCTCTGATTCCGCCTGCAATGAAAAGAGCCGCGCCCAATGCACCCGCAGGATATTCTGATTGAGGAATATGGGGCACAAACTTCATAGCATTTAGGTGACAACCCAATCCGCCTGCTGGTGTGACTACTGGTATACATTGTTGCTTTAACTCATTTACCATGTATTCAATGAACAATGGTCCTTGACTTATCATGTCATAATCCATTGTTTCTTCTAAACCAACTGTGATTGCTTCAATCTCACGAACACTCATACCTCCATAAGTTAAAAATCCTTCATAGAGTGGTACAAGTTCGCGCATTTTCATATACATTTCATGATTATTTGTACAAATGCCTCCACCACGAGCATGTCCCAATTTTCTAGCTGAGAAATAAATAATGTCTGCATGGTCTGCAATTTCTCGGGTGATTTTTCTTATATCTACATTCTGGTAACCGGGTTCGCGCACTTTTATGAAGTACAAGTTGTCTGATAAGAGGCTTACATCAAGTACCAATAGAAGGTTATGTTGTTTGCAGATTTTGTAAATTTCTTTCAAGTTAGCAAGAGAGAACGGTTGGCCGCCAATCAAGTTTGTACCAGCTTCCATGCGTACAAACGAAATTTTGTCCACGCCATATTCAGCAATGACCTCTTTTAGGAGTTCTGGAGACATGTTGCCCTTGAATGGGTTATTACTCTCAACTATTAGTGCTTCGGGATAATGAGTTTCTAAAACTTTACCTCCCTGGAGACCTATGTGCGCTTTTGTGGTTGTGAAGTGGTAATTTGTGGGTACGACATCACCTTTTTTAATGAGCACTTTTGAGATGATGTGTTCGCAGGCACGGCCCTGGTGAGCAGGCAGGACATATTTTGTTCCAAAAATTTCTTCGAGTTTATTTTCCAATTTAGAGAACGTGGCACTGCCGGCATAGCTGTCATCGGCAATCATCATGGCGCTAAGTTGGAGGTCGCTCATAGCGTTAACTCCACTGTCGGTTAGCATATCTAGAAATACATCTTTATTTCGAAGTAGAAACGTATTGTTACCCGCTTCATTAATGGCTTTTAACCTGTCATCAATAGGCCGTAAATTTAATTTTTGTACAATACGAACTTTGTGCATTTCAAGGGGTACAGCATTACCGGTATGGAATTTTACTTCTCGCATCCTGTTTATCTCTTCCGTTGTTTCTTTAGCTAATATTATCTATATAGCTTTTTCCAGATTCATGGGTAATGTTGAATTATTGTTGTTTATCCCCTAAACGTTGCTATGTTTGTTATAAAAGGTCTAATAAGGAGCAAATATGGTTTAGCTGACGCTTAGCTGTTGGTCACACAGTTATGTAGTGCCTGCCCAGAATGGAATTTTTTTACGCATCAAATTCACGTATTCTTTGAGTACTTCTTGTTCTTCTGAGGTCAAATCTTCCATATGTGATGTTAGCAATGTTTGTGCGTCTTTTTCAGGAACCTTAACGAAGAGTATATCCCGCTCAAAAATATGTCGTCCGGATATGGGTTTGTCCATCGAGATTGCTACTTGTGCGCCTGCTTTAGCTTCGCCGATGGCCTTGCCTTTGTCTTGGATTTGTTGAATTTCTCCAAGATCTGAGCTATCTTCGGCGCGGATTAGTGAAACTTTGGGTTTGAGTCTGCCGCCTTGAATTTCAACGCCTGCTACAAGGGGTTTGGCGCGGCGGAATATACAGTTGGGTAGAACCATGATTTTGCCGGGTTTGGTGAGGGCTTCGAATTCGGCTTCGCTTTTGCGTTCTCGTTTTTCTTTAACCCATTCGATATAGTTATCGATTAAGTTGTAGATGATGGGGTCGTTGAAGATTTTTATGCCATTGGTTTCTGCTTCAATTTCTGCGTCTGGGAGCGTTTTTACGCCGAATGCAAGAATGGCACCTACAAGTGGTTCTCGTTGTTTTACCACGGAGGCTTCTATAACGTCGCGTTTGCTGATGTCGCCTATATCAGCGCTTCGAACTTGTACGTTGTTGGCTTTGAGAATTTCTGCCATGGCTTCTAGTGAGCCTAGGGTGTCGGCTTTGACGATGACGCCATCTATTTCTTTGGTTATACGGATTTTACCGATTTCTTCGGTGATGAGACCACAGTATTTCTCAACTTCTTCGTTTTCAGGCACCGCAAGCAATGGTGCACCTGCTAATGCTCCATCTAAATCGGATGCGACGATTTTGATTCCTGCGCTGGCGTAGACACATTCGACACTTGTGAATTTGTCTCGAGGGTCCCGCATTTCATCAAGTGGTTTGGGAACAAGAATTGTGCGGATGCGTGCAGACAGAGGGCCGTCTCTTCCGCCGACTACTACCATATCGTCTTTGTGTAGGGTGCCGTCGTAGATAATTGCGTTTAGGGTCAGACCCAAGCCGGGTTCTTCTTTAACTTCCAAGATGGCGCCTTTGGCGGGTCCATCGGTGGTTTGGAGGCGTTTTTTGAGGAATTGTTGGGTTAATCCAACCAGTACCATGACAAGTTCCGAGAGGCCTTCACCAGTTTTAGCGCTTGTGGGTACTAAGGCAATATTTTGGGTGAAGTCACGGATGTGGTCGAAGCGGTCGGTTTTAAATCCTAGACGGCTAAAGTCGCCCATAACTTGGTAGAGGCGGTTGTTGAGTTCTTCTTGGATGAAGCTGGCCTGAGACGCATATGACTTTAGAAATGGTGCATTTGACTGGGCTTTCCAGCCTGGGATGCGGTCAATCTGGTTAACCGCCACTATAAAGGGCGTTTTTCGAACTTTGAGGATTTCAATACATTCAAACGTTTGTGCTTCAAAGCCTTTGATCGCGTTAACGACGAGTATGGCGATATCAGCGACACTTCCGCCCCGACGCCGCAGATTGGTAAACGCCTCATGTCCTGGCGTATCCACGATGAGTAAACCCGGAATTTCAATACCGGTTTTGAAACTGCCCATGTAGGGACCGATAAGTTGCTTAAGTGTTTCCACAGGGAAAAAGCTGGCTCCGATATGCTGTGTCATGCCGCCTGCTTCACGGAACTGGACGTTAGTTTTTCGTAGCTCATCAAGCAACGAAGTTTTGCCTGCATCTACATGTCCAAGAACACAAACTATTGGCTGGCGTATGGGCAACTCAGTTTCCTCATGTTTTACGGGTTGATGTATAGTTTAGGCTTATAAATACGTGTACCTATTTTTGTGTTTTAGCCCCTTTTCAACCTTTGCTTGTTCGATAAAGCTCTTAGCTGTTGGGTGTTTGCATGTTTTGGGTGACCGTTTAGTGCACGCGTTGATTATAAATCAAAGACAGGGGCGAAGGGGAAAAGAAGGGACTATGTTTTACTGTGCTGGTTTTATAACCAACAGAAGGATACCTATGAGTAACACAACGGCGCTGAGGAACCCAAATAGCAGACTAAACCCGCCTACATCTGAGCTTACAGTAAAGTAGAGTAACAACGCGCCGATTATTATAAGAATTAATCCAAGAATCCTTTCATACAATGAAGCCCAGAATGGGTCGCCTTCTTCACTCATCGTCTTTTTCGCTTCCTTGCCTATTTTGTTGTACGTTTCTCTGATATAAACAAATGGGGTTATTTTAAATTATTCATAGCAATTAACATCCAACTATCGAACTTCATGTTACTGGTGTGTGTTTCCGACATTTAGTTGACCTGTTGCTGGTGGATGGTGTTCACTTCTGGCTGGTGATCTGCTGATCCTGGTATTGTGCTCTCCGGGGTTTCTATTTGAGATACGGCTGATCTTTAGCGGACTTTACCAAAAAGGGCAAACAGGCTTGATTTTTGGGTTGACAAGGTTTTTATGGATGTAGATGAAAATAGTGTTACATTAAGAGTTTGGGGCCTTCGGCTAGCTTGGTCTAGGCTTGTAGACTTGGGCTCTATAGACTCCGGTTCAAATCCGGGAGGCCCCACCACTTAATTTTGCTGTAGTGTATTTTAGTTACCTTATAATGGCGGCGGCTTGTTGTTCTCGATAAATTACCGTAAAACCCATGGAGCACATCCAAAATTATCCGTTTCTACTGAGCAAGTTGATTGGTGATTTATCTGCCTTCACTGAACGCTTAAAGAGTTGAATGGTATGCCTATAGAAAGATCCCGTCTTAGCGGTATATGGAATGGTGCCTTTGAAACGGTATGTTTATATTGATTCTTAGAGTTTAGTGACTACGAAATTTAGTGGAAAGATGGTAGAATATGTCTACTCATAGTAGTTTACGTAAAAGGAAATTAACTGGCGGAAAGAAGCGTGTTTACCGCACCAAGAAAAAGTACGAGGCCGGCGGATACCCAGCAGAAACAGTGCTTGGCGAACCTAAACGCAAATCTACCCGTACTCTGGGTGGAAACATCAAAATCAAGGTTCTAACCGACAAATATGCCTCCGTCACTGACCCCAAAACCGGTACAACAGAAAAATCTGAAATCGTTCGTGTAGTTCGTAACGGAGCCAACGTCGACTATAACCGTCGGGGTGTCATCACTAAAGGCGCAGAAATCGAAACCGCTCTTGGGTTAGCAAAAGTTACCAGCCGACCCGGAAACGACGGTGTCATAAACGCGATACTCATAGGCAAAGAAAAAGCCTAATTTTCACTATTTTCGTTTAGCAGGTTGCTCCGAGTCCTGCTGATTTTTAATCTTAATCAACTGTCTAGAAAGTCTTTTAATTATAGCTTCCTTAGTTTCCTGCTTCTCCACAATCAACATGCCCGTTTTTGCCCAAGGCATCTTGGGATAATGTGCTTCAAGGTTAAGTTCATTTTTAAGCCCCAACCTATCTGCGGCCTCTTTAACTTCCCCTATCTTGGGTGAAAAAACCGCTTGAACTTTGGAGATGCGACGGCCCTCACTACGACTTCGGTTTTGATCAAAGTACACCGGCCAGATGATAACTTTATTGTTGAGTTTGCGCATTTTAGTCACCCTATTTTTGAGCATAGTAAGCGATTAATTTTTCGCTGGCTTCATTGATTCTCACAAAGCCATAGCGCTCAAACTGTATGATGTCGTCTGGCTTTAACTTTTTGCATGCCGCCTCCGCAAAGCCACTTGTTACTGAGGCATCCTGATGAATAATTTCTGCAGGATATTCCGCGCCTTTGGGTATCCACTGGATAAGCTGGACTTTGTTTTTGCGAACATCCTCATAGGATTCGCTGGTATAAGTGGCAGTTATGCTGTTGGCTTTTTTTGTGTCAATTTGGATGTTGAAAAGCTCCATAAGGCGCATCATATGGGTTGTTTGCATCGTTTCTGCATCCTTTTTGGTTATCCAGAACATAGCCGCTGATTTGTCGCCTTGGGGCTCTATGAGGTATTCTCGAAAGCCGCGTTCGGGATGTTCTGGATGTAGCGGCAACTTTGCATGGAACGTTTTTGGCAATCCTGACACGTGGAGTTCAATGGGATCTGCGGTAAAGAAGTAGCGGTTGCTTGTTGCATCAAGAATTTTTCGATTATGCGCGTAGAGACTTTCCCAGCTTAGGGTGACGTCGTTGGGTTTAACACCGACTTCGATGATCATTTTCTTGATGGCTTCTGGTTGGATTCCTCGTTTTTTGAGTGCCGCAAATGTGCCCAATCGTGGGTCATCAAAATCTGTATAATCGCCCTCGTTTATACCTGCAACAATCTTGGATTTTGATAAGGCGGCTCCTGTAATTTTTAGTCTGCCGTAATGGATTGCTTGAGGATACTCCCAACCTAGATGTTGGTACATGTATTTTTGGCGAATCATGTTGGTGTAGTGTTCTTTGCCGCGGATAATGTGGGTTATGCCCATGAGATGGTCATCTATGCCGGCGGCAAGGTTGTAGAGCGGCCAGAGATGGTATTTACTCCCAACCCGTGGGTGGGGGTACTTTTTAGTATCGATAATGCGCAGGGCCGGCCAATCGCGGATTGCAGGATTGGGATGGTCCAGTTCGGTTTTGACGCGAATCACAGCTTCGCCTTCCTGGTAGTCGCCGGCAAGCATTTTCTGCCATCTCTGCAACTGGTCGCTGGGTGGTATGTTGCGGCATGGGCAGGCTTCTTTTGCTACTGCTTTTCCTCGGAACGCTTCAGGGGTGCATTCGCAAACATAGGCGTTGCCATCGCCGACCATTTTTCCAACAATCTCGTAATAAATTTTGAGGCGGTCACTTTGAATGTATTCTTCATCCCATCTACAGCCCAGCCATTTCAGATCTTTGCGGATGTTTTCGTAGAATTCAAGTTGGGGCTTTTTGGTTTTAGGGTCGGTGTCTTCAAATCGTAGGATAAATTTGCCGTTATACATGCAGGCATACTCGTGGCTTAACACTATGGCGCGGGCTGAACCTAAATGGAGTACACAATCTGGGTTAGGTGAGAACCTGGTGGTTATGACTTTATATTTGTCTGTGCTTGGTAGAGGTGTCAACTTTTTCTCTTCTACTTCAGGTTTTTTCTGTGTTTCAGGCCAATTCTTCTCCACAATTGCCTTCTGCTCAGAAAGGGTTAAGCTGTTAACTTCAGCAACAATTGCATTAATGACTCCTGAGAGCTCTTTGACTTGGTTGCGGTATTGGGCTTTTTCGCCTAAAACTTTGCCGACTAATGCTCCTGCTTGAGCCTTTCCATCATGTCCAACCGCATTGAGCAATGCAACTCTACGGATAAATTCACGTAATACAGTATCATTTTCAAGTGCCAAATTCAGTACGCTCGCTTTTACTTGTTGCGCTTAATTAAAAATTCAGCGAACATTTTTAATTTTTCCTTAGACTGCGGTGTCGGAAGTAACTTATCTACCTCCCGCCAGCTCTCCATCACCATTTGTTCTTCAAGGGTTTTGACGTACTCAAAGGCACCGTATTTTTTGATGATGTCAATGGCTTCGTTGCGCAGATTCTGATCGGTTGTATACATACCCAGAATTTCAAGAAGCCGCGCTTTGTCGACTGGGTCTGCTTTTTGGAGTGTGTGTATAACTAGCAAAGATCGTTTGCCTTCTGAGATGTCTCCGCCGATACAGCCCTTACTCTTGGCGAACTCTTCTCCGGTTAAATCCAAGATGTCATCTTGCATCTGAAAGGCAACTCCTATGCATTCGGCTAGACGACCCATTTTCTCGACAAGTTCTTTGTTTGCTCCTGATAGAACAGCTGCTATCTTGGCTGCCATCCGTGCAAGCGTACCTGTTTTATAGGCGCACATCTGTAGATAATCCTGCTCACTCACAGTATCGGCATTTGCTATACCCCGATGCCACGCAATATCCATAGCTTGTCCCATACTAAGGTTAATCATCTCTTGAACATACACCTCATACACATCCCGTTGTACCTCCACTGGAAAGTCTTCTTTATGTATCATCAGCGATAGAAGCGGCAGATAGTACATGGCGTTTCCCGCGTTAACAGCTATATCAACACCAAAAGTTTTATGCAAACACGGTTTTCCCCTTCGAACATCCGAGGAATCTTCGATGTCATCGATAACCAAGGTGCCGTTGTGGATAACTTCAGGTATGATTGCAAAATCTAAACAATCTACCTTATTATCTAGGGCTTCACAAATAAGCAAAAATAAAGCGGGTCGCCATCGTTTTCCTCCTCTATCCAGAATATCCCAAACGGGCTCCGCGATGGTTTTGTTCAATGGCTCAAGGTTATAGCTATAGAGCGGCGGATTAACGATAAAAAGCGGGGCATCTTTGTTGATTTTTCTTGGTATGTATTTTTCGATGACTTTATCGATTTGAGGGGCGGTTTGTTCAAGAAATTTTTCAATGTCCATATTGGTATGTTCCTTGTTCAGCATATTTTTGTAGGTTAAAACCGCGAGCGGTAAGCCACTGAGCGGTTTTACCCATAATTACCACCGGTTTTTTGGGTAAATCAGAAACTGTTTGGGCACCCATCAGGAACATAACGTTACGCAATTCATCAATTAGATACTCGAGTTTCTGCTCGGTTGCTTTGACGCCCTTCACGGCAGTTTGGAGAATCGGCTGAACGATGCTGGCTAAGCTGGCACCTAAAGCAAGGGCTTTAGCTATATCGGTGCCACTTCGCACTCCGCCTGTTGCAATCAGGGGTAACTTGACGCTTTGAGCGGTCTCAATTAGGCTTACTGCAGTGGGTATGCCCCAGTCCCAGAGGGAATTGCCCAAAAAATGTTCAACACAACTATTGGGGTCTGCACGATAGTATTCAACAGCGGCAAAGCTGGTTCCACCCACACCACCAACATCGATAGCTTTGACGCCAGCATCTTGAAGAATTTTAGCGTCTTCTGCACAAATACCTGCCCCGGTCTCTTTAACTATAACTGGTTGATCGATTGCACCTGCGATCTCTGCTATCTTTACAGCCATACACTTAAAGTTGGTTTGTCCCTCCGGCTGAATACTTTCTTGAAGCGCGTTTAAATGAATTGCAACGGCATCTGCATCAATCATCTCTATGGTACGTTTAACTTCTTTGACGCCGTATCCGTGGACAAGCTGAACACCGCCAATGTTAGCGATTAAGAATGCATGTGGAGCGTTTTCACGGGCAATGCGGTAGGTCTTTTCAAGATTTTTGTTTTCGACGGCCGCTCGCTGGCTCCCCAAACCCATGCCTAACCCCAACTTTTCAACCGCTTCAGCTATAGAACCATTAATTTCCATGGCTTCTTCGGCCCCGCCTGTCATGGCACCAACGATTAGAGGAGCATTAAACTTTTTACCCAAAAAAGTGGTTTGAAGATCAATTTGTGCTCTATCAATTTCGGGCAGAGCTCTATGGATAAGTTGAAGATCCTCAAAACCCGCTGTGACTTTCTTAGCTTGCGCTTTTCCATCAAGACAGATACGGATATGATCGACTTTACGCCTGCCCGTTTCTTCTGCCATTTTACGCCTTCTCTATTTCAGTGCCCAAAACGCTCTGGTCTGTTAAGGCTCTATAGATAGATAATCTTTTTGTCGCACCAGTAACGGTTATGTGAATTCCCGCTTCAACTGCCGGAATAAGCTCCGCGATCTTACCTGCCATACCACCAGTAACATCAGTACCTTGAGCCTTACCAAGCTTAGGCTGAAGCTCTTTTAGCTCTTTTAAGTTAAGCGATTTGTAGGCTTTAGCATCAGAATTAGCCTTAGGATCACTATCAAAAAGCCCATCAGTATCTACACCAACAACAATTTTTTTAGCCTTGTATTTGAGCGCCAAGTAAGCCACCAACTGATCACCACTAAGCACTGTAAAACCCATCTTATCATCAAAAACAACATCTCCATAGAATACCGGAGTGTAGATTATCTTTGACATGGCTCTAAGAATGGTATCATCAAAGGACTTAACTTTACCATTTTCTGTAATAAAACACGATGAAGGCGCAATACTTAGCGCAGGAATTTCATGCCAAATTAACGAATCCATCACTAACCCATTAAGTACAGTCATCATATGATGGGTTTCTGCAAAACCAAACCTCTGTGTAGGATCTTCTTTGTATCCATCTTTAATTGCGTACTTGGCCGCTGTTGGATGACCAAAGCTTCCGCCTCCATGAACAACAATAAGGTTATCAAGGTCTGCGCGCTTGATTTCCTCTGCGAGTTGATTTATAATTTCAGTTTTAGGGGTTGCCTCAGCTGTTTTGTCAGTAATGGCCGAACCGCCGAGTTTAAGTATGATTGGGTTTGCATCGTTCATTGCAAATCGTACCTGAATATCTGTATCTATCTTCTGCTAATTTAACGTTGCAGTAACTCTCTTCTGTTGCAGGATGATAACGGTACAGCCTGTTTAAGCTTACCGGCATAGACAGTAGTTAAGAAAGTGTTTTGAGCCGTTAACGCTAAATCGAGAAACCCTCTTTTGTTGACTATCCGCTAAAAGAGTCGATAAAAGTATGATCCACGGTTAGGTTTGATGTGGTTTTTTTTTTTACCCCTTCGTAAAGTATAACACAAATGTTTCTAAATCCCGCACTGAAACGTCAAATATCAACCAAAAATATCCTGCGATTTATGATTATCTCAGTTTATTGGTATGCTGATTGGGTTTGATACGTCTATCGGAGAAGCATCACCGGCGAAGCATTTTTGCAGTTTCCATTATTTCTAACAAGGACGCATTAAACTCTAACAAGGAAGCATTAAGCTATGTATGCCATATGTATTTGTAAACCCTCTGCTGAGTTATGGGTCTAGGGTGGCGATTTTGTTGTTGTTGATATGGGTTAGGGTGGCGGGGGAGCCGCATTTGGGACAGGTTAAGGTATTTTTTGTCATATTTAGTAAGCATCGGAAATGGACATGATAGGCGGGGGCTTCAGTCATCTGTTTTATCAGTTCTGATTGGCAGACTGGACACCAAGCTCGATAGGTGATAAGAACAAAAGAGCTGGTTTCAGCTTTGAAAAGGCTGTTTGAAACCATACTAAAAAGAAAGTTTAACACTTATAGATATCTGTTGTGTTTTGAATCGATGCAACGGGTTTCGCAACAGGATTTGTAAAAAATTTAGTTTAGGATGACAGCTGTGTCGTTTTCTACGACTATTGTGTCACCTGTTTTAAACTTTAAGATGTCTATTTTGTCTATGCAGGGGATTTCACTGATAATTGCTCCAACTGCGATGATTGTTTCGGTTTCTTTGTTTATCAGAGCGGCTGGTGCGGTACCGTTTTTTTTCATGCGGTAGAGTGTGTAGCTGCCTACGGTGCTACCTTTGCCCTGCGGGAACACAAGGATCTTATCTTTGATACTTTGTCCTTGGAGTTCATGACCTTTTTCGATCACAATGCCTGTGTTGGGGTCAACGCCACCATAGAAGCTAATCGGCATCGATGTGACGAGTGCCTGGCCTTGGGTTTTGCCTTTGTAGATTGTTCGGCCTTTCAATTCCATTTTCCAGTCACCGCTGCATCGATGCATTCTTTCATACTGCCCATCTTGGTTTTCATTAAATTCTGCCGTGAGTAGAAGCAACCCTTCGCTGATGTTGTTGCTAATGCTTTGAATCTGCCCTTGAGGGGTGCTACGGCCATGCAGGTATCGCATGCAAATTTACCGCCCGCTGCTTCGATTGTGGCTGTGTAACCGCGTTTATCTGATAGTTGTTTTACTGTCCGAGAGCTTGCAACCCAGAGTTCAGTGCCCTCTTTTACTTTTTTGTCTCTGAGTAATTCTGCAATTTCTTGAATCTCTTTTATACTGCAATGGGGACAACCAACACAGACAAAATCAATATCTGAAACGTTTTCGTCGTTGATGTTGTCATAGGCATTTTTGAGGTCTGCTTGATCGATGGTAATTGTTCGGTCGGGTTGTTTTTGGAGTTCTGCGCCTGGTGTTATGCCTTTGATGTAGAAAAGCGGTTTAGTTCCATAAGTTACCATCGAGGCACAGAAGCTTTTTAGTTCATCGAGTTGTGCCGTTTTGATGTTTGTGATGTAGGCGATTTTGTTTTCGGCTTTTTTACCGATTGCATAGCCCAGTGCACCCCAGTCGGAGAGTTTACTCAACTCTGCGTTTACTTCAACATGGATATTTGGTACTCGGTTCTCGTCAAGATGTAGACCATAGCAGGGGGTTTTACCCACAAACGCGGCTGCTAAAGCAGACGGACCACCTTCACGGTTGGTTCTGGCACCTAAAACCGAGTTGGCAAACGTTACGGCGCTACTCTCTGACCATGCGAGGTGTTCACCGTAGATGGGGAGATTGCCAATTAAGTAGGGGGTGCAGGTGCAACTTACAAGGATGTCCATGCGCTGGAAGGCGTCGATGACCAGGTTTTGTTTTTTTGCAAAGTCGGGGTCGATGCCGAGTTGTTGCCAGTTTTCCAAGTCCATACCGGCAGGGTTGAGGGTGGTTAGAACTTTGACTCTACCGTCCTTTGCCAATGAATTGAGAAATTCTAATCCAGCATCGCCTAGGTTGTGATAAGATACACCTGCAACTTGTACACTGCCCACGTCGATGAGGTGTTGTGCGTCAAAAATATCTCCTAGCGCAACCAAAATCTCCATACTTTTGCGGACTGCATATCCTTCTTTGCCGTCTAACATTGCTTGTTCTTGTTTAGTTAATTCCATATACTCCCTCAGCGGTACTTGGTTAGGTCAACTTTGATGTAATCTACTTTACTAAAGCCTTTGCCTGTTGAAACCAGTGGTGCTGTGGCATCTAGACCGGCTTTGGAGGTTGTTGCTTTTTTGCCCTCTGTTAGGTCTCCGGATGGGTCAAGTGATGAACCGGGCTGATTGCTAAGGATGACTGTGCTTTTGTCGGCTTGGAAGCGGGTGGCGATTGCCCATTCCACGTCTTGGGGATCATAGATATCTATGTCTTCATCGACAATTATGCAGTGTTTTAATGACCCATGTCCCTTAAATGTGGCTTCTATGGCTTTTTTGCCATCTTCGGGGGTTTGTTTTTTGATTTGGACAACGGCATGGAGCCAACTGCATCCACCGGGTGTGATGTAGACATCTTTGATTTGACAGACTTTTCCCACTTCTTTGTAGATGGTGGGTTCTTTGGGCATACCCATGAGGAATTTGTGTTCATTTCTCCCTGCTAGAATGGTTTGGTAGATGGGGTTTGTGCGGTGGGTTATGCATTTGATCTCGACGATGGGTTGTTGGCGGGTGCGGTCTACAATGCCTGTTAAATCCAAAAAAGGTCCTTCTACGGCCTTTTCTTTGGTAATTTTGCCTTCTAGCACAAATTCAGCGTCTGCGGGGACCTCTAAATCAACGGTTTTGCACTTCACTACATCTGTTTTTTCTAATACATTTGCCATGCCTAACTCATTTGTGCCTTCCGGCAGAGAAGTGGCTGCTGAGAGCAACACTGCCATAGAGTTACCAATGCAGATGGCAATGTCAAGTTCTCCCCCGGCTTTTGCTAGTGCGGTATCGGTGCCCCGGTTCTCAACAATACGTGCAATGAAATGATTTTTATCTCTAAGCATGAGCCGATGGAAACACATATTTTGGATACCTGTTTTTGGATCTTTGATGATCGATACAGCTGAGGCAACGTATCTGCCGCCGTCTTTATCGGTGTAGCGCATGATGGGTAACTTGGTTAAATCCACATCGGTTTTGATAACTTCTTGACAGGGTGCATTTTGAATCAATTTAGGTGCAACAGGTTGTTCGATAGCTCCAAGGAGTCTGGGAAGAAGTTGATCTTTTGGGATGCCCAAGTTGCGGCAAATCAACGCTTTTGAGGAACCCAACCCCGCCACCACCGGCACAGTGGATTCTTTTATGTTCTCAAAAAAAACCGGTTTCTCACCTAATGCTGCAATGATACCTGCTATCTCATACTCAAAAGAGACGGGTTTTGTGATTTTAGTCAATTCACCTGTTTTATCTAGTTCCTCAATAAAGCTTCTTAATCCCATGTACTTCGCCTTAAATCCACTTTAGCTGTTATACTTAAAAAGCAATCGCAAAATTCCTGTTTTTTTGTTGATTACACACAACGGTGATAAAACAAGCAAAAAATAAGGTTGTATTAGAATTGGACGCTGATTTTTGTCGCCAAAAACTCGTAACCTGCGGTTTTAAACGCTGATGCGACTTTTCCCTGAACTTCTTTACCCGGGGTCAATGCCACCATACAGCCTCCCCCTCCGCCTCCGGTAAGCTTTGCACCAAATGCACCCTGCTTGCGTGCCATATCAACAAGAAGATCCAGTTCTTTGCTAGATACACCTAATTCTTGGAGAATGTGGTGGTTTTCATTCATGAGTGCACCAACTTTTTTGAGATCTCCATCTTCTAGTGCTTTACGTCCTGCAACGACCAAGTTTTCTGCCTGTTTAAAGAGTGGTTCATATTTTTGCGGATTTTTCTTTTTGCGTTCAGCAACGCCTTCTACCATGAGTTTAGTGTTGGCGGTTTTGCCGGTGCTTCCGATTACGATTTCAACAGGGCGTTTTAGATAAAGTTTCTCAACAAAATCTTGGTTGTTGGTGGTGTTTTTTTTAAACCACATCAAGCCACCGTAGGTTGCGGCGGTGTTATCGATGCCGCTGGGGTTGCCCGCGTAGGCTTTTTCCCCTTCGTAGGCAACGGCGTTAATTTTCTCGTTGGGTAAGTTAAGTCCTAACTCTTCGCTTATGGCACGTGCGATGGCAACGCTTGATGCTGCCGAAGCTCCTAAACCGCTAAAACCTGGCAGGGATCCCCCGATCCAGATGTCAAGGGGCAGATTAGGTTCTAGTTGCATAGCTGTAAGCATACGCTCGATGGATTCGATTTGTTGGAGCCGTTTTTCTTCACCATAACCTTTGGAGGTTTTGCGTTCGTCACGGATGTTTAATTTCGTTGACTTTTTAACTTCTGCATCGGTTGATGCATCAATAGCTGAAACGACACCTGGGACACCATGGACTACAAAATGCTCACCAAGCATGATAACCTTTCCATAACCCGACCCTTTACCCATGTAAATTCAACCTTGAAGCTAAAGTATGCTCTTGACAATAAAAACCTTGTTTACTGATAGTAACTAGCCCTTAACGGACTATGAGCAACAACATGATTGCGATGATTATCCCTTCGCTGTCAACAATCACTTCGGCAAGGAGTCGTTTACTGGAATTCTTGGTGAAGTACCAGATAAGTACGTAACTGTAGATCATCCCAAAAGCGGCTATCGGCAAATATCTGATGAATATGCCATAGGCATAGCAGATGCTGAGCCAGATCAACAGCAGACTGTTAACTATGTATAGAAAATAGGTTGTTCCTTTTTTGCCAAAGTACAGTGGTATTGTTTTTATGTTTGCAACTTCATCTCCACGCATATCGATGATGTCAAATATTAAGACATTCACAAAGAGTTGAATAAAAATGTATACAAAGACTAGGACTACCTTTTCGAGTGTTACTATGTCTGTGAGTGATGGCAGTACGGTGAATGTAAACGCCAAACTGGACGCAACGGCGATACTCTTTACGCCTAGTATTTCTTTGAGTCTAGGTAATTTTTTGAAAATTTTTACACTATAAATATACCCTATAAGTAGTGGAGTTACAAGCACCAAAAAGTAGTTTATTCCATCAATGATGCCTATTATAAGTATGATGCCGTAGCAGATAATTGTTGCCGTGATGAAGTATTTTTGAAATGTTGATGTTTGATTGGGTTTGTTAATTCTGTCTTCTTTTTTATCAGTTATTTTGTTTAGGCTGTACACTGCAATGTTGCCGAAGAAAATTTGTAACAGAAGTATGGGTTGTACTTCAATCCCGTAGAGGCGAGTAACGAAGTATACTAGAAATACACTGTTTACTGCCATGAGTTGTGAGGAGGTAACGAAGAACTGTGCGGCTTTCCCAAACTTAGTTGTCCAGTTACGATTAGATTTTTGTACTCTTTTTAAGCGCATCTCTGAATAACTGTTGTCCCCACTCAAGACCTTCCTCCCCGCTTCCTCTTAGATCCGCAGTGTAGTCGTATTCTCCATCTAGATTAAAGAGCCCAAGAGCCCAGGTTTTTTCGGTTATAGTTAAGGAAAACTTTAAACAATTATTTAAATAAATCTGTAGACTTCCGTCACGAATAAGCTTACTTGTCTCTTCGGGGTTTTTGTCTGTTTGGTTAGTCATTTCTAAAACCTCGGGGGTAACAATTAAGATAACCTTGCCGCCCTGATTGAGCACTTCTGCAACGGCTATTGTATGATCATGATGAACTATCGGTGAGACCCCAATAATGGTTTTTGAAGCCCGAAGCATATCCAGACCAGTTTCGTGTACTTTTTGCAACTCAACCCTTGTGGATTTAACTAGCTCAGACTCATATAGGTCCCCAATTTTCATCAACAAAGTTGGAGGTATAGCGCTGAGGTCATGAGTTAACCAGAATTCTTTGTATTTTTCAAGAACATTAAACGACTGATAGCACCCTTTGCAGATTTGTGCTTCAAGAACTCCAAGTGAGGTTAATTGGTATGTACCCTCGACTTTTTTGATTAGGTCTAGTTGATCGAGTTCTTTTAGGACATGGAGAATCGTGGTTTCTCGTGTTTTGGTTTCCTCTCCAAGCTCTGCTAGTTTCTTCTTACCCTCAAGAAGACTAAGAATTATACTTAGTTTTAAATCAGATCTTAGCGGCGTTAGATAGCTCAATATTCAGCCCAGTAAGAAAATGGCATGTATGTATTTAAGGCTTTAAGCGGTTAAATTAAGTAGCAAGAGGCATGTATTTTGATTTTTGCTAAATAAAAGCAATACTGCTCAAACAGAGCAAAAATATATATCGTGCGGCTGTATTTACACATAAGAGAAAAAAATATCTCCTTACTGCCAGCACAAAAACCTCTCACAACGCCTACTTCATGGATATTCTAAAACGCAACAACCCCGCGCCTATACTCGCCCCCAAAATGTGCGAAATCCCCTAAAAATAACTTTCCTCTGATCACATCAAAAAGTGGATAAAATGTGTGTAAAAAATATGTCTCCCATAACAATCTCAGAAGAAAAAACTCAGGCTGCCTTAATCGTAGATGATGATAAAGCTATTCTTAGGACTTTTAGTATAATCCTAAAAAGAAAAGGATATACAACTGACACAGCTGAAACAGGCAAAGAAGCCCTAGACAAAATCAGCTACAAAAACTATGATGTCGCGTTAATAGACATGCGGCTACCTGACATACAGGGTACGGACTTAGTAGCAAAACTGCCTGAAAAATCCATCAAAATGGTAAAAATAATACTCACAGGCCTACTGCCCATAGACCCTAACAGCCAAACCGACCCTCCAGTAGATGCCTATCTGCTCAAACCCATAAAACCCGAAGATCTGCTCAGCATCATAGAAACAAACCTGCAAAGACGTAACCTGAAAAATCCTATTCCTGCAACCTAACATCTTGAATTCCCGCTAACCCTAACTACGTTTTATTGTTGATTGAACTCTAAATTTTATAAATACTGTATTTTCAAGATAGACTACACAATCGGCAAAGGACCGATGCTGGAAGAAACACGAAACCACAAAATGTTTTCATGAGTATCTCATCAAAAATTCAACCCGCCAGTATGTGTTTAGCTGTTTGTAGATGAAGGGTTTTTTATTCTTTGTGTGTCCCCGCCTCTTTGGTTATTATGATGTAGACTCTTCTTCCTAGGTAGCGTTTGGGTATGTCTGCTTTAGCAGAA
>WQVG01000032.1 GCA_009781675.1 Candidatus Bathycorpusculum acetigenes | reverse complement strand
GCTAGAACGTTGGAGATTTTATATTCGGCTATTTCTGAAGCTTTGGCCACCATAACCCCCGTCGATATTGAAGGCTGGATTAAGCACTGCGGCTATGGACTATAAAAAGTTAAACTGCTATATCGACTGACGCAAATAGATATCCCCGTCAGGTTTTAAATGAGGAAGCAAATCTTTCAGTGCGGGGTAGTGTTATCTCAATCGAAAAAAACTATGCCAATCACGGTATGGGTCTCTATTTTTACCATTATTTCCGATACTATATCTGCCTAAGCATCACCGAAGTTGTGTGGTCAAGTGATACTTTATCATACACGTTTGGATCTTCATGGAATGACACATCAAGTCCGGTTCAAATTATAGGTATAGGCTATGATTATGAAACTGATCTGTCTGAGGTAGAAGTAGGACAAACTATCGAGTGCACAGGTCACTATAGGTTATACACTGAAACACCATATTCCAACATCATAACCGTAATGCCCACTGTAACCGGCAGTTCACTAATACCCCTGCCTAAATAATAGCTACTTGAAGGTAAAGGCACTGGGGCAAATTTTATTGAGCACACAGATATCACATCGGGGTTTTTTTGCCATACACACCTGTCGTCCATGAAAAATTAGTAGGTCGGTTAGATGCATCCACTTCTCTTTAGGTACCAGTGCCATGAGGTCTTTCTCGATTCTATTTTGGTCCTTTTGTTCAGTTAACCCAAGCCGTTTGGCAAGCCGCATTACATGTGTATCAACGGCAATGCCTGTGGTTATGCCATAACTGTTGTAGAGAACAACGTTGGCGGTTTTCCGTGCTACCCCGGGTAGTTCCAGTAGCGCTGTCATAGTTTTGGGAACCTGACCGCCGAATTTTTCTAATAGTATCCGGCAAGAGGCTTTGAGATTTTTGGCTTTGTTGTGGTAGAATCCTGTTGAATGGATATCTTTTTCAAGCTCTTTTAGGTCGGCGTTTGCATAGTCTTGGGCGGTGTGGTATTTCTTAAAGAGGTTTTGGGTTACGTTGTTGACTCGAGCGTCGGTGGTTTGTGCGGAAAGCATGGTGGCGATGAGCATTTCAAGGGGTGTGGTGTAGGTGAGTGCGGTTTTGGCGTTGGGGTACTGGTGTTCAAGGAGTTCGATGGTTTTTTGGGTGCGTTGTTTGGGTTCAAGAGCAATCATAAGTTAAACCTTGTTATCCATATCTTGGTCTTTTATTCGTTTTTTATGTGTTGGCTCACTTGTTTATGTGTGTTTGGCGTAACCTTTTTTGCTTTCTCTGTCCTAAAAGTAGGTCGGTGAGCGAATGGGCGTAAAATTATCCATAGACGGTAAAAGCATTCCTCTAAACGAGTTTGTTGAGTCAATCCTTGCTGGAACTATAGCTGGTGCGGTAACGACTTTGCATGGTGTAGATGCAAATTGGTGTAAAATTGAAATACAAATCGAAAAATCCGCTACCCCTTAAATTCTATGTTTGCGTCGATTTTTGTAAACATTTCTTGTTTTGCTTTGCAGATGGGGCAAACATAGGGTGGATCTTCTCGGTAAACAACATATCCGCATTGTTTACAGTACCATAGGTTCTTTTCGACTTTGGCTTTTTGTCCTTGAGTAGTTATTTGAGTTTGGGGTTTTGTTGGTGTGCCATTTGTTGTGGGTGTTTGTTGTTGGGTTGTAGCTGTGTTATAGGCCCGGGCCATTTTTTCTGGGGGTCGTCGCTCGGGAACTTCGGGTAGGTTTTGGCTTTCATAGACGGTTTTGTTAACGTAGAGTCGGCAGTAGCAGGCGCCGTATTGGGCGACATCAGGGTCACGGTAGTCGCAGGGACAGATGATATCGCGGTC
Organism: Candidatus Bathycorpusculum acetigenes; assembly: GCA_009781675.1. Lineage (GTDB taxonomy): Archaea > Thermoproteota > Bathyarchaeia > Bathyarchaeales > Bathycorpusculaceae > Bathycorpusculum > Bathycorpusculum acetigenes. The sequence continues at coordinate 16,815 of WQVG01000032.1, read as the reverse complement.
TGTGTCTATGTTGCCTGTGCCTAGTCGGCAGGGGCAGACTGGGTATCCGAATCGTTCTTCGTTTGTTTTTAGGCCTTCTAGAAACATCTGGAGCAGTTCTGTTTGTGGAATAAGGTAGTATCCGTTGTTTTTTGCGTCGGCTTCTGCGCGTTTGCGAACGGTCTCAAGGGTTAGACTCAAATTTCGAGGGCCTCTTTGAGTTTGTCTTTGCGAAAGCCGGTGATGATAGTTTTGTCGTCGACGATGATGGTTGGGTAGCTTAGAATTCCGCCTTTGGTTGTGATGGTTTGGTGTGCTTGGGTTTTGTCGTTTTGGTCGAGGAGGTCTACGTCGACAAATTCGTAGGTGATGTTGTTGTCGCTTAAAAATTGTTTGGTTAATTTGCACCAGACACAAGTGCTAAGTGCGTATAGTGCTACTTTATGTTCGTTTTTCTTTCCAGAAACTTTAGAAAATTGCATTTAAAAATATCCCCAATAAACGGTTTGTTTGGGCGCATATAACTGTTTAGATATTGAACCTACCCGTGTTGATCTTTGGGCCTGTTTTTATGCAAACGTGTTTTTCACTCCACTTATGGCGCTTCTTATGAACTTTGCTTGTGTTCTTGCAGGTTGATAAAGGCGTTTTGTACTACTTCGTTTAGTGCTGGGTGTATGTGCATGCCATGTGCGATGGGGCTATAATCGCCGTTACCGCTGGTCATGGCATTGGTGATTTCTTGAATAAGGACGGTTGCTTGGGGTCCTATGATGTGGGCACCCAAGATTTTGCTGGTTTCTTTCTCCACGATAACTTTGACAAAGCCTTCTGGAAAACCCATAGCGGCTCCCATGGCTGTGTCCCGATATGCTGCGATGCCGACTAAAATATTGTAGTACCGTTTTGCTTCCTGTTCTTTTAGTCCTACTGCGGCAACTTGAGGATGGGTAAAACTGCCCCGGGGCACAACATTGAAGTCCATGGCAACTTTGTGGTCGTGAGTGGCGTTATGCCACACTATACCGGCTTCATAGTTGGCTGCGTGTTTGAACATCTGTCTGCCAATGGCATCTCCAAAGGAGTAAATGTTTTTTTTGCTAGTCTCCAGATATTCATTAACTGCGATGAAGCCGTGCTCATCGAGATTGATGCCTGTTTTTTGGGGATTGAGCTGGTAGGCGTTGGAGTTTCTGCCTGTGGCTATCATAAGTGCCTGGGCGGTGAACTCTTTTTTTGAATCATCTATGCGGTTTTGGGTTGTCAAAATTATGCTTTGATTTTCTTCTCTGACTTCGAGAGCTTCACAGCCTGTGTGGATGTTTATGCGTTTGGTGACTTCTTTTAGAAGCAACGCTGATACTTCCGGCTCCTCTTCGGGCAAAATACGGTCGGAACGTTGGATTAAGGTAGTTTGGGTGCCGATGGCTGAGAAGAAGTGTGCATATTCTATACCGATATAACCGCCTCCCACGATAAGAATGCTTTTGGGTTGTGTCTGGAGTTGGAGCACGGTGTCGTTTGTAAAATAGTTGATGCTTTGAAGCCCCTTAATTTGGGGGATAATGGTTTGGGCACCTGATGCAATAAATATCAATTTGGCGCTGATGGTATGGTTGCCGGTTTGTAGGGTGTAGTCGGAGATGAATTCGCCCCTGTCTTTAAACCACGTTAAACCGGGGGTAATCTCCACAGAGGATGTCAGATGCTTTGAGTCATGTTGGGTGAGCGCCCGCATCCGGTTCATGATATTATCAAAGTCTACCGGTTTAAGATCGATTTTGATGCCTATTTTTGTGTTTTCTTCTAGGCTAGTAAGTACGTCTGCGGGGTAGAGCAGCATTTTTGAGGGCACACAACCGGTGTTTATACAGGTGCCCCCCATCTTGTTGTTTTCAACCAGTGCAGTTTTGAACCCCTGCTCCACTGCGGCAGAAACAATTAGCATTCCTGATCCAGAACCAACAACTAAAACATCAAACTGCTCCATAAAATAACCTCGTCTACAAATAACTACGAATTTTAGCGTAGATAAACCTTTCAACAATTAGATTTTCAAAAAACCAAACCCACTATCAACGATCTGGTATTTGTAGTCGATAAAACCCTCTGATTCACCCACACCTAAACCGACAGTAACCGATCTCTGCTTTGTCTCTGCAGTTATCGGTATATTTGTTGTAATAGTGGCCGTCGGATTTGTATGATACTTATGCTAAAGAAAGGACTCTAAGGCAAGCGTACTCAACCTTTTTTCCTTTTTCGTTCTCTGTCGTGGAATGTTTTGGTTTAACTAGTGTCTGTTTAACTTTTTGTGTTTTCTTTGTCTAATAATATGCCAAATATTGGGTTTAACCTTTTTAGTTGTAGTTGAAGAAACCCTTAACTATCTGCTTTTCCAAAGTTATAGTGGTGAAATATTTTTGCCGATTGATTCTGATTTTAAATCTAAATGTAAAGTTGCCGGAGAACATAGTGGCCATAAAGTCTGGGGTTTGGTTGAACCTCCGGTTAAGCTTGGAATTCATGGAACCAATGTGGCGGTGGATTGGGATGTATGCGTCGGTGATGGTGTATGCGCTGATGTTTGTCCTGTTTCACTCTACGATATGGTTGATACTCCTAATCATCCGCTTTCAAACCGGAAAGCCGATCCTGTCCGCGAAAAAGACTGTATCCAATGCTTAGCCTGCGAGATGCAGTGTCCCGCGGCCGCGATAAAGATCACTTCGCCCCCTTAGTGATTTTTTATCGGCAAGTGTTATATTGACAGATGTTAAGTATTAACTGGTTGCTGTTATGAGTCAAGATTTCACAGGCAAAATCATTCTCCTCAAACCCGCAGACTCTTCTGCGAAAACAACTGATGTTGTTGAAAGCATGTTAACTGACGTACTGGAGTCAGGTGAAGTAAACGTTGTTGGTTTAAACGATTCTCTGTTTTTAGCATGTGCAGCCATTAACATGGCAACTGAAATAGCTAAAGTCTATGTTGATGACATAGACATAGCCTCTATCGAAGTGCCGGCGTTGGGAAGGGTGGCCGCTGTTTCTGCACATCTCTCTCAAAAAGAAGCTGGCGATTATGCTGCGTTGGCCGAACGAGAGGATAAAGACCTAACAGATGTCACCGAGCAGACTGTAAGTGTAAGCAGAGTTGCCACAGTTGAGCGGTTGCTTACCATAAGCCTTTTGCGGCTAGCAAAGTTTGACAAAATAAAAATCGTTGCAGCAGGCGGCTCAATCAACGATGCCATCACCTTGGCGCTAAAATTAACCAGCGGCCAAATATCCAAAGATCAAGTCGGCATAAAACTCTTCCATCTACACACCATAACAATGCGCAATGATCCAACCAAAAGCATAGCTGCTGTATCTATCTATCTGCAAAAAGGCGTAACAATCCGTTATACCAAACGGCAATGTGCTGTGCTAAAAGAAATAGAACAAACAGATCAGTTTAAAAAAGAGGGTAACTGACAAGTCAGTTTGGGTTATTATTTTACTAGGGCTAAATTCTGGTTAACTTTATCCCAGTTAACTATACTCCAGAAGGCTTCTACAAATTTTGGCCGTTCATTTTTGTAGTCTACATAGTAGGCGTGTTCCCAGACATCTATGGCTAGCAAAATTTGGAAATTGGGCATGAGGTTTATGTTGTGTTTTTCAATCTGAACTATAACGGGCCGCTCTATGCATGGGTGCATAGCAAGCGCTGCCCATCCTGAACCTTCGGTGCTTGTGGCTGCTGCAGAAAACATTTTTTTAAAGTTATTAAAACTTCCAAACTCTTTGTTGATCACATCAGCGATGGCTCCGTTGGGCTGTCCCCCTCCGCCTTTGTTTGTTGGCGCCATGTTTTCCCAAAAAATAGTGTGTAACATGTGACCGCCTACGTTGAAGGATAGTTCCTTAGAGAGCGCTTTTACGTATCCAAATTTAACCCAGTAATCAATTTGTGCCTCTGACTTCATTGTTTCATCTATACTTGCAAAGAGAGTATTAGCATCATTGACGTACTTTTGATGGTGCTTGTCATGGTGCAGTTTTAGTTGTTCTTCAGATATGTAGGGTGCCAATGCATTATAGTCGTACGGTAGTTTGGGTAGAGTAAACGTTCTTACTTTATCCATAATCTCACCAAAAATCAAGAGTTCAAAAGAAAAAAACACCTAATATACTTTCCTAAACGTACAAGCGTTTGTATGTAGCTTTTTATGAGCGTTTATGAGCTATGGATGGCTCTCGCTTATCTTCTGGTTCTAACCTAAAGTTCCCCGGTTCACCGGGTTGTTCCATTTCATCTCAGTGGATAAATTTCTCCATCAATATGTTGCCTATAGCTCTGCCACCTATAACAGCACCGATTGATAACCCTACGTTTGCCAAGATGTTTAATGTCAGAAGCATTAACTGCTTATTTTCAAGCAGATTAGTAGTTTCCAATGCAAAGGAGGACATCGTGGTAAAAGAACCACAGAAACCCACGGCAACCAAAATCGAATATTGCGAATTCACATTTAACGCAATTAAAAGAACCGAGAACAAGCCCAAAATAAAACTTCGCTACGTTTACAAGTAGAATGTTTATGGGTAAACCCTGAATTGTTATGGGCGATTCTACAATACGGTACCGCAAGAGGCCCCGGCAACTGCACCGGTTGCCAAAAATGCAAATTCCAACACTTCATTTCGGTACCTCTTCATTTCGGTAATGGTAGGCATTATCAGCATCCATGTGGTTACAGTTTTGATATCTGCCACGACTAATGCCATAGCCAAGCAAAATCGATGCTAAATGTATTAAAACTTTGCCGGAGACCCATATTGTCTTGAAGTGGATACTTGTTTGTTCTTTTTGTTGTTGAATTGGGCTAATTCTAAATAGGACGACTTCATTATTGAGGTTGATTAGATTATGGCGGTAAGCTGTTTTGACATCGCAGTAGCAGGTCACTTCTCAGTAGATACTCTCATACTGCCAACCCGAAAAATGCCCTTTAACGTTTTAGGCGGCGCCACAGCCTACACCTCATTTGCCGCAAAACAACTAGATACCTCAACCACGATACTTTCAAGAGTCGGTGCCAATTTCCCCCAAGCATACCTCTGGTGGCTCGAACAGGAAGGCATCGACATCACAAACATAGCAAGAGACCCCAAAGAACCCATAACAGCCTTCGAACTAACCTACAGCAAAGACTTCACAGAGCGAACCCTCAAACTCAAAAGCAAAGGAAGCCCCCTCACCCAAGCAGATATCCCCCAAGGTTTTCGCGCTAAAGCCATCCATATAGCTCCAATCGCCAACGAAATCTCCTTTGAAGTTGCCGAAGAACTCAAAAAAGCCGCCGATATAGTCTCACTTGACCCCCAAGGATTGTTGCGAAGCTTTGATAAAGCGGGAAACGTAAGCAGAAATGCACCCATAGACAACGAAATCTTTAGCTTAATTGACATCTACAAATCCTCCCAAAACGAAATCTACGCCCTCACAGGCGAATCAGAGCTCAAAGCAGCCATTAGGGTCGTTCACGACGTGGGTATAAAAAACGTTATCATAACAAACGCCGCCAAAGGAGCCGTTCTCTCCGTCGAAGGCGCCCAATACACCATAGCCGCCTATCCCCCTCAAGTACTGGTTGACCCAACCGGCGCCGGCGATGTCTTCATCGGTGGTTTTCTAAGCGAGTACCTGCGGCAAAGAGAATCCCTATGGTGTGCCTGTGTGGGTTCAGCTGCGGCATCATTTGTCGTAGAAGGCATCGGACCCACATACATGGGTAAAAAAGACCAAATCTATCAAAGAGCCCAAACCATCTGTGAAGAAAAACCAACAGTACCCTGCTAAAAACGACCGCCGCCCTCTGACCAGCGTCTCTTCTTGTTATCCACTAACTGCGGGATCTTTTGGTTGCACAATCTTCTGATGCTAACGCCTTTTCTGTTAGTAGTCGGTCTCTTATTGGATGTGATGTTGTTGAATGAAAAGAAACTTAAGCAATAGCATTATAATAGCGGTAGTAGAACATTAACCTTGAGCGTGACTTGTTTGGGTCGTATAGATAAAGGCGAAAAATGCAGTGTATCAGGTTGTAGCGGAGAAGCCGCACGTTCTCTATCAGTTGATAAAGTTAAAGCCGCAGGCTTAAACGTTACCAGCACAGAGAAACGCGCCTACATCTGCAAAGAACACTACAAAGACTTCAAAAAGAAAACCAAGAAAGATAAGACCCTAGACAAATGGCGCTATGGCTAAAATAATTAATTAGAGGTATTTTTCATGCGTATTCTACAGCTTCATTCTGACTTTATAGTTTTCAAACCAATCGAAAAAGAGATCAATACAGCTGAAGAGGCAACAAAAGAAGAAGTTCGCGTTGAAGAAGTTGTGGTGCTCTTCATTGCTGTAGAGGCAGGCGACAACACGGCATTAGCGCAACGCGCCATAGATGATGCCCGGGCTTTCTTGGGTAAACTCAAAGCTAACCGTCTGCTTATCTATCCTTTTGCGCATCTTAGTAGCAACCTCTCTGAGCCCAGCACGGCATTTGCAGTCATCAAAGACATGGAAGCATATGCCAAACAAAAGGGTATAGAAACTTTCCGTGCTCCCTTTGGCTGGAACAAACAATTCACTATATCCATAAAAGGCCACCCCCTAGCTGAGATGGCCCGTAGCTATACTCCAACACCCGTCACAGCGCCTGACGTTCAGGTAGGGGGTGAAGGCAAAAAAGATGAAGAACCCGTCTCTGCGGCCCTAAAAGCAGAAGACACCATGAAATCATATTGGCACATACTCCAAACCGATGGCAGTTTGGTGCCCATCGAAGAGTTTAAATTCAAAGGTCAGAGCAACCTCCAAAAATTTGCTAACTATGAAATTAAAAAAACCCGTGCCGTTACCCAGATGCCGCCCCATGTCCCCCTGATGAAGCGTCTTGAAATCGCCGACTATGAATCAGGTAGCGATCCGGGCAACATCCGCTGGTACCCCAAAGGACGCATGATAAAATCCCTTCTTGAGCAATACGTAAGCTTGCGTGTAGCACAGTACGGTGGCATGGAAGTTGAAACACCTCTTATGTATGACTTCAACCACCCCAGCCTAGCCAGCTACCTCCATCGCTTTCCCGCCCGCCAATACGTTCTCAAATCCGAAGATAAAGAGCTCTTCTTACGGTTTGCTGCTTGCTTTGGTCAGTTCCTCATGGCCCATGACGCCCAAATCAGCTACAAACAACTCCCCCTCAAACTCTTTGAACTCACACGCTACAGTTTTCGCCGTGAAAAAAGCGGCGAAGTCGTCGGATTGAAGCGGCTACGCGCTTTCACCATGCCTGACTGCCATGCTTTCTGCGCTGACTACAAACAGGCTAAAGCCGAATTCATGGAACGCTTTGACCTCTCATTGGATGTCCTCTCAAACATCGGTTTAGTAAAAGACGACTACGAAATCGCCATACGCTTTACCAAAGACTTCTATACTGAACACAAAGAATTCATCGCCGCCTTAGCCCAAAAATTTGGAAAACCAATGCTTGCCGAAGTCTGGAACGAGCGCTTTTTCTACTTCGCACTAAAATGGGACCTCAACTTTGTGGATAACCAAGACAAAGCCGCTGCACTAAGCACAGATCAAATCGATGTCGAAAACGCAAAACGCTATGAAATCACCTACGTCGATGAGAAAGGCGAAAAACAGTATCCGCTGATTCTACACTGCAGTCCAAGCGGTGCCCTTGAACGCGACATCTATGCACTGCTAGAGAAAGCTTACCGCGAACAGATAACCGGCAAAGCCCCCATGTTGCCCCTGTGGCTCTCACCAACACAGGTCCGGCTGATTCCCCTCTCTGACAAGTTCCTAGATAAAGTCACCGAATTAGCCCAACAAATCACCGCCAAAGACATCCGCGTGGACATCGACGACTCCTCCTCAACACTACAAAAGAAAATCCGCGAAGCTGAACAAGAATGGATCCCCTACATTATCGTGGTGGGCGAGAAAGAACTCGAATCAGGCACCCTCTCGGTACGCATTCGTGAAACCAAAGGCAAGCAAGAAAACCTCACAACTGAAGAACTCATAGACAAAGTATCCAAACAAATCACCGGTAAACCGTTTAAACCCCTACCCCTACCCCTATACCTCTCAAAACGCCCCGCATTCCACGGTTAACAGCACATACAAACGAATCATATGCTCATCATAACAACCTATAATTACCAACAACCTAACTGACATACACAAGGAGTAAAGAAAATGAACAATGAACTTCAAATCTACATCGACGGCAACTTCTATCCGAAATCAGAGGCAAAAATCAGCGTATATGACCACGGCTTTCTCTATGGCGACGGCGTCTTTGAAGGTATCCGCGCCTACAACGGCCTTGTGTTCAAACTCAAAGAACACATAAACCGCCTCTACCGCAGCGCCCACGCCATAATGTTAAACATCCCCCTAACAAAACAAGCCCTCGAAGAAGCAGTCGTTGATACTTTACGCAAAAACCAAATGAAAGACAGCTACATCCGCCTCATAGTCTCAAGAGGCGTAGGCGATCTGGGCCTAGATCCACGCAAATGCCCCAAACCCTCCATCATAATCATCGCAGACACCATAAACATCAAAGCCGGCAACGCAAAAGACGTCGGCATCACCGCCGTATTTACCTGGGTTAGGCGAAACGCTGTGGATGCCGCCACACATGAAATTAAATCCCTCAACTACCTCAACAGTGTTATGGGAAAAATAGAGGCAAACGCATACGGCGCTGACGAAGCCATATGCCTAGAACCAAACGGCTATGTCGCTGAAGGGGTCGGCGAAAACGTATTCATCGTCAAAAACGGAGAAGTCCTAACCCCACCAAACAGTACCGGTTCACTTGAAGGCATAACCTCTGAGGTAATCGTTGAACTCTGCAAAAAACTCAACCTTAAACTGACCGTAACTAATCTGACCCCCTTTATGGTCCTCACTGCCGATGAAGCCTTCTTTACGGGAACCGCCATGGAAGTGGTGCCCATCTGTGAAGTTAACAAACGCCCCATCGGCGACGGCAAACCCGGCCCTGTTACTCAAAAATTGATGACTGAATTCCAACAAATAATCGCTGATCCAAAGAACGGAACAAAAATCTAAAAAGGGATTTACCCTTATGCCGCTCTGCGGCCTCAACTCTTTTTCATAAAGCCTTCTATGGCATCATAGGCTTTTTCTAGTTCGTTTATGGGCGGCAGAAAAACAATACGTGCATGGTCTTTGCCATACACTGGGTCAAAGCCGCTGCCGTTGACGATCAGAACCCCCGTTGCTTTGAGCAGTGAAATCACAAAGTCTTTGTCACATTTCCAACGTTTACCAATACCTTCAATTTTGGGGAAAATATAGAAGGCGCCCTCGGGTTTGGTTGTTGATATACCATCAATTTCATTTAAGCGCTTATGACTAAAGTCTCGTCTTTGTTTTAGCCGCTCCACGATGTCTTTGACGAAGTCTTGGGGTCCGTTGAGTGCGGCGGTTGCGGCGATCTGGACAGGGGTGTTGGCGCAGATACGTATACGGCATTGTTTTTCCACACCGTCTTTGAGTGCTTGAAGATGTTTGTCTTTGCCCTTAAAGTACATGTAACCCAATCGCCAACCGGTCATCTGATAAACTTTGCTAAACCCGTTTAGAATTACCACCGGTACGTCAGTTGTTACATTGGCGGCACTGACAAAGGGTTTCTCATAGGTGAGTTGGTCATATATTTCATCGCTTATAACCGGGAGGTTGTGTTCGCCGGCGATGTCAAGAATCTCTTTAACGGTTTTGTGGTTATAGACCGCACCGGTTGGGTTGTTGGGGTTGATTAATACAATAGCCCGGGTTTTTGGGGTTACCTTGTTGCGCAGGTCATCGATGTTAGGTTGCCAGCCTTCTTTTTCGATGGTTTCATACGCGACTGGAGTGCCGTCAAAGAAGTGAGTGTAGCTGATGTAGGGGGGATAGGTTGGACCGGGGAAGAGGATTTCATCGCCCTTCTCTACAATGGCACCCAAAAGCATCTGGATACCCTCTGAGATGCCCTCTGTAACTAGCACATCATCTGCTGTGATGTCGACATTGTTGATTTTTTTCTCTTTATTTGCCACGGCCGCTCGTAGTTCAGGCAACCCCTCCGATGGGGAGTAGTAATTGGCTTCTTCAGCGATTGCTTTGCAGAGAGCCTCTTTGAGGCTGGGCGGTGTTTTGAAATCAAATGCGGCGGGATCACCGATATTTAGATTGTAGATTTTCTTGCCGTTTGCTGCTAGGTCTTTTGTGTGGATTGTCACATCTCGAATGGCGTATTCGATATTACTTGCACGCTTAGTTACTTTGATGGCTGACATTACGTTACCTGTACCCCAAACTCACGAGCCAAAAAATAAACCTTCCCACATAAGATATGCTAAAACCATAAGACATAATAAACAAACGTTGCAGCTCAAACATGACTGCAATTTGTTGTCTAAAAATAAAAAGCCGGTTAATTAATATGACCGGGCAAAGTAGACGACTTCTTTTGCTTCTTTATTACACATGATACAGTTTGCTTTTGTTTCTTCTTTTTGGAAGGGCCGTATGCGGATAGTTGCGCTTGTTTGCTCTTTTATTTTTGCTTCGCATTCGGGACTGAGGCACCATGGAGCTTTTATGAAGCCGCATTTGCTTTCAACTATTTGTTTGAATTCCTCATAGGTTTGGACGGTGATGGTTTTGTCAGCAAGGATGGTTTTGGCTTTGACTAGCATACTGTCTTGAATTTCTGTTAATAGTTGTTGGGCGGTGGTAAGTATGTCTGAGTCTTTGACAAAGATTTTTTGGCCTGTGTCTCGTCGTACCATAACTACTTGGCCGTTTTTTATGTCTCGGGGGCCAATCTCAATGCGCAGGGGGACCCCTTTTAGTTCCCATTGGTTAAACTTCCAGCCTGGGGTGTATTCGCTTCTGTTGTCAAGAGTTACGTTTATGTCTTTGGCCTTGAGGGTTGTTTCAATCTCTTTGGTTTTTGCCTCAATGGCCTCTGCTTCTTGTCCTTTGAATGGAATGGGCACGATGATGACCTGTATTGGTGCAACTTTGGGCGGCATAATTAAGCCCTTATCGTCGCCGTGTACCATAATCATGGCACCGATGAGTCGGGTGGTGATGCCCCAGCTGGTTTGCCAGACGTAGTGATCTTGTTTATCTTCTCCGATGTATTTGACGTCAAAGACTTTGGCGAAGTGTTGCCCTAAATTGTGGCTGGTTCCCATTTGGAGTGCTTTGCCGTCGGGCATGATGGATTCTAATGCGGTGGTGTAGAGAGCACCGGCGAATTTTTCACTCTCACTTTTAGTTCCGATGAGCACGGGGATGGCAAGATAGTTCTCTATAACTTCTTTGTACATGTTGAGTGCCCAAAGTACCTCTGCTTCTGCTTCTTGGGAGGTGGTGTGGGCTGTGTGGCCTTCTTGCCAGAGAAATTCGCGTGTTCGCAAAAAGAGTTTGGTAGCTTTGGTTTCCCAGCGTACGATGTTGCACCACTGGTTGATTTTGAGAGGTAAATCCCGCCAGCTACGAACCCATTTGCTAAACATGTCATACATTATGGTTTCGCTTGTGGGGCGCACCGCTAGCTTTTCTTCTAGGGGCGTTTCGCCGCCTTGTGTAATCCATGCAACCTCTGGTGTGAATCCCTCGAAGTGTTCGGATTCTTTTTTGAGAAATGCCTCGGGGATGAACATGGGGAAATAGGTGTTGCGGTGGCCTGTGGCTTTGATTTTTTGGTTGACCACTTCTTGGATTTTTTCCCAAACTGCATAGGCGTCGGGTCGAATAATCATACACCCCTTCACAGGTGCATAATCAGCTAATTCCGCTTTCAATACGACCTCAACATACCATTCACTGAAGTCTTGGTTCTTCTTAACGGTTACACCAGTATCAGACATGGATATTCGCTTCTCTGCCAGTTGTATGCTAAAAACCAAAATATAAAAGCACTACTTAAAGTTCAAATAAACGAAATGAGCGTTGCTACATTACATGTCAGGCGATTGATTCCTAATTCGCTAAAGTTGTCTGGCGCGGCTTGGTTGGTCGCCGAAGCCGTTGCCCCTGCTTTGCGGCGGTGATTTATTTGCACTGGTGTCGTCGAATGTTATCACATGTTCCCGTTTGTCATCTGCTGTTTGTAGGTATAAAAAACGGAAGTATTCACCTGTAGATAGTTAGATTAGGCTGTGATGCCAGTTGTTTCAGTGTTTAAGAGGTTTTTTTGAGCATAGCAAATATAAGTAACCCTGACAAATATTTCGCAAAGAAGTGTCTGTTATGTCAGAAAAACTATCACTTGTCACATGTACAAGTTGCGGGAAACCTATCCCGCCGGGAAGCGAATCGACAAAATTCCTGTGCCCTAACTGCGGTGAAATTCAAATTAAACGGGACGGTAAATGCCGCAAATTCGGCAGACTATACAAGTGCCCTAACTGCGGCTTCCAAGGACCATAGAAGGGGTCTGCGATGGGCGCAATTCTTGTTGTCTACAAAGTTTTCCCCGAAGACATAGTCAAAGACTTTGAGCCTCTAAAAGAAAAAGTTAAAGCGATTCTGCCTCAAGTGGCCTCTATTGAGGGTTGGGGAACTGAAGATATCGCTTTTGGTCTTGTGGCGCTTCTTGTTCAGGTGCGTTTTCCTGAGGATTTAGATGGAGTTGTTGAAGAATTCGAGGTTGCACTTGCTAAAATCCCCGGTGTCAGCCAAGCTGAAGCTTTCAACATTCGAAGAACCAGCCGCGACTGATCAAGCTTAACTTTTTTCCCTTTTTGGGGTATGCTTAACTGTTCTTGGCGCATGGCTTTAAAGTTTATATATGTTAACCGTTCTTTTTCAAACAGTTGTCTTAAGTGACAGATTATTTGGAGCTTTAATAGATGAGTGAAGTTCAATTACGCGTTGGAGACGCACGGCAAAGAGATGTCGGTAGAGGCATCGCACGCATTGATCAGCGGACAATGCAGAAACTGGGCATAAGTGCTGGAGACGTAATCGAGATCGTTAATAAACGCACAACAAGTGCAATTGCCTGGCCGGCATACAGTGAAGACCAGAACCGTGACATCATCCGTATTGATGGCTTTACCCGTAAAAACAGCGGCGTGGCCATCAACGAATATGTGGTGATTCGTCCTGCCAAAGTCAAAACTGCCCTGGCTCTTACCTTAGCTCCGGTAGATATGCGCCTCAACGTGGATGATGACTTTACAAGTTTTGTTCGAAATCGCCTAATGGAACGCACCCTTGTCGAAGGCGACACCACCCTAGTTATGATGCTAGGACACGCCATTCCTTTCACCGTCTCTAAAACGCGTCCACACGGTATCATCAAAGTCACAACTGAAACCCGCTTAACAATACTAAACGAACCCGCCCCTGAGGGTAAAGGTCTCCCAAGAACGACCTACGAAGACATCGGCGGATTACACGAAGAACTTCAACGCGTTCGAGAAATGGTCGAGTTGCCCCTACGTCATCCCGAACTATTCCAGCGCCTAGGAATTGAGCCGCCAAAAGGGGTTCTGCTCCACGGCCCACCAGGATGCGGCAAAACTCTACTTGCACGCGCTGTAGCCAACGAATCAGAGGCCAACTTTTACTCCATCAACGGCCCCGAAATCATGAGCAAATTCTACGGCGAATCCGAAGCACGCCTAAGAGAAATCTTCCAACAAGCCCAACAAAACGCACCCAGCATTATATTTGTCGATGAACTCGACGCAATAGCCCCCAAACGCGAAGAAGTCACAGGCGAAGTAGAACGTCGTGTCGTCGCCCAACTCTTAGCGCTCATGGATGGACTATCAGGCAGAGGGAACGTCATCGTCATCGGCGCAACCAACCGCCCAAGCGCCCTAGACCCCGCCCTGCGCAGACCCGGTCGATTTGATCGCGAAATCGAAATCAGCGTCCCTGACAAAAAAGGCCGCTCTGAAGTACTCCAAATTCACACCCGCGGCATGCCCCTAGCAGAGAATGTAGACCTAAACAAACTCTCCGAGATGACCCACGGCTACACCGGCGCTGACCTCTCAGCATTGAGCAGAGAAACCGCCATGAAAGCCCTCCGCAGATACCTCCCACAAATCAACCTCGAAGAAGAACGCATCCCCCCCGAAGTACTCGAAAAAATGGAAGTTACCATGGAAGACTTCATGGGTGCCTACAAAGAAGTCACCCCCACAGCAATGCGCGAAGTCTACATCGAAGTTTCCACCGTACACTGGGAAGACGCAGGCGGACTCGACGACGTAAAACAACGCCTAAAAGAAGCCGTCGAATGGCCCCTCAAAAACCCTGAAATGTTCACAAATATGGGTATCCGTGCACCTAAAGGCATACTTATGTATGGCCCACCAGGATGCGGCAAAACCCTGCTCGCACGCGCCGTCGCAACCGAATCCGAAGCCAACTTTATCTCCATAAAGGGTCCCGAAGTCTTCAGCAAATGGGTCGGCGAATCCGAAAAAGCCATCCGCGAAGTCTTCCGCAAAGCCCGCATGGCCGCCCCAGCAGTCATATTCCTCGACGAAATCGATTCCCTCACACCACAAAGAGGCCTAGGAATGGGCGACAGTGGCATGTCTGAACGCGTCATAAGCCAGTTGCTCACCGAAATGGATGGCATCACAACCCTTCAAGACATAGTCGTCATCGCTGCAACCAACCGCCCCGACATGGTCGACAAAGCAGTCATACGCCCCGGCAGACTCGACCGTCTCATATACGTCCCTGAACCCGACGAAAAAAGCCGTCTGCAAATCTTCAAAATCTACACTAAAAATATGCCTATAAGCGCAGACGTCAACCTAGACCAACTTGCCACCCAAACAAAATACTACAGCGGCGCTGATATCGAATCACTATGCCGCGAAGCCGCTATGCACTCTCTACGCCGCGACATAACTTCCCGAAGCGTCACCATGCGCGACTTCCAAGACGCCCTAAAAGAAATGGGTCCATCTATCCAACCTGACATGGAGAAATGGTACAAGGGTTTCATGCAACAAATCCGACAAGTACAAAAGCCAGCAACCCCAGTTGCATAACACTGAAGGAACGCTTTATGCCACAGACGAAAATTTGGAAAACTCGTCCCGCTTACTTCTACCTATTAGAAGTCCTGCAGAAAAAAGGCGACATGGCCGATGATGACCTCTACGATCAGCTCAAAGACGAATTTGAAGACTTAGGGTTCAAAGACTTCAACGACCTGTTACTAAACCTTGAGGTCAGCGGTAAAATCCGAACCTCATCAATGGCACGAGGCAAACGACGCATCGAACTCGTCCAATAGTGCATCCATCTCTTTATTTTTGTATTTCAATATTTTCTGATTTCAGTCAATTCTGATTGATTAGATGTAAATTACATGGTGAAAACTGTGTGTTGATGATGATAATCATGTCCAAATTCTTGGGTTCCTACCTCGAGTGCTGAAGAGTCAACCTGTGCTTGCAGTATATATTGAATCCTTGATTTAGGTTGCGGGATTTTGAGGTAGTTGTGTGTTGGTTTAGGCGCTTATTTTAGGTGGTGGGCGGACTCTTTTTTTGCCCAATTTTATCCGTAGTGCAATACGGTAGAGTTTGCGTAATGCTTTCACTAGTTGTTCTACGCTGGGTGCGGTGGAGTAGATGAGTGGTATCTGTTCGTATTCTGCTATGCGTATGGCTTGTTCGTCTGGGGGGGTTTTGTGGAAGACTACGATGCGGGGTTTGAGGTTGCTGACTCGTACGATCATCATGGGCAGGCTTCCTCCGTCTAGGTTGGTAAATACTAGGGCTCTTTCGGTGGTTGCGCCGAATAGTTGTGTGTAGTCTGAGCCTGAGTATGCTTCTATGGCTTTGCGGCTGTCGATGACGGTGTAGCCGTTGATTTCTTTGACGAATTTTTCTTTGCAGGTTATAACTTCTCCGCCTATGGCTTTGCAGAGGTATTCTACGCGGACGGGGATGGGGAATTCTCGGAGGTCGACTACTGCCATGCTTGGTGAGCTGGTGAGTTTGGAGAATTCGCGGATGAAGCGGCTGCCTTTTTGTTCATCGATATGGAGTAGTGAGAGGACGAATCGGCGGATGAATTTGGCTCCGGGGCTTTTGCGTCTGCCGCTTTCGTAGTCGCTTATGACTGATGAGGAGAGTCCCATGTTTTGGCTGAGACTGCTTTGGGATATGGCAAAGAGTTCACGCCATTTTTTCATGGTGGAGCCGGGTCTGCTTGAGAGAATGATTTCTCCTGCGATTCTTCTGGCTAGGACTTCTCTTAGGCTGGGTGATACTGACATGGCTCATTTCCTGTGTAATCTTCCCTTCAGGACTGAAATATAAAACTGTATCTGCCGATTCTGGCGGCGTACGCATGGTCTGGTTGTTTGATGTTTGAGCTGTTGTTGATTGGCCGGGGTTTTTGTCTGTTTATGTGTTTGGTACTTATTTGTTTGTTTGTTGATGTTTGGGTATGTTTGTATTTGGAATTTTGTTTATAAGTGAGTTTGCGTTAACTATATCTTTAACGTTCGCAGTCTTGAAGGAGAGACCCGCAAGCGTTACCTAAATGCGTAAACAACATAAAGAGTGAGTGAAATGTCTGAAAAAGCTAGTGATGTGATCTTTGTCGGAAACAAACCCCCCATGAGCTATGTTCTCGCCATTATAACGGCATTCTCAAGTGGTGCCCAAAAAGAAATTACTCTAAAAGCAAGAGGCCAAGCAATCACCACTGCAGTTGACGTCGCTGAAATTACTCGAAGCCGC
>WQVG01000031.1 GCA_009781675.1 Candidatus Bathycorpusculum acetigenes | reverse complement strand
TTTATCAACGAGTTTAAGCGTAATGTTTCTCCTGCTAAGCTTGAAGGTTTAACTGATCATTTGTGGTCTTGGCACGAATTCTTTTACTATCGATCGTTATCAAATCTTAATTAGGACACTGCCAAACATTTATTTTTAGGACATTATCTTTGAGATAAACTATTGAATAATTTGAGCAAAATTTCTCAAACTGCTAAATGTGGGATGGTGGATAGAGTTATCAATCATTAGTTCTAGAAGAAATTCCAACATTACGTTCGAGCCATTAAAAATAGATGGTAGCTGTGTGAACTAGGTGGCAGGTAGAGAAATACGTGGTGGCGGGCCCGCTGGGATTTGAACCCAGGATTCCCGGCTCCGGAGGCCGATGCCTTATCCGTGCTAGACTACGAGCCCATCCATGTTTCCCAGATGAACTACCTTCATTTTTGGGTTCTATCTAATATGGGTTTTCTGAATTAATGATGGATACAGAGCAATGACAACAGGCACATTTTCTTTGCTATGAAATTTCTGCGGGTTGTTCTGTTGAATTAGGCTCTAATGAAGCGGTGCTATATCAGTGGCAGTTGCTATGGGAGGTTACTTCTTCGTTTTGTGGCAGGGTAGTTCCATATCTATACCTTATCTATGCTTTGTTGTTGCAGTGAGGTGTATGGGGTATTTATGGTCATTTATCGCTGGTTCAGAGGGAGGTTGCTAATAGGGCGGGTTTTGAAGGTTACGCGAAGTTAATAGTTATAACTTATAAAAATGTAAATAAAGTATTAGTATAAGATATAACTTATGCTATGACAAAAATAAATGGAGGGGAAAGTTATGCTTAACAGAAATGACTATTTACAAAAGATACGGCCGTTTATTGGAAAAGACGTCATCAAAATCATAACTGGTTTACGGCGTTCGGGGAAGAGCGTAATTTTAGAACAACTTCTCAGAGAGATAAACAGCCCAAATACCATGTATCTCAATTTTGAAGATTTAGATATAGAACATCTACTCAATTATAAGGCACTACATGATTATGTATGCGAAAAGATTGGCGATAGTAAAGAGCAATTCTATCTATTTTTCGATGAAATTCAAGACGTCGAGGGCTGGGAAAAGGCAATTAATTCGCTTCGAGTAAAATTTAAGGCAGATATCTACATCACGGGTTCTAACTCAAAAATGCTATCAAGCGAACTTTCAACACATATTACAGGCAGATATGTCGAATTTGTTGTGTATCCCTTCTCTTTTGCTGAATTCAAGCAGATTAACGCCGAACATACTTTTGAGGAGTATTTGCAATATGGCGGGATGCCGTTTTTGCATAACATCAACTTTGAGCCCTACGAGAGTAAAAAGTATTTGAAAGACGTTTTTAACTCCATATTGTTAAAAGATGTGGTTAAACGTAATAAAATTCGCGACATCGATTTGTTGGAGAGAATTGTAAATTATGTGCTAGATAATGTGGGTAAACAGTTTTCAGCAACCAGCATATCGAATTTTTTTAAGCAAGAAAAAAGAATAGTTGCACCTGAAACCATCTTGAATTATTTAAAAGCATGTGAAGAAGCATTTTTGTTTAAAAAAATATCATACCAGGATATGATTGGTAAAAAAGCGTTAAATGTGAACGGAAAATACTATATCGTCGACCACGGACTCAGAGAGGCGGTAAGTGGAACTAACATTAAAAATCAGGAAATAATTCTTGAAAACATTGTTTACTTGGAACTTACCCGCAGAGGATATGACATAAAGGTGGGTCGAAGCGGTGCAAAAGAAATTGATTTTGTATGCGAAAAAGACAACGAGAAATTCTATGTGCAAGTATGCTATATTTTAAATAAAGAAAAAACTATCCAAAGAGAATTTGTTTCGCTATTAAACATCAAAGATAATTACCCCAAAATAGTGCTGTACAAAGAAAGCTCGTTTAAGGGCAACTATGAGGGCATTCCCGCAGTAGATATCGAAAAATGGCTACTTGAAAATAATAAGTTACCGCACTACACAATTTTCAAATGCAACCCTCCAAAAAACGTAACAGGCATTAACTAACTGATGTTAAACTGTTTGCGGTAAAAATGTGTTGATTTGTTCGGTTCCACAAAGTAGTAGGTGTTAGGGGAGAAACGGAAACGTACCCAACGAATTGGGGCTGGCATGGGAATTGCACACCTTCCAAATGGAGATTTCACCCCAACACAGCTTCAATCGCTTATAAATATAAAGTTAACAATATTGAAACAATATCGAAAAAAGATACATATAAAAACTACATACCATATTATCTGTTTAGGTGTGTATATGAAAACAAATAAAATATATCTTTCATTTGTTTTGGCAATGATGTTGGTTGTAACATCCTTTTTAGTGATTTTACCCAATGCCTCTGCTACGACTTATAAAACAGTGTTGATTCAAACGGCATTTGATACGTATCCACTATCTCGGGGAGAAACTATGGACTGGAACGTACCTTTCAGTAACTTGCCGGTGATGCCTAAAATGGATATTATGTATGTTGTAGATACAACGGGCTCTATGTCGAGTGTACGAGCTATTGTGGCTGCAACATTAAGCCAATTTACCGCTGATCTTATGGACGCCGGTGCAGTAGATATCTATTTTGGTGCAGCATTTTTTGGAGATAGAGATTATGATCACCCTTGGTTTGGTATTGAGCTTCCACTTGGAGACTACGATCTATCAACCGTACAAAACGCCCTTACGGGACTTACTGAAATATGGGGTGGGGATGAGCCCGAAGATTCACTTATGGCTTATATGAATGCTATAGCTGAAACTGAATGGCGAGAAGACGCTCAGCATGTTGCTGTGCTTGTTACAGATTCCCCAACCAAGATTCGCCCAGAAACAACGATTGATGAATATCTCGTAACCATAGATGGCGCGTGTTTACTTTCCGATGCAAAGAATATTCAATCAGTATTCATGACGAACAGGAACAGCCCTCAACTTGGTGATTTGCCTTCAAAGTTAGGGGCTACTGAACAGTTATGGCTTACCCAAACGGAACTTCAAACAGGACTCAAAAACGCAGTAATACTACCCGTAGAAGCCTTGGTTGATTATTTCTGTGAAGCACGTGTAGACTCAATCACCTATGCCAGTGATGGTATGTCGTCTACTGATGTAAGTGTTAGCATTACGTCTGCGACAAGCTTTGTACTCAGTGGCGGTGAAACAAAGTATTTTACTTTCACTGCAACAGGTAACAATAAACCCATGCGCTATAATGACGCAACAATAGCTGAAATTGGATATTACATTGATGATATTAAAATTAACTCAGCACGCCAGACGCTTATATATATAATTGAAGCTGATCCATGGACAGAAGCCGACAAAGATGATGCATACGGCGTCAAGATTACTAGCAATGCACAGTCCTATGATGCGGGTGCCGGTGTTGTGTTTTATTGGGATCAAAAACAAAAAGACGAAGGTGTGTTAGTGGTTTCTGGAGAATTTTTCGAGACGTATTTTGGTCTACGTATTGTTGTCAAATCAAGCAACGAATATAGACAGTTAACGGTTACAACACCAGGCAACTACGAAGTAACAAAATGGACAGACACTGCAGGTAAAGAGCACAATATCAACATGATTTGGCTTCAGTTCTACAACGTAGTAGCATACTAAACATGTGGGCACTGTCCCCACACACCATTTTTTAATCTGTTTATAACTCAACTCTCAACATGCTGAGAGCAAGATGTAGCTTATTCAGGTTATTCGTGGATTAGGGTTTCATCGAGCCACCAGGCTTTTTTCTTTCCTGATCGTTCTCCTGCATAATATTTGATGATGGATTTACCAGCTTGTTTTTTGCTGTTTTTTTCAATTCTTTGTAACCTGTTTAGGACCATCCAGCGATTGGTTTTGAGATACTCAGCTATTTCAGGGGTGGTGGCAGATTTGTAATTTAGGAGGTACTCTATGATTTTTCGGTCCACGTCGTCTTGGGCATATTGGTAGGGGTTGATTTTGTCATGCTGGAAAGTGAGGATTTCGAGTTCGATGAGGTATTTTTTAATTTGGCCAAACTGCTCTTCAAGTTGGACCATGCGCTGTTCGAGGGCTAAGAGCTTATCGGGTTTGGGGGTTGTTTGTAGTTTCTCAGCTATGGCGTCGCGGATAAAGGTGCTTCGATCACCCTCGGGAATGCGCAAAGCGATTTCTTGATAGAGTTCTTCAGCCAGCTTAACGGTGACAACCCGCAATTCAGTCATACTTAACCCCGTAGTTTAATGGCACACTTTATTATTTTATTTTCCCCACCGAGCCGACATAAATCAGAAGAGCAATAATGCATTTATTGGAGAGAAAACAGATAAAAGTACGGTAGGAACACATGACTAATTGGTCAAAGACTGATTTGTTAATTCTAGCGTTTGATCATCGGGCGTCGTTTATCGAAAAATTATTCGGAATTAAAGGCCGCCCCCCAACAGCTGAAGAGAAAAAAAGTATCCAAGAAGCTAAACAGATAATTTTTGAAGGCTTCAAGTTGGCGCTCCAAAAAAAAGTTCCCAAAGAAATTGCAGGTTTATTAGTTGATGAAGAGTTCGGTTCAGATATTCTGCGGGAAGCCAAACAAGAGGGATTCCAATTTGCTATGCCAGCAGAAAAATCCGGACAAGACGAATTTGATTTTGAATACGGCGACCAATTCACCAAACACATCGAAGAGTTCAGCCCGACTTTTCTCAAAGTGCTGGTACGTTACAACCCTGAAAGCGAAGCAACACTCAATGAACGACAACTCCAGCGCCTCAAAAAACTCAGCGACTACCTAATAGAAAGCAAGCGGCCCTTTCTCTTTGAACTCATCGTCCCAGCAACCCCCACACAGCTAGATAAACTGGGCGGGTCTAAAGAAAAATACGACACCACCATGCGGCCTCAACTTATGGTTGAGAGCATAAAACAGATCCAAAACAGCGGAGTGGAACCAGCGATTTGGAAACTCGAAGGCGTTGAGAAGCCCGAATCGGCCAAAGCGGTTGTTGCACAAGCCCAAAGCAACGGACGCCAAGCAGGTGTCATCACGCTTGGACGCGGCGAATCAAAAGAAAAGGTACAAGAATGGCTCAAAGTCGGCGCAACAATTCCAGGCATCATCGGCTTTGCGGTTGGTCGAACTATTTTTTGGGATCCACTGGTTGAATTCAGAGCCAACAGACTAGACAAGAGTCAAGCCGCGGAAAAAATTGCTCAAAATTATATTGAATTTGTGGATTTATGGCAAAACGAGAGGAAGAAGTAACATGACATCGCTTAGATCGTTATCTCCTGCTCTGACACGAATAACCATAGCTGGAGCCGTTGGAGCAGCACTACACATCGGTAAAGGGGACTCTGATAAAGTAGACCAAACCGCACTGGATTTCTCCCGAGCAGTCCTTAACCAGACAGAGGTGGACGGAGAAGTCATTTGTTGTGAGGGCCCCAAAGATAATGCGCCGGCTTTTAGCTATAAAGAAAAAGTCGGCACGGGTAATGGACCCAAAGTTGAGTTTGTCATCGATCAAGTTGACGGCACAACGGCCACCTCAAAGGGTAAAAAAGACGCCATTTCTGCTCTAGCCTGTGCTCCCGCGGGTTGCCTACAGGTGTTACCTGATGATGGTTACTATTTCAAGATTGCCACAGATGGCCAATCCAAGGGTAAACTGTCTGCGGATATGACCTTTGAAGAAATTGTGCAAACAGTGGCAAAAAATAAGGGTCTAGATCTTTCCAACTTTACAGTGATTATGCTGGAACGGGAACGTCACCAAGGTTTGCTTGAGCGTCTCAGAAAAATGGGCGTACGGCTTATCTTGATAACCGATGGCGACATCGCTGGCTCCATTGTTACCTGTCTGCCCAACTCAGGTATCGATTTGCTAATAGGTGCAGGTGCAGGTGCAGAAGCAACCATAGCAGCAACCGCAGTAAAATGCTTAGGCGGAACAATGCTAGTTAAGGTTTGGCAAGACAGAAAAGATGACGCTAACAGACTCAGTAGACTAGAGGCCGCAGGAGTCGATGTTAAGAAAACCTACACGGAAGATGAATTGGCAAAGGGTAATGAGATGATTTTTGCCGCATCGGGGATCACCAAAGGTGAAATGCTTGATGGCGTCAGATTCACCCCAACCGGTGCAATCGTTAAATCCCTCTGCACCCGATTACCCAGCGGAAGTGTTGAGTGGTCAGAGACTAACCTGAAATTCAAAGGACACCCAGTCTATAGCCACATAACCTAACTTTTTCATCTTTTTATCCAGCATCAACCAGATAGATACCTGAGCCAAGTAGAGGGCTAAAGCCAAAACAATCAATGTGCCCAATATTCGTATTTATTTTATAGATGTTGTTTGAGCATGGATAATAACTGAGGTTTTTATACCTCATTTTATGGGGAACACTACTTTTGTGAGTAGTTCACTCTCGGGTGTATCAGCGGGATTGTTGAGATAATAATCATAATACACGCCTGTTGATTCTAACTTGTTTTCCGCAAGATATTGCATCAGTGGGGCATATGTTTTTTCAATGTCTTTATACGCACCTTTGTGTATTGCTGTAATCGCTTTGCCCGCGCAGGTTTTGCTCATGTAGAATTCACCTTGTTCTGGCAAAGGTTCACTAACAGGTACGCCCAATTCGATGTCCCACTTCATAAAATCCGCACTGCCGTTGGTGTATTTGCAATACGGTGCACCTGCCATTTGTTTGCCGCATTTAGCTAGATAAACCCAGAGCTTTTGGTAGCCTTCTGTCATAATTTCAGCCATTTTAGTAAATTCCACAGCCTGAAATTTCACCGCTATTGCAATCTCAGCCTCTTTGGTAATTATTTCAATGTTCATTTATCCATCTCCTAATTCCTTTAAATATAGCCAGACATCAGGGCATATTTAAGAGTATTTTTTTAAACTTCTTTTTTTCGATTTAATATCTCACTTTGGAAAACTATTGACCGCCAGTAATTGACGTTATTTGTAAAATTTTTCCTGTCCGACATTTGATATTTCGAGCAGTATTTCAGACGAATTTATAAGCAGATAGTTGAAATGCCGAGAGGAGGAGATTCATCTTATCGAGATTTTTTGATGTAACCATTTTTATCCACTTCTACTTCCACCCCATCTATCATGTGTTTTTTCTCGCCATTTGGATTCATATATTGCTCTATTAGGGCCAGTATTTCTTTTTCTCTTTCAGCTTTAGTCGGGGTGCTAAGTTTAACAATGACATACATAACAGCCACTACACATATTCCAACTCCAACTACTACTAGCGACATTTTAGAGATTCCTCGACCATACACTATCAAACATTACCTTAAATGCTTGTCATATCAGTATTGTAAGCAGTATTGTAAACATTATTGTGGCTTCCAGCAATGTGTATTTTGTTTTTAACTGTATATTAGCACATCTAAAATTAAAATTAAAAAAAGAATATGTTTGGAAATTTATGGTCATACCCAAGTTTCAAGTAAGGCAAAACGGAGTAGGCAAATATTTGGCAAATGTTGCATACTAAGGAATTATTTATCGATTGTTTGCTCTTATTGCAAACGAACGCGACAACAGCGTCCGAAGAAACCAAGCAGGTTGTTTTAATTGTGGTTGTTGCGTGATTAGGGATTATTCGGTTGGGATGGGTAGATTTGCGAGTTTGGCAAGTTCTAGGTATCGTTGTTTTGTGATAGTTTGTAGTTGTTTGTGTAGTTCTTCGGGGGGGAGGTTTTGTTGTTTAAGTAGGATTGTTTTTTTGACGAGTTCTTCGTCGCCTAGGCCCTTAAACCATGCTTCGAAGTCGCCGCGTTTGAGATGAAATTCAAGTGAGCTTGCGTCGACTTTTTCGAGTTTTGTTGTGAAATCGCGCAGGTTGTGAGCATGGATGTTTAGCGGTTTGTCGATGGTTGCATAAAAGTTGAATGCTTTGTCGTGTGGTGCGTAAGCGAGGATGGCTGTGGCTTTTTCTTTGGTGGTTTCGGGTATACCTAGCACTCGTTTGCCGTTTTCGGTTATTTGGTAGAGGCCTTTTTCGGGTGTGGTGATATAGCCCATGCGTTTGAGGCCTAAGAGGTGCATCATGACTGGTTGGAATTCTTTTTTTGTATCTTTGGCGATATCTGTGGCTTTCTGGGGTTTTTCGCTTAAAAACATCGAGGTCAGTATTTCTTGTTTATTGGGTGATAAACTCATCAGAACACCTGCCTATAGTCTATATGGTTTTCAGGCTAATCAAACTTTTCCCCGTTGAAATGGCTAAGGGTTTTAGGTGGGGATGGGTAAAGCTTTAGTATAGAGTTTCTACTCCTTTAGTGGCGTGACTTTGATGAAAATTGCGGTCTTTGTTTATGAGTATCCTCCAAAAATTGTTGGCGGACTGGGCACTTATGCGGCTGAAATTACTCGTAAATTTGTTCTAAACGATCATGATGTGACGGTTTTTACTATGAATGATGATGCGGGTTCTATGCCGACTCGTGAGATTTGGCGGGGGATAGAGATTCATCGGCCGCTTCACATCGACATTTCAGATTCGCTTCCAGATGTCATATCGGAGGATATTAAGAAGTGGGGTCGGGGTCAGCAGCTTTTTGGTAAGCTTATGGTGTATAATTATCTTTCAGCGGCCAAGCTTATCAATGAGTTAATCAAGCATGAGGGCATGAAGTATGATGTTGTGGTTGCTCATGATTGGCTCTCGGCTATGGGCGGCACAACTGTTAAGCGTGAATCGGGGTTGCCGTTTGCTTTTCATGTGCATTCCACTGAGAAAGGCCGCACCATGGGCACTGGTTCGGGTGTAGTCAGCAACATTGAGCTGCGCACGGGTAAGATGGCAGATATGGTTGTTACGGTTTCTTATGCCATGAAAGATGAGCTTATTGGGTTGGGGTTTCCCAAAGAAAAGATTCAGGTTAGCTATAATGGTGTGGATCCACAGAAATATAATCCAGAGCACATTGCTAAACAAGATGTTGCGCGGATACGGGCCAAATATGGCATAAAAGACGATGAATATATGTTGCTTTTCATAGGCCGGCTGGTTGGTGTGAAGGGGGTAGATAAACTCATCTTAGCCATGCCGCACATATTATCCAAGTTACCTCAAGCTAAACTTGTTATCGTTGGTGTTGGTGATCTTCAAGAGTACCTAACTAATCTCACGCAAATAACAAAGATGGGCGATTATGTCAAGTTTTGCTTTGATTTTATCCCCGAAGAAGAGCGTATTCTCCACTATGCCGCATGTGATATTGCGGTGTTCCCCAGTTTCTATGAACCCTTTGGCATCGTTGCCCTAGAAGCTATGAGCATGGAAAAGCCTGTTGTTGTAGGTGCAGCCGGTGTGAGTGGCATGCGAGAAATTGTCATCTGTTGTGGACCCGAACAATGCGGCTACCACATCGACCCTCACAACCCAAGTGATATCGCATGGGGGGTCATAAGCACCCTTGAAACAGATAACTGGGCAAAGAAACTGGGCAAAAACGGCAGAAAACGAGTCCTAACAGAATTCACATGGAACAAAATCGCTGAAAAAACCGTGAACCTCTACGAAACAATCGCTAAACGCTAACCAACCTGGCGCTAAGAATAGGATGTAAACCCATTCACAAGAAGCAGAGAATGGTGTTATTGGCGGAATAGAGGCTGAAGTCAAACAACCCCAGGGATGGTTTTGGTCTATGATCTGGTGTTGGTTTCAGCAAAAAGGCACATAAACCTCGGCCGCAGATATTTTGGTGTAAATTGATTGTTATGGCCATGAATAAAAAAAACCTCAAAAAAATGTTCCCCAATCTCTATCGTGAACTCGAAGGGGGAGAAAATCGAGTTCCAATAGATGGAGTTCGAGAAGACGCAACGGTAGCAGAAGAGGAGCGGGATGTGGAAGTTTGTGAGTGTGAAGAGGCACATCAGTATGAAAAGGAGTGCGCGCAACGCACTAAGATACCAGATAAACTGCGGCATTTTAATCCGCAGGCGGTGGATTTTCTGCGTCGATGTGATACTGCCGATCAGGCTGAAGAAATTATTGCGTATCTGCAAAAAAAAGGCGAGGTCAGTGAAGAATATGCCAAAGAACTGCGGAGTCAGCTCAAGAAGAGCGGGGTGCGGAGTTTTGGTCCTAAAAAAGAAGAGAATTACTACTTCCACGAAGGCGGCATCTACTAATAGCGGTTTGTGACTTTGGAAGGATGGGTTGTTTAGCATCTAATTGTGTTCTTGCCTTGCATTAGCGGCGCGTTTTTTGTAGCAAAAGCATATCTTGTAAGAAAAAGAAGGATGAAAATGTTTTTTGGAAAAGCTAATATTAAATGAGGCTGCTTGCTGAGATGATGTTTAGACCGTGTGGGTGCTAAATTATGTCAATAACAAAGAAAGATCTTATTCGGAGTTTAAATCCAGACGACGCATTTAATGTTTTAATGATTATGCTTGACCAAAATCCCAATTTGGAGGATGTGGTGTATCAAATTGCGAATCAAGTTTTATGCAATATAGATTCTGAGGCCATTATGGTTCAGGTTTATAATGAATTGGATAATCTTGATGTTGAAGAGCTGTATCATCGTTCCGGTAAAACTAGATACGGCTATATTGAACCATCAGAAGAGGCATGGGTCATGTTTGAAGAAGCACTTGGTCCATTTATCGATGAAATGAAAACGTATCAGAAACGCGATATGCCGGTTGCCGCTAAGAAATATTGTATAGGTATTATCAAGGGTATTCGAAAGTTTGAAAAAGAATCCAGCTCAGAATTCACAGAATGGGCTATTGACGCTCCAGAAGAAAAAATAGAAATTGTCTTTGAAGTATGGAAAAAAGGCAAACCAAATGAAAGAGATATTGCTGAAGTTTTAGAGATAAAAGATGAAAATAGGAGTGTATAAAAAATTGGCAGAGAAAGAATTAAATTTATGTAACTTAATGAATTTGAAATATCATTCAAATTCATAATAAAATGACGTATTGATTGAATATGTGGATTTGCATACTTTCATCCGAGAATTAAGAGACTGTTGATGGTTAGTTTTATAGTACTGTTATGTTTTCAGTGGCGGGTTTGGGTTTGTAGATGATCACTTTGTTTGCTTCTTCTATAAAGGCTAAACTGCGTTCTTGGAGGAGGTTTTGGATTTGTCCTTTTGTTTCGTTGTCTAGAATTGTTTTGATGTGAACTTGGTAGCCTATGGAGAGCGGATCGTTTACTGGAGAATCAATCAGTGTAACAGCCTCAGGCGACATTTGATTGCAATTTTTGGTGATTTCTCTTAGGAAAGTGACTGCTTCATTTCGCTTCATTTCGCATATCACCACATAACGTTTCACACGTACCAATATAAATGTTGGCGTTTTCCACAATAGTAATAATACATCAACATACTTCGCCAAATGCATAATGTGTATTAATAATCAAAAATAATTATTTAGCTAAATTCTTGATATATTTTAGGATAAGTTGCGGCTGATCAAACGCGGTTCCCAGAGCCTTCCGGGGGTTTTTGAGATGATTTAGAAGCGAGAGCTTCTTGTACTGGGCAAGCGCCTCAGCCGCTATCGCCTTAACGTCTGCGGGAGTAAAATCTGGAGTGGTGATAAGGGGTAATCCACTGGGCTGGCGGGCTTGAGCAAAAGCATCCCACGACAAATCCGCAGCAATATAACCCTTGGCCTTGCAGTCTTCATAGAGGCGGGTGCCATAGGAAGGTGTGGCCATAAACAGATGCATCCCAACATCATATTTACGTTTCAATTCCAAGGCAAAATCAACAGTGCACTGCATGTGCTGCTTGGTTTCTCCAGGAAACCCAATAATGTAGAAAGCGCCTGTTTTTAACCCAAGGGCTTTAGCGTTTTTGGCAAATTCAACCACAGCACTAAGATCAAGACTTTTACACACCACTGCATCGAGGATTTGCTGGTCGCCTGATTCTACACCAACAAAGATGCTCTTAGCGCCTGAGTGTTTCATTTTTTTGAGCAACGCTAAGTTGAGGCGGTCGGCTCGGACACCATTTGGGGTTTCCCAGCCGATTTTTATGTTTTTCTCAATTAAACCGTTACAGATAGTTTCGAAACGTTTGAGGTCCAAGGTGAGGTTGTCGTCTTCAAAAAAGATATTTTTTACCCCATAGGTATCTACAACGTATTGGATGTGGTCTAGGACATATTCTGCGGAGTGAGCCCGAAAGCGCTGTCCCATATGGAGGTGCACTGCGCAAAAGCAGCAGTTAAAGGGGCAGCCGCGGCTGGTTATCATCGATATGGCTCGGTTTTGGAAGCTACGATACCCGATGTGTTTGGAGGTGAGGTACTGTTCCATGTCAACTAAATCATAGGCCGGGTAGGGCAACTCATCTAGATTTGCCAGAAAATCTGAGGGAGGGTTTAGGGTGATGACGTGGTTGTTTTGGCGATAGGCGATGCCTTTGATTTCGCTTAGCGATTTTTTGCCCTGGTGGTATTGGGCGATGTCTAGCATGGGGTGTTCGCCTTCGCCGCAGACGACTATGTCAACTGTTGGGGTTTGTTTAAGGAACTCTTGGGGCACCAAAGTTACGTGTGGACCACCCACAACAGTTAAGATTTTGGGGTTGATTTCTTTGGCGATCTGGCTGGTTTTGATGGTGTTGTCTATCTGGCTGGTGAAGGGACCCGCGATGCCAATGATGTCAGGTTTGCGGGTTTGAATTTGTTGGCCTATTTGCGCAAAAGACAAACCGATGGTGATTGCTTGGCTGCTATGCTTGGCCTCTTTGCCCATAAAGAAGGCATCTAAGAGTTCCACTTGATAGCTGGCCCTTTGGAGTATAGCTGCGATATACATTAGGCCCAGAGGCAAATTACCTGCCGGCGCCTCAGATCCCAAATAGAAGGTCTGGGGAGGATTTATCAGAAGAATCTTCATGGCACACCGTGATTATTAGTACCCTGTTCAATATAAATTAACTCATGTACATACATTTAATTCACTATAAAATTGCAATAAAGGTCAATATTTATACAATATTATTCACGGTTATTTTGTGAAATAAATACACATTTTTCCGGATGTTTGACTGTGCCCCTGCGGGTTGGCGTGCGCGCATCTTTGCGTAAGTTAGAAGAGTCTTTTTGTGCAAATGAACGCTATCTAAGAAACCAATACTGTGTCACCAATTATTTTAAAAATCAACACTAGCAATATTTTGGCAATATCGAAATTAGTTAAGATAATAAGATTAATTTAAAGTTGTTTTTCGCAATATTTGTATTAATTGACGTGTAGTTTTGTTATCTTGTCTCTGATGCTTGTGTTTTAGCTGTTTTGTGTAATAATTGGGTTTCTGTAAAGATAACAATTAGCATGTTACTGTCTTACGACAACAACATATGTTTATGAGCGGTTATTCGGCTCTATTCTTGTTTACTTTTCCATCGTACATTAGGAGGTGAATTTTTTGAGTACACGAACTGAAGAACCCAGAAAGGGTAAAATGACAGTTGCTGAAGCCGGAAGGAAAGGCGGACAGAAAACTGCTGCAACCCATGGACGGGAATTCTACGAAGAAATCGGACGCAAAGGCGGAGAAAAAGTTTCAGCAGAACGAGGCCCCGAATTCTACAGCGAAATCGGCAGCAAAGGAGGCTCAGAACGCGCTAAACAGCACGAAGGCACAAAAGAAGCCGAAGGCAAAACCAGCCTCGAAGAAGCCGGACACCGCGGCGGACAAAGAGTTCGACGTCTAATTCAAGCTGGAAAGGAACGCGAAGCACGCTAACCAATTTTTAAAAAACGCGTTTCCATTTTCGCAGCTTTAATTTGTTGATGGAGGTGAGATTTTTGGAAGAAAGAAAGGGAAAAATGACTGTAGAAGAGGCAGGCCGTAGAGGCGGGTTGAAGACAGCTGAAACGCATGGAGAAGAATTCTACAGCGAAATCGGACGCAAAGGCGGAAGGATTGGTGGCCCAAAAGGAGGCCAACGTGTCCGCGAACTCATCGAAGAAGGCAAAAAACGCGAAACCGAATAGCAAGAGTCTGACCATGGATTTTGTTGTTGATCTACACGTACTACATCAGCATCTTGTTAGCAAGTTTTTGCTGTTGCTGTGCACAAATAGCCACATATGTTTAAGAATAATGTTTGGGGCTAGACCACTGGAAAAAAGCAAAGCGCCCGTTTAACTTTTTTGGAGGTGAAATAATTGAGTGATGACAAAAGGAGAGGCAAAATGACCGTTGAAGAAGCCGGTCGACTCGGAGGAGAAAAAACCGCCGAAACACACGGCCCAGAATTTTATAGCGAAATCGGCAGCAAAGGAGGCTCACAAAGAGCCAGACAGCATGAAGGCACAAAAGAAGCTCAAGGTAAAACCAGCCTCGAAGAAGCCGGACACCGCGGCGGACAGCGTGTCAGAAAACTAATTGCGGAAGGCAAAAACTTCGAAGAAGAATAGCCTGCCAGTCTTTTTTTAAAAATACACCCCATCATCTTTGAACCAGGGGTTCCAACAGGAGGTGAATTTGTTGGTTGATCACCTAAGGAAAGGAACGATGAGCGTTGCAGAAGCAGGTCGATTAGGCGGACAGAAAGGCGGACGGAAAACAGCAGAAACACATGGCAGAGAATTCTACGAGGAAATAGGACATAAAGGTGGACAGAAGGTCCGAAGACTTATCCAGGAAGGCAAGGCACGTGAAGGAAAATAATCGTTCTTTACAATTCTAGTTGAAGAAGAATAGGAGGAGGTGAAATGGTTGTCTGATAGAAGGAAAGGTAAAATGACCGTTGAAGAAGCCGGTCGACTCGGAGGAGAAAAAACCGCCGAAAGACATGGACCTGAATTTTACAGTGAAATCGGCCATAAAGGCGGTCAAAAAGTAAAAAGACTCATCGAAGAAGGCAAAGAACTTGAATAAAACGATGAGTAGTTCCTTTTTTTATTATTTTTTTAAACAATTCTCCAAATTGTTATTTGACAATAAAGGATAGAGGTTTGTATGGTGGAGGCTGAGAAAAATAGTTTAGTGAATTTCCTCAAAGGGCAGGTAGGAGTAGAGAATGAAATTGTGGATTCTTTAGAAAAAGCTTTGGTGGGTATGAAAAATCCTGCTGTTAGAGGTGTGTTGCGGGGTGTTTCACTGGATTCTGTGAAGCATGCTGAGCTCTACAATTCAGCCATCACCCTGTTGACTAGTGACGCTACGGCCTTAGCTCAAGAAGACCTCGATAAACAGCGGGCGCTGGTGGAGAAGCACATCGCTATAGAGGCTAAACTCATAAAAAGTCTCAAAGAAAAAATCCCCAAAATAGAGAATGAAAAAGTTACCTTTCTTCTAAACGCCATCCTCGAAGACGAATGCCGCCACCATGCCATGTTAAGGACAGTTTTAGAAATAATCGTGCAAGGAGAGACCATAACAGAGGATGATTGGTGGAAACTTCTCTGGGAAGGCACACCGTTTCATGGCTCACCCGGCGGCGGATAAAAAACATTAGAAACAGAACCAGGGACCTAGAGCTTTAGGCTATAGGGTTAAGAGCCATCAAGATGAAGCTAAGGTTCATCTTGTTGAGAAGCTTGAATAAAGTTTGGGAAGGGGGGTTAGGCTTTTTTGATTGCCTCGAGGTCTTTTTTGAGGTTGTCTGCCTTGTCGGTTTTTTCCCAGGGTAGTTCGTCGCGTCCGAAGTGGCCAAAGGTTGCGGTTTGTTTGTAGATGGGTCTTAGCAGGTTGAGTTGGTCGATGATGGCTTTGGGGCGCATGTCGAAGTGTTTTTTGACCAGTTCTAGGATTTGTTCGTCGGCTAATTTGCCGGTTTCGTAGGTGTTGACAAGTACTGATATGGGTTGGGCGACGCCTATGGCGTAGCTGATTTGGATTTCGCATTGATCAGCTAGGCCTGCGGCAACGATGTTTTTTGCGATGTATCGGGCCATGTAGCATCCGCTTCGGTCGACTTTGGAGGGGTCTTTGCCGCTAAAGCATCCGCCGCCGTGGCTTCCGACGCCGCCGTAGGTGTCAACGATGATTTTTCTGCCCGTTAGGCCTGAGTCGGCAAGTGTTCCGCCGATGACAAAGCGGCCGGTGCCGTTTATGACGTATTTGATGTCGTTGTGGATTAGTTCGTTTGGGAGGACTTGTTTTATGACTTGTTCGATGATTTGTTTTTTGAGGATGGTGTCTTCGATGGAGCCGTTGTTTTGGGCGGCTATGACAACGGTTTGGATGCTTTTTGGTTTGCCGTTTTCGTATTCAACGGTGACTTGGGATTTGCAATCAGGACGCAGGTAGGGCATGGTGCCGTCTTTGCGCACCTCGGCTAGGCGCTTTACGAGTTTGTGCGCCAGCATGATGGGCAGAGGCATGAGTTCTTTTGTTTCGTTGCTGGCATAGCCAAAAACCATACCTTGATCCCCTGCACCTTGCTCGTGACCGTTAAATTCGTTAACGCCCATGGCGATGTCGGGGCTCTGAGCGGTCAGGGAGACCAAAATACCACAAGTTTCCCAGTCTAGGCCGTCTTTGGCGTTGTCAAAGCCTATCTCTTTTAGGGTTGCGCGGACAATTTTTGGAATATCCACCGAGGCGGGGGTTGTGATTTGGCCAGTAATTATAACTGTGCCCTGCATGACAATTGTTTCACAGTCGACACGGGCTTTGGGGTCTTGGGTGAAAATAGCATCTAGAACGCTATCAGAAATTTGGTCGGCAACTTTATCTGGGTGACCTTCTCCGACAGATTCAGATGTGAACAAGTATTTTCCGTTTCGCTTCATGGGGTTCTCTTCCGTTAAGCAACTAGTAGCCTATTTACCAGCCAATTTTCTTATATGCCTTTCTGCTCAAAAAATTCCTTTACAATATCAACATAGCAAAACGTCACGTTTAACAAACAATTTCAGCCACCAATTCAACAAACCAATTATGAATACAACATACAGCATACAATTCAATAGATAGGGATCAAAAACAGATAGACAATTGTGGAGTTCAAGGAGTCACAAGAAATCCGGGTGTGGACGGATAAATTATAAGTACCCAGTTGACGCTAATATGTTAGGTGGAAATATGGCGGCATCTTTGAAGAGATTTATGCAGCAAATTGCGGAGAAAAAAGCACCTGGACCCTCTACATCATTTACCATATTCCATCTATACTACACACTAGAATTGTTAGCTGCGAGGTCGTTGGGCAGAAATAAATTAGCAGAAAAACTCTGTGTCGGCGACGGCGCAGTTCGCACCATCATCAGTCGGCTCAAAGAAGCCGAGCTGATTGAGATCTCCAAAGGCGGCGCCAACCTAACCACGAAAGGTAGGGAAATCTGGCAACAACTCAAAGATGTTTTTCCTCAACAAGCAGACATGCCCAAATCAGATTTAACCCCCTCAGAGTTTAATCATGCCTATTTGGTGAGAGACCGGGGAAAAAAAGTTGGTTCAGGCATCGATCAACGCGATGCCGCCATCATCGCAGGTGCACGCCAAGCCCTTGTCATAGTATACAAAGACCGCCATCTCTGGATTGAATCGGTAAGTGATAGTATAGAAAAACAGTTTCCAAAAGCCGCAAACCAGCTGATAGAGCAACTAAAGCCCCAGGACAATGATGTGATTGTTGTGGCAGGAGCTGAATCAGCACTAAAGGCTAAGCGGGGCGCGTTTGCCGCCACCTGGACCCTTATCAATGCCTAACTAAGTGGTGTATTTCTCGCCTTCATTTAAAATACGTTCCAATATGGTGTTTATGTTAACCATACCCTCGTTTGTCTTTGAGGACACAGGAGAGAGGAGGAATTTTAAGCCCAATTTATTGATAGCCTGCATCATGTTGCGGCTAAAGAGACGTTTGGTACCCTCCAGCTTTGCCTCGATGGCATCTTCAAGCGCCAAAGGATTAGCTGACCAAGACGCAACCGCCTGAACATCCCCCGAGGGCACCAAGTCAGTTTTTGAGAGTACATGCAACTGAGGCTGAAAGAAACGATTATACACTGCGGCCGAAAGAAACATATTAGAAACATAGTTAAGAGGATTAACACAAAAAACAGCATCAAAGAGATAAAGAAGAGCCTTGGGCTCTTTGGTTAACTCATTAACAATATAGGGACCACTCGCACGGAAAGCAAAAAGCTCCATCTGACCAGGCGTATCCACCAAAACAAGATCAGCATGAGCCTCATCAATGTCACGCGTCAAGTTTTCAATTTCATCAGCAATTAAATCCGCAGCCATAATAAGAGCCCCATTGGGTCCCAGATTATATTTCTCCATTAAATCCCCAACATCGACATAGTTACGAACATCAACATCGGGCTGATAGGGCAATTTAAGTGCGCCCGGATCAAGATTAACAACAGCAACATCTTGCTTACTCATCTTCAACCAATCAGCAAAAGCGGCTGTAAAAAGAGATTTACCTGAACCCGCAGTTCCGATGATAAACACTAAAGGCATAAACGTATCTCCTAACTGTGACACCACAGTTTGGGTAAAGAAGGTTTCTATACCACAAACAAACGATCACTACACTACACCACCACCCTACAAAAAACCCAAAATAAGAAACCGCTCAAAAACACTAGGGATACGCTATCTTAAAACTTAAAAGGGATAAAGAACAGCAACCCTTGCTTTATACTACAATTAGATTAACGATCCGATAGTGAATAATTTTAGGAAACGATACTAAAGTCAAAGAGCCAGGTTACAAAAAAGAAAGACGGCTAAATGCCGCCTTTTGGGGGTGTTTTGGGAGAGGGACAAAATGTGCCTCTACCCATTTTGTGTTTTTGCTATGCAATGCAACTAGATACCGATACTATGTTCTGGACACAGGATTTCTGGAAGAATCACATCAGGCTTCTGAATATCGGGAAGAATCACATCAGGCTTCTGAATATCGGGAAGAATCACATCAGGCTTCTGAATATCGGGAAGAATCACATCAGGCTTCTGAATATCGGGA